>NZ_BAFS01000034.1 GCF_000308415.1 Nocardia asiatica NBRC 100129 | reverse complement strand
AGTTCGGCTTGGCGTTCTTCCTCTACAGCCTCACCCTGGCCTGGCTGTTGTCGTTGCCGCACCGGGGAAGCCGAGCTACCTGGTGGCTGGGCACCGTCTTCGCCGTCACCGGCTTCGTCGACGTCGGCTTCATCGTGCTACAGGCCGCGCGCGGCACGTTCAGCCACTTCAACACCGAAGACGATCCGGTGAATTCGATCGGTCAGATCGTCTTCGCCTCCGGCGTGCCCGGCCTGTTCCTCGCCAACCTGCTCATCGTGCTGATCCTGGCCTGGCAGCGGTTGGTGGACCGGCCGACGGCGCGGGCGATCCACGCCGGTCTGGCACTGGCCGTCGTGGGCATGGCGCTGGGGTACCTGATGGGTTTCACCGGCAAGCAGCTCGTCCGCGACAGCGACGGGCGGATCGTCGAGCTGGCCGCCGGTCACACGGTCGTCTCCGACGCGAGCGATCTCGCGCCACGCGATGCGATGGGCGGCATGCCGCTGACCCACTGGAGCACTGTCGGCGGTGACCTGCGCGTTCCGCACTTCGTCGGGCTGCACGGCATCCAGGTGCTGCTGCTGGCGGCCGTCCTGCTGGCCCGGCTGGCTCCGCGCTATCGCTGGCTGCGTCCGGAGCGCGCCCGCGCGGACGTCGTCGGCGTGCTGGCGGCCGGGTATGCCGGCCTGCTCGCGCTCGTCTTCTGGCAGGCGATGCGCGCGCAGTCGCTGGTTCACCCCGACACGGCCACCTGGCTCGCGGCCTGCGGCCTCGCCGCGACCGTCGCGGCGCTGCTCGGCGCGGTGTATCTGCGGCACGCGGGCGCGGCACGGCGTGGCACGGCGGCGGAGCCGGTCAGCGCAGACGTTCCGCGTCGCGGGTGAGCTCGACCAGCGTCTTGCCCAGCGCCGCCAGCTCCTCGGGCGTCGCTCCCTCCTCGATGGCGGTGGTGACGTCCTCGGCGGCGCAGCGGGCGGCGAACCAGCGATCGGCGAGGTCGGCGGCCTCTTGGGCGCTGAGCACCACCGCGTCGTCGGGTATCCCGGTTCCCTTCAAGCTGTTGCGGTGTTCGTAGGCGCGTTGGCGACAGGACTGACGGCAGTACCGGCGACGACGGCCGGCCTCCGATTCCACGATCTCCCGCCCACACCACTGGCAGGACAAGCGGCGCGACATGAGGCAGAACACTAATCGCTCGCCGCGGGCGATCCGCTCAGCGACCCCCGGCGAATCCTTCCGGGCCGGGCGTGGCGAGCTCGGCGCGCCGCGGGCACTACAATGGAACGGTTCACCGCGGCCGCGTCGGGAACTATCGGCGCAGGCCCGATCGTTGTACTTCAAGGTCCACCGAGCGCCCCGTGCACTCGTGCGGACACCGTGGCAGCGCACGAAGACTCGAGCACACAGGGAGAGGCACACCATGGCAGATCGCGTACTCCGAGGCAGCCGGCTCGGAGCGGTGAGCTACGAGACCGATCGCGACCACGACCTGGCTCCGCGTCGGATCGCCCGCTACCGGACCGACAACGGCGAGGAGTTCGACGTTCCGTTCGCCGACGACGCCGAGATCCCGCCGACCTGGCTGTGCCGCAACGGCCAGGAGGGCGTGCTGATCGAGGGCACCACCCAGGAGACCAAGAAGGTCAAGCCGCCGCGCACGCACTGGGACATGCTGCTGGAGCGCCGCAGCAAGGAGGAGCTCGAGGAGTTGCTCAAAGAGCGCCTCGAACTGCTCAAGACCCGTCGCCGCGCCTGACGGCCCGCGAACACCGAACGGCCGCCGCATCGTCGGATGCGGCGGCCGTTCGCTGTTCGTCCCACACCCTCCGGTCAGTGACTGGCCACCTTGCGGTAGCGCAGCAACGCCAGTGGCACGGCCAGCACGAGAATCGCCACCGAGCAGGCCACCGCGTACTCGACACAGTGGTCGGCCGCCCAGCCGCTGGGCGGGACGAAACTGGGCGGGGAGTCGTTGTCGAACAGCTTGCGTCCCGCCGCCGAGACCGCGGTGATCGGATTCCACTCGGCGATCGTGCGCAGCGGGCCGGGCAGGGTCTCGGCGGAGATGAACGCCGAGGAGATGAACGTCAGCGGGAACAGCCAGATCAAGCCCGCGCTCTGCGCCACCTCGACGGTCGGGGACAGCAAGCCGGTCAGCGCGCCGACCCAGGACATCGCGAACGCGAACAGCAGGATCACCGCGAACGCCAGCGCGGCGTCGGCGAGGCTGCCGTGGATGCGCCAGCCGACGATGTACCCGCACCCCACCATCACGGCCAGGCTGAGAATGTTCACCACGAGGTCCGACAGCGTGCGGCCCATCAGCACGGCCAAGCGCGACATCGGCAGCGCCCGCATCCGGTCGATGATGCCCTTCTGCAGATCCCCGGCGAGACCGACCGTGGTGAACGCGGCGTTGAACGCGACCGTCTGCGTGAAGATGCCGGCGAGCAGGAACTCCCGGTACTGGCCCCCGCCCAGCGAGGCGCCGAAGATGTAGGCGAACAGGAACACGAACATCAGCGGCTGGATCGTCGCGGTCACCAGCAGGGTCGGCACCCGCAGAATAGTGAGCAGATTGCGGTGCGCGACGATCGCGCTGTCCCGGAACAACCGCAGCCGCGGGCCGGAATCCTGCTGAGCGGCTGACGCTTTCGGCTCGGACTTCGGCTTCGGGGCGACCTCCCGCACCATGGCCGTGCTCACGACATGATCTCCTCTTGTACGTCGTCGGTCTCCGGTTCCGCGGCGGTCGGGTTGCCCGGCTTGCCGGTGAGGGAAAGGAATACGTCGTCGAGGCTGGGCCGGTGCACGTTCGCGTCCACCACGCAGACGCCCGCGTCGTCGAGCCTGCGCAGGGCCTCCACCATCGTGCGCGATCCGTCGCCGACCACCACCCACACCTCGTCGGTGCCCGCCTCGTGGCCGGGCTCCCCCACGCCGATCTGCGCGAGCACCGCCAGCGCGGGCGCCGCGGCCTGCCCGGCGGCCAGGGTGACGGTGAGCCGGTCACCGCCGATCGAGGTCTTCAGCTCGTCGGCCGAGCCGCGGGCGATGACCCGCCCGTGGTCGATGACCGTGATGCGGTCGGCCAGCAGATCGGCTTCTTCCAGATACTGCGTGGTCAGCAGCACCGTGGTCCCGTCGTCGACCAAGTCGCCGATCACTCGCCACATGTCCAGCCTGCCGCGCGGATCCAGGCCGGTGGTCGGCTCGTCCAGCACGACCACGGGGGGCCGGGCGACCAGCGCACCCGCGAGGTCGAGCCGCCGCGCCATGCCGCCGGAGTATGTGCCCGCCCTGCGATGCGCGGCGTAGTCCAGCCCGAGGGCGTCGAGCAGTTCGCCGGCTCTGGCGGTCGCCTGTCGCGGGGACATCCCGTACAACCGGGCGACCATGCGCAAATTCTCGTAGCCGGACAGGTTGGCGTCGACGGCGGCGTACTGGCCGGACAGACCGATCCGTTTGCGCGCCGCCGCGGGGTCGCGCAGCACGTCGATGCCCGCCACCCGCACCGATCCCGCCGATGGCTTCAGCAGCGTGGTGACGATCCGCACGGTCGTCGTCTTCCCCGCGCCGTTGGGACCGAGCAGGCCCATCACGGTACCGGTGGGGATTCGTAGGTCGACCTCGTCCAGCACGCGGGCCCGGCCGTAGTTCTTCACCAGGCCGGCGACCTCCACCGCCAAACTCACCTGTGCGTCTCCTTCGTCTCCAGCCACTTCCGCAGCACCGGCCCGATCACCGCCAGCGCTTCCGGCGCGGTCATCGCGGAGTGCGCGCAGCGCAGCTCGTGGTCGTGGACGGCGCCGGTGACGTACGGCTGCCAGGCGGCGGCGCGCCGGTCCGGGTCGGCCCGGTTGATCGGGTCGTCGCCCGCGGTGAAGAACAACAGGTCGCCGTCGAACGCGCGGGGGCGGAAGCTGTGCGCGAGCACGGTGCCGTTGTCGTAGCCCGCGTAGAGCCGCTCCAGATGTTCCACGGTCAGCGCCGCGAACGGCCCGGAGCCGGCGCGCAGCAACTCGGCCGCCTCCCGCAGGCTCATCTCCGGATCGATCTGCGCGCCGAGTTCGGCACTGCCGAATTCACCGACGATCTCGGCGACGCTCGGAGTCGCGTGTTCGAGCAGGTCGTCCGACAGCCGGTAGCTGTCCATCATCGACAGCAGCGCCACCTCGTCGCCGCCTTCCTGCAGCTGTACCGCCATCTCCTGGGCGATCAGCCCGCCCAGCGACCAGCCGAGCAAGTGGTAGGGCCCGTCCGGCTGGATCTCCTTGATCGAAGCCACGTAGCGGCTCGCGGCCTCGCCGATCGACCCGTAGCCGTCCTCCCCCGCCACGTGCGGAGCCTGCAACCCGTAGACCGGCCGATCCGCCGGGAGATGCGCGAGCAATCCCGAATAGCACCAAGCCAATCCGATCGCGGGGTGCACGCAGAACAGGGGCGCCTGACTGGTCGCGGTGCTCGGGCGAATCGGCAGCACCGGCGCCAGCATCGCCGCCACCGCGGCGCCCGAGGACGCGCCCGTCCCGTCCAGCCGCGCCGCGATGGCCGCGGGTGTCGCGTCGCCGAACATCAACTGCACCGGCAGGTCGATACCGGTCTCGCGTACGTGCGCGACCACTTTCGTGGCCAGCAGCGAGTTGCCGCCGAGTTCGAAGAACCCGTCGTCCACGCCCACCGACTCCACGCCGAGCACCGCGGCGAAGGCGGCGCACAGCGCCTCCTCGGTCGGGGTGGACGGCGCTCGATAGCCCTCGCCCGCGGTGAACACCGGCTCCGGCAGCTTCGCCCGATCCAGCTTGCCCACCGGGTTCAGCGGCACTTCGTCGAGCAACATGATCGACTGCGGGACCATGTAATTCGGCACCAGACCGGCCACATGCCCGGTCAGCTCCGCCGCGGTGAGCGACAAGCCGTCGCGCGGCTTCACGTACGACACCAGCGCCGTCGCCCCCGCCGGGGTGCGATGCCCGATGGTGGTGGAGAACGCCACCCCGCCGTGGCGGGCGAGCGCGGCGTCGATCTCGCCGAGTTCGATACGGAAGCCGCGGATCTTGACCTGATGGTCGGTGCGTCCGACGTACTCGATCTCGTGCGCACCGTCCGCCGGTGATCCGTGCTCCCGCGACCCGGCCCACCAGCGCACCAGATCGCCGGTGCGGTACATCCGCTCCCCCGGCTTGCCGAACGGGTTGGCGACGAACCGCTGGGCGGTGAGACCGGGACGGTTCAGATAACCGCGGGCCAGCGCGTCACCGGCGAGGTGCAGTTCGCCGGTCACTCCGATCGGGGCCGGATGCAGTCGCGCGTCGAGGATCGCGGCGTTGACGCCGCGGATGGGGCCGCCGATGGTGATCGGCTCGCCCGGCGTCATCGGCTGCGAGATGACGGTGACGATGGTTGTCTCGGTCGGCCCGTAGACGTTGTAGAGGTTGCGGCCGGGCGCCCATCTGGTCACCAGGTCCGGCGGCAATGCCTCGCCGCCGACCAGCACGTGCTGCAACTCGGTGAGCCCGGTGGGATCGACCGTGCCGAGCGCGGAAGTGGTGATGAACGCGTGGGTGATCCGCTCCCCGGCGAAGACCCGCCGCAGGTCGTCGCCGCCGACCACGCCGGTGGGCGTGATCACCAGGGTCGCCGCGCCGCCGAGCGACAGCAGCAGATCGAGCATCGCGGCGTCGAAACTCGGGGTGGCGAAGTGCAGGACGCGGCAGCCCGGCTGGACGTCGAACCGGTGGGCGGTCTCGGCGGCGAAGTTCGACAAACCGCCATGCGTGACCATCACGCCCTTCGGCGTGCCGGTCGAACCGGAGGTGTAGATCACGTAGGCCGGGTTGTCGATCCGCAGCGGCGCGAGGCGTTCGGTGTCGGCGATCGGCGCGTCCGGCGCGTCCAGCACGAGCGCGCGGAACGCCGGATCGTCGAGCACGATCCACTCCGCGCCGTCGGGCAGCTCGGCGCGGTAGTTCGACAACGTGATGCCGAGCGCCGCGCCGGAATCCGACAGCATGTGCCCGATGCGCTGCTGCGGGTACAACGGGTCGACCGGCACGAACGCCGCGCCCGCCTTGGCCACCGCCAGTACCGTCGCCACCGACTCGATCGATCGCGGAATGCCGAGCGCCACAAGCGTTTCGGGGCCCACGCCGCGCCCGATGAGCACCCGCGCCAGCCGGTTCGTCCAGCGATCCAGCGCGTCGTAGGTCACCTCCGTACCGTCGGCGACCAGGGCGACGGCGGCGCGATCGACAGCGGCCGCCTGCTCGAACACCTCGGGGAAGGTGATCGGCCGGTCGGGTTTCGCACCGCGCACCGGGGCCAGCCCCGACCATTCGGCGGGGTCGAGCAGTTCCAGGTCGCCCACGGCGGTGGTCGGGTTGGCGGCGATCGCGGCCAGCAGCCGGGTCAGTCGCTTGCCGAGCCGCTGCGCGGTCGGCTCGTCGAACAGGTCCATCGCGTAGTTCACCGCGACGGTGATGCCCGCCGGATCGCGTTGCGCGGTCCGCGTTTCGGTGAGGGTGAACTGGAGATCGAACTTGGCGATCCCGGTGTCGATATCGGCGGCCTCGATGCGCAACCCGGGCAGGTCCAGCCCGCCGACCGGCTCGTTGCGGACCGAGAGCATCACCTGGAACATCGGATGGTGCGCCTGCGACCTGGCGGGATTGAGCACCTCCACCAGTCGCTCGAACGGCAGGTCCGCGTGGGCGAAGGCGTCGAGGTCGGTTTCCCGCACCGCGCGCAGCAGGTCGGTGAACCGTGCGCCCGGGTCGATCCGGGTACGCAGCACCAGCGTGTTGACGAACATGCCGATCAGCCGGTCCAGCGCGGGATGCCCGCGACCCGCGATCGGGGTACCGACGGTGATGTCGTCGGTCGCGGTCATCCGGTGCAGCAGCACCGCCAGCGCGGCGTGCAGGACCATGAACAGGCTGACGTTGTTGCTGCCCGCGATCGTCTGCAATTCGCGATGGGTGACCGGATCCACCGCGCACTCCACGGTGCCGCCCCGATAGGACGGGGTGGGCGGACGCGGCCGGTCGGCCGGTACGGTCAACAGCTCGGGAATGCCGTCCAGGGTGTGCCGCCAGTAGTCCAGCTGCTTGCGCACCGCGGCGTCCGGGTCGTCCTCGCTGCCGAGCACGTCCTGCTGCCACAGTGTGTAGTCCGCGTACTGGACCTCGAGTTCGTCCCACTCCGGCGCGCCGCCCGCGCACGCCGCCCGGTAGGCGACCGCGACGTCGACGGCCATCGGCTCCAGCGACCAGCCGTCCATCGCGATGTGGTGCACGACCACGACGAGCACGTGCTGCGCGGGCGCCGAGTCGCTCGCGGCCGGCACCGCCAGCAGCGCGGCGCGAATCGGGACGGTGTCGGCAAGATCGAATCCCGGTGCGGCGAAACGCCGTACGGCGGCCTCCAGTTCCTCGGGCCGCACCGTCGCCCGCGCCAGCGCGATCGCCGCCTCGGACCGGTCGAGCACGACCTGAGCCGGTGCGCCATCGGTCTCCGGGAACACCGTGCGCAGGGTTTCGTGCCTGGCCTGCACCGCATGCAGCGCGGTGACCAGCGCGTCGACGTTCAGGCTGCCGGTCATGCGCAGGACGAGCGGGACGTTGTAGGCGCCCGCGGACTGTCCGGCGCTCGACGAACCGCCTGCGTTGAACCGGTTGAGGAACCACAGCCGCCGCTGCG
>NZ_BAFS01000035.1 GCF_000308415.1 Nocardia asiatica NBRC 100129 | reverse complement strand
TCGTCGCCCGCGCTGAGCAGGTCGCCGAAGACACTCGCGACCAACTGCTCCAGCGGGCCCGAGGGCGCGCGGAACTCCTTGGTCTGCAACTGCGGAGCGGGCAGGGCACGACGATCCAGCTTGCCCACCGGCGTCAGCGGGATCTCCTCCAGCACGGTGAGCGAGGTCGGCACCATGTGCGCCGGCAGACTGCGCTCGGCATGCGCGATCAGCTCGTCGGCGTCGATCGAGCGGCCGCTCGCGGCGTGCACGTAGGACGCGAGAATCGTCGCGCCGCTGTCCAACTCATGACCGACGGTGACCGCGAAATCGACCGTCTCGTGCCCGGCCAGCACCGCGTCGATCTCACCCAACTCGATCCGGAAACCACGGATCTTCACCTGGAAATCGTTACGACCCAGATACTCCAGCTCACCATTCGGCGTCCACCGCACCAGATCACCGGTGCGATAGAGCCGGGAGTGGTTCGGGTCGAACGGGTTCGGCACGAATCGCACGGCGGTGAGGCCGGGGCGCAACTGGTAGCCGCGCGCCAACTGCGGTCCGCCGATGTACAACTCGCCGACCACCCCGATCGGCACCGGCACCAGACGTTCGTCCAGCACGTACTCGGTGGTCGCCTGGATCGGCGCGCCGATCGTCACCGGTTCGCCGGGCACCAGCGGCGCGCTGATGTTCGTCATGATCGTGGTCTCGGTGGGCCCGTAGCCGTTGTAGAACTCACGATCGCCGTCGGCGATCGGACGCACCCAGCGCCGCACCAGCTCCGGCGGGCACGCCTCGCCACCGGCCACCACCACACGCAACTCGTCCAGACCCACCGGATCCACCGACGCAAGCGCCGCAGGGGTGATGAACGCGTGCGTGACCGCCTCGCGGCGCAACAGCGCGGCCAGCTCGTCACCGCCGTAGACCGTCGGCGCGACCACGACCATGGTGGCCGCGCCGCCCAGCGCCAGCAGCAACTCCAGCACCGACGCGTCGAACGACGGCGACGCGAAATGCAACGTCCGCGACGCACTCGTCACCCGATACCGATCACGCTGCTCGGCACAGAAACTCGCCAAACCGGCCTGCGTCACGACCACGCCCTTCGGCATGCCCGTCGACCCCGAGGTGTAGATGACGTAGGCGGGATGCTCCGCGCGCAGCTGCCGGAGCCGATCCGCATAGGTCACCGGTTCGGTCGGGTACTCCTCCAACTGCTGGGCGCAGGTGTCGGAATCTATGATCAGCCATTCGATCTCGCTGGGCAGGTCCGCCACCACACGCGCGATGGCGAGCCCCAGCACGGCGCCCGAATCCTTGACCATGTGCTCGACGCGATCGGCCGGATAGTTCGGATCCACCGGAACGAACCCGGCACCCGTCTTGGCCACCGCCCACACCGCGACCACCGACTCCACCGACCGCGGCACACCGACCGCGACCAAATCCTCCGGACCCACCCCACGATCGATCAGCAGACGCGCCAACCGGGTGGACGCGGCGTCGAGTTCCGCGTAGGTGAGGTGCCCGCGCGAGCTGACCGCGTCGGCGAAGACGACGGCGGTGCCGCTCGGATTGGCCTCGACGGCAGTTGCCATCAGCTGCGGGAGGGTGGTAACCCTAGGTCGCCGGGTGCGCGTGGGACGCACCCGCGCGGGCCGCGTCACGCGAGCCCCGTTTCGCGTTCCCTGGTCGCTTCGTGCTTCCTGGTTCCCCATCCAGAAGCCGGCAGCCTATTTCCCGACAAGCGAAACATGAAAACCCTGCACATCCTGCCTGTTTGAACACGTCCATGACACATTTCCAGCGGACGCCCTGATACAGCAAACCAACCAGCTGTGTGCATGGTCACACAACTGGCGGCTTGCTTCTGACCGCGACTCGCCCTCACTCGGTGGCGAACAGCTCGGTGAGTTCGACGATCGTAGCCACAGTGGTCCAGGGGCCCGCGGGTACGGCGCCGACTCCATTGTCGAGCACCACCGCGTGCAAATCCTCCAGCCCCGTCGGGTCGAGCTCGTCCAGCCCGGCCCGATCCGTCACCAGATGGCTTACCCACTCGTCGGCGAGCGACTCGGTCAGCGCGCCGTCCGCCTCGACCAGCACCACCGACGCGCCCACCGAGCCGGCGGCGACCACCTCGACCACCGCGGCCGGAGACTGCGGGCTGCCGTGCTGGAAAGTACGCGACTCGAAGGTGAGTTCGGTGCGCGCGCGCAGCCGTCCCGCCGCGGTGGCCAGGTCGTCGTAGCTGAGCGTCTGCGCGCCGGCGAACGCCGGGTCGCCGCCGCGCAGCGCGCGGGTGCGGTGCGCGTAGGTGACCGGGCGCGGGGACTCGGCGGCGATCTCGGCGACGACGGTGGCGTCGTCGAGCGCCAGCCAGTCGATCGCGCCGATCGAGCGCGAATCGCCGACCGTCAAACCGATCTTGACCTCCAGGTCGTCCGGCAGTGCCGCGTCGAGTGTGTCGACCGGCACCACGGCGGCGCCTGCCTTGAGCACGGCCCAGGTGGCGATGACCGCCTCGACCCCGCGGTCCAGCCGTACCGCCACGCCCGCGCCGGGGCCGCAGCCGCGCGCGATGAGCACCCGCGCCAACCGCGACGAGCGGGCGTCCAGATCCTGGTAGGACAGGGCGTTCTCGCCGGAGACCACGGCGGGTCCGTCCGGATCGTCTTCCACCGCGGCCGCCAACGCCTGGGTCAGCGCCGTCCCCGCGGTCGCCGCGGGCGCTTCGACGCTCACCGGCTCGGCCGCGGCCGCCATCCGCTCCC
>NZ_BAFS01000036.1 GCF_000308415.1 Nocardia asiatica NBRC 100129 | reverse complement strand
GGTCGGCGCGGACGACGATTTCTTCGAGCTGGGCGGCAATTCGCTGATCGCCACGCAGGTCGCGGCCCGGCTGGGAGCGGCCATCGCGGCGCGGGTGCCCGCGCGGCTGATCTTCGAGAGCCCCACCGTCGCCGCGCTCGCCGCGCGACTGGAGCCGTTGAAGGGTGCGGGAGACCGGCGCGCGTTGGTGGCGATGCAGCGTCCGGAGCGGGTGCCGTTGTCGTTGGCGCAGCGGCGGATGTGGTTTTTGAATCAGTTCGATACTGGTTCCGCGGCGAACAATATTCCGTTCGCGGTGCGGTTGTCGGGTGTGTTGGATGTGGCGGCGTTGCAGGCGGCGGTCGCGGATGTGGTCGAGCGTCATGAGACGTTGCGGACGGTGTATCCGGCGGTGGACGGTACGGGGTATCAGGTGGTGGTGCCCGCCGCACAGGCCGTCCCCGA
>NZ_BAFS01000037.1 GCF_000308415.1 Nocardia asiatica NBRC 100129 | reverse complement strand
GCTCGGCTCGGTCGAGGATGTCGATGTCGCCGATGAGGGTGTGGGGGTTGGTGGCGATGGTGGTGAGGATGCGTTCGAGGCGGTGGCCGAGGGTGTGGATGGTGGTGTCGTCGAACAGGTCGGTGGCGTAGGTGAAGATGGTGTCGAGTTCGCCGGGGGTGCCGTCGTCGCGGTGGTGGGGGTGGACGTTGACTTGCAGGTCGAATTTCGCGGCGACGGTGCCGGTGTCGAGGGCGGTGATGGTCAGCCCGGGTAGTTGCAGGGTGGGTTGTTCGTTGTTCTGGAACGACAGCACGACCCCGAACAGGGGGTTGTGGGTGGTGGCGCGGCCGGGCGCGACGACTTCCACGACGCGTTCGAAGGGGATGTCGGCGTTGGCGAAAGCGGCCAGGTCGGTTTCGCGGGCGCGGTCGACCAGCGCGGTGAACGGCATACCCGCTTCCACGCGGGTGCGCAGGGTCAGGGTGTTGACGAACATGCCGACCAGGTCGTCGAGCACGCGTTCCCCGCGCCCGGCGATCGGGGTGCCGATCGCGACGTCCGGGTCGCCGGACAGCCGCGCCAGCAGCACCGCCAGCGCGGCGTGCACGACCATGAACAGGGTGCAGTTGTGTTCACGCGCCAGCAGGGTCAACGCCTGATGGACCTCCGCGGAGACCGCGAACCCGGTATTGGCGCCGCGCATGCTGGCATGCGCCGGGCGCGGCCGGTCGGTGGGCAACTGCGCCTGCCCGGACAACCCGTCGAGCTGGGAGCGCCAATAGGCCAGCTGCCGCGCCGCGACCGAGGCCGGGTCCTCGTCGGTGCCGATCACCTGCCGCTGCCAGATCGCGTAGTCGGCGTACTGCACCTCCAACGGCGCCCACCGCGGCGAGTTACCGCCGATCCGCGCGAGGTAGGCGGTGACCAGATCCCGCGCCAGCGGCGCCATCGACGCCCCGTCCGCGGCGATATGATGGGCCACCACCGCCAGCAGGAACTCCTCCGGGCCGGTCTCGAGCAGCAACGCCCGCACCGGCACCTGCTCGGTGACATCGAACCCGCTCGACATCAACTCACCCACCCGCCCGACCGGGTCGTCGGTGACAGCGAACTCCAACCCGCCCGGCAACGCCTGCTCCACGGTGAGGATCTGCTGGAACGGCAACCCGCCCGGCCCCTGGGCCGGATACCGGGTCCGCAACGACTCGTGCCGTTCGAGCACATCGGCCAGCGCGTACCGCAACGCCGACACATCCAACGCCCCGCTCAACCGGATCGCCATCGGAATGTTGTAAGCCGCCGACGCCGGATCGAACTGGTTGAGCACCCACATCCGCTGCTGCGCCAACGACAACGGCACCGGCCCGCGCCGCTCGGCGCGTTCGAGCACCGGCCGCCGCCCACCCCCCGCACCGGGCACCACCCGCGCGGCCAACCCCGCTACCGTCGGCGCGGCGAACAACTCCCGCACCGCCACATCCGCATCCAACGCCTCGTTGATCCGCGCGACCACCCGCGTGGCCAGCAACGAATTACCACCCAACGCGAAGAAATCGTCATCCAACCCCACCTCACCCGCCCCCAACAGACCAGCGAACACCTCCGCCACCGCCTGCTCCACCGGCGAACCCGGCGCCCGGAACACCACCCCACTCACGAACTCCGGCTCCGGCAACCCCCGCCGATCCAACTTCCCGTTCCCGGTCAACGGCAGCACATCCAGCACCACCACCGCATCCGGCACCATATAGCCGGTCAAGAACTCCGACACCTGCGTCCGCAACACCGACGCATCCAAGCTCGCACCCGCGTCCGGCACCACATACCCGACCAGACGGTCCCCGGCGTGCTCGTCGGCACGCACCACCACCACCGCCTGACTCACCCCCGGACAACGCAGCAACGCCGCCTCGATCTCCCCCAACTCGATACGGAACCCCCGCAACTGCACCTGCTGATCACCACGCCCGGCGTACTCGAGGGTGGCCTGACCACCGAACCCGACCCACCGGCCGATATCGCCACTGCGATACATCCGCGACCCCGGCGCACCGAACGGATTCGCCACAAA
>NZ_BAFS01000038.1 GCF_000308415.1 Nocardia asiatica NBRC 100129 | reverse complement strand
GGCCGTCGCGGCGATCGGCGGCCGCGAGGTCTTCGTGGTGACCGAGGATCAGGTGTTCCTGGTCGGCGTCGCCGCATGGGGCTGGATACATCTGTCGATCGGGGTGCTGGTGGTGATCGCGGGCCTCGGCATCGTGACCGGAAAACCCGCGGCCTTTCTCGCCGGTCTCGTGCTGGCGGCGATCAGCATCCTGGACAATTTCCTGTTCGTGTCGATCTACCCGTTCTGGGCGCTGGTGCTGATCGCCGTCGACGTCCTGGTGATCTGGGCGCTGGCCAGGCAGCTCGCGGCCGGATAGCGCTCCGCCGCCGGAAGACCCGCCCGCGCGGGCAAGGGACGAACGGGCCGCTGCTACCGCGGCGGCCGACCGCCAGGCGCGCCGCCGGGCGGTCGCCCATCCGGCGGCGTACCGGAACCGTTGCCCGACTGGGTGTTCTGCGATTTCTCGGCGACGCCCACGGTGAGCGAGACGCGCAGACCGGAGGACGGCGTGCCCGTCACGGTGGCCAGTTCCGCGTCCCAGCCATCGCCGAAGACGTTGTCGGAGGCGAGCGTGACCTGAGAGAGGTTGGCGACACTGCGCGCGTATCCGGAGTCGTGGGCGAAAACCGCGTCGCAGGTTTCCTGCGGGAGCGCGATCTGTGAGGTCAGCCGTGCGTTCTGGCCCGCGACCGCGGTCTCCAGCGAGTCGTAGACCTCGAAGTGGATGTGCGGCCAGCGGCCCGAGTAGCAGGCCGGGAAGATTGACGTGAAGGTCACTTTGCCGTCCGCGTCGGCCACCTGTACGCCGCGCAGATAGTTCTGCTCGGTGACGCCCTCGCTGTAGAGCGAGTAGTTGCCGTCCCGGTCGCAGTGCCACACGTACACCGCCATGCCCGCCCCGGCGGCGCCCCCTTCGGCCAGGTCGCGCAGCGTCAGTTCGAGCGTCGTCGCGACGCCCTGCGCGACACCGGAGTACGAGCCGAACGAGGTGGTGATGTCGCTGCGCACCACGCCGGATTCGACCAGCACGTTCGGTCCGTTCGACCCGTCGCCCGGATACGGTCCCGCGGTTTCCTGCGGGGCCGCGGCGGGCGCGCCGGATTGCGTGGTGGCCGCGGCCCCGGTCGTGCTGGTGGACGCCGTATCGGTCGAACCCGACGCGCAGCCCGCCGCCACAGCCGCCGCCCCCGCGGTCGCGCCGAGGAAGAACAGGGCGCGGCGCCGGGACACCATCACCTTCATGTCGTGTGCGAGGCCGAGATCGTGCTCGTGCGCCTCACCGCGTCGTGCGCCCACAGTCTGCCTTTCGTTCGAGGAGGTCGTTCTTCTGCGACGTTAGGAACGGGCGCTCGGGGCAGGCTGGGGCCGGGCTGGGAGTTCGCTGTGGACGGGCGGCCGGGATTCAGCGCCTGCTGGCCCGGCGGTAGCCGATGGTCGCGGGCACCGCGAACAGGACGATCGCGCCGAGCGACCACACGACGGTGAGGGTGAGCGAGCGCGCGAGCGGGCCGCCGGACGCGAGCGCGCGCATGGTGTCGACCGCCACCGACATGGGCTGGTTGCGCACCACCGGTTGGATCCATTTGGGGAAGGCGACCAGCGGGACGAATCCGGTGCTGAAGAACATCATCAGCGAGGTGAGGATGGTGATCCCCTCCACCAGCGTCGATTTCGCGGTGAAGACCGCGACCGAGGTGACGATGGTGGCGAAGGCGAGGCCGAACAGCACCGGAACGAACAGGAAGACGATCGTCGCCGCGACGCCCTGGTGGAAGCGGAACCCGAGCACGATGCCCACCGAGACCACCGCGAGGGTGCACACGAAGATGCGGCAGCCCTCCGCGAGCACCCGCGAGGCCAGGCCGGAGGCGCGGTGCACCGGCAGCACCCAGAAGCGGGCCAGCAGGCCCGCGTCGCGTTCGCGGCCGAGCAGGACGCCGCCGGCCACCGCGCCGGACAGCGCGCCGACCAAAGCCACCATGGGCACCGAGCCGTACAGCGCGCTCTCGCCGGTGAACTTCCGGATCTGCCCGCCGATCACGGTATTCAGCATGACCAGCAGCAGGCACGGGACGATCAGCGTCTCCAGCAGCGTGACCGGGTTGCGCGCCCAGCGCAGCAGCAACCGCTGGGTCTGGATCAGCGTGTGCCGCACCAGCGCCGACAGCGACATCTCCGAGCCCGCGCGCTGCCGATCCGGGCGATCCGCCAGCACTACCATCATGCCCTCCTCGAGCTGAGCCGGATCGACAGCGGAACGCAGACGAGCAGGATGCCGAGCGCCCACGCCAGCGGCGGACCCAGCAGCGTCCAGCTCACCTGGCCCGCGTTCGGTCCGCTGTCACCGGCGAACGCGCGCAGGGCGACGGCCCACTGCGAGACCGGCTGATTGCGCACGAACGGCTGCACCCACTCCGGGAACTGGTCGGCGGGCGCGATTCCGGTGGACAGCATCCCGAAGATCAACGGCGGCAGCACCAGCGCCTGCGCGGTCGCCTCCGGGTTGCGCGACACGGTGCCGATCACGTCGCCGCCCCAGATCAGCGCGAGACCGATGAGCAGCGAGAACAGCACGAAACCGAGCGTGTGCGCGGCATCGAGGTGGAAGCGGAACCCGATGACGTGACCGCAGATCAACGCGGTGATCACGCCGATCGCCAACCGGAAGACGCTGCCGGACAACCGCGCCGCGACCGGGACCAGCGGGCCGATCGGCATGGCACCGAAGCGCCGGTTGAGGCCGGCGACCGAATCGGTGGCGGCGCGGAAAGCCGCCGAGACGGCCGTGAAAGCGGCGGCCTGCAGGATCACCAGCGGCATCATGAACTGCGCGTAGCTGCTGAATCCGGTGCCGATGATGGTCATGATGGTTTTCAGCGGGATGTAGAAGCTGGCGGTGAACGCCGCGGGCGCCAGCACCGAGGTGAGCACTTCGCCGGTCTGTATCGACGGCACGATCAGCCGGGAGGTGAGCACCCACCACTGTTGCGGGCGCAGCGGGGCCGCCCGGGTCTGGGACAGCCAGGTCGCCGTGGTCACGACACCACCTCCGGCCGCACGGTGTCCTCCGTCGTGGCCAGATGACCGGTGAGCTGGAGGAAGACGTCGTCGAGCGAGGGACGGCGCAGTGCGATGTCCACCAGTTCGACGCCCGCGCTGTCCAGTCGGCGCAACGCTTCGGCGAGCGTTTTCGCGCCGTCCGGGGCGGGCACGGCGATCCGATCGGAATCGGGCGTCAGCGCCGCCCGGTTCCCCGGCGGCAGCAGCGAACCGAGGGCCGCGGCGATGGCGGGCAGATCCTTCAGATCCAGCGGCACCACCTCGCAGTAGCTGCCGCCGGTCCGCGACTTCAGCTCGTCGGCGGTGCCCTGGGCGATGACCACGCCGTGATCGATGACGATGATCCGGTCGCTGAGCGCGTCGGCCTCTTCCAGGTACTGGGTGGTGAGCAGGGTGGTGATGCCCGCCTTCTTGAAGCCGGAGACCAGATCCCACACGCCTTGCCTGCTGCGCGGGTCCAGACCGGTGGTCGGCTCGTCGAGGAACACCACATCGGGCCGCACGACCAGACCGCAGGCGATGTCGATGCGCCTGCGCATACCGCCGGAGTAGGTGCCGACCCGGCGGCCTGCGGCGCGTTCGAGATCGAACTCGGCGAGCAGTTCGTCCGCGCGGGCGCGGGCGGTCCGCTTGCGCAGGCCCATCAGCCTGCCGAACATCACCAGGTTCTCGTAGCCGCTGAGCATGTCGTCCAGCGCGGCGTACTGCCCGGTCAGCATGATGCTGCGGCGCACCGCCGCCGGATCGGCCACCACGTCGTACCCGGCGACCGAGGCGCGGCCGCGGTCCGGGCGGATCAGCGTCGACAGGACGTTCACCATGGTGGTCTTGCCCGCGCCGTTCGGTCCGAGGATGCCGAGCACCTCGCCCGGCTCGGCCGTGAAATCGACTCCGCGTAGTGCCTTGACGGCGCCGAAGGATTTCTCGATCCCTTCGACGACGACTCCTTGGTCGGGATTCATCCTCGGCCTCCCAGATGTGCATCGAGCACGCGCGCGATGATCGGCAGCACCGCTGGCGCCGTCAATTCGTCGTGGGTGGCTTCGATGTCGTGGTTGATGATCTCGCCGGTCACGTACGGCCGCCAGCCGTCGGGACCGAAGATGTCGGAGGTGTCGACGGTCGCGCTGAAGTACACGATGTCGCCGTCGTACACCGGTCTGCGGTAGCCGGTTCTGGTGCGCGCGGCGGCGTTGTACGACCCGGCCATCCGCTCCAGCGTGGCGGCGTCGATCAGCGAGACGCCGCCGAGCCGTTCGCGGATCAGCTCCGCCGCCTGCTGCGCGGTCGCGTCCGCCGGGACGTCGTGGATGCCGAACACCGCGCCGAAGCTGTTGACGAACGACCCGGCGGTGAGCCGCTCGATGCTGTCGCCGTCGATGTCGGCGGTGTCGGCGTCCAGCAGCGCGACCACGCCTACCTCGGCGCCCTCGGCCTTCAGCCGCGCCGCCGCCGCGTGGGCGATCAGGCCGCCGAACGACCAGCCGAGCAGGTGATAGGGCCCGTGCGGTTGCAGTGCCCGGATCTCGCGCACGTAGCGGTCGGCGAAGTCCTCGATCGAGCGCGCGGGCGGTTCGTGTCCGCCGAGGTCGGGCGCTTGCAGACCGTAGATGGGACGGCCTGGTGCGAGTGCGTCCGCGAAACCGAGGTAGGTCCACGCCATTCCGGACGACGGATGGATGCAGAACAGCGCGGGTTCCGCGCCGCCGAGCCGGATCGGCAGCACCACGTCCAGCCCGAGCCCACCAGCCGCCGCACCGGCCGGTGCCGCCGTCGCCGCGGCTTCCTCCTCGGCGGCGGATCGCGCCGCCGGGGAAGTGGCGAAGCGCGCCGCCGCGCTCAGCGCGGTCAGCCAGAGGTCGGCCAGCTCGGCTACCTCGTCCTGGTCGAGCAGGGTGGACGGGAAGCCGAAGCTCGCTCGCAGCCGGTCGCCGATCACCACGGCGTTCACGTCGATCGCCGACTGCAGCGGCACGCCGGGATCTTCGGCGACGTGCACGTCGCCCAGTTCGTCGGTCGGCAGCCAGCCCAGACCTTCGAGACCGGCCGGGATGTCCCCGGTGGAGTACCTGCCGAGATAGTTGAAGCCGACGCGCCCCGGCAGGCGTTGCGGGAGCTGCCGCGCGGTCTCGG
This sequence comes from Nocardia asiatica NBRC 100129, assembly GCF_000308415.1. Taxonomy (GTDB): domain Bacteria; phylum Actinomycetota; class Actinomycetes; order Mycobacteriales; family Mycobacteriaceae; genus Nocardia; species Nocardia asiatica. The sequence continues at coordinate 19,389 of NZ_BAFS01000038.1, read as the reverse complement.
CGTTGAGGTAGCGCAGCAGGCCGAATCCGATGCCCTTGTCCGGCACCGCGAGCAGTTGATGTTTGACGGCGCGGATCGCCGTGCCCATCGCGGGCCCGCCGGCGAGCGCGTCGTCGATGTCGATTCCGGTCAGCTCCAGACGCACCGGGTAGATGCTGGTGAACCAGCCGATGGTGCGCGACAGGTCGGCGCCGGGCACCACTTCCTCTTGGCGGCCGTGCCCTTCCAGGCGCACCAGCGCCGACGGATCGCCGGATCGCCAGCGCACCAGCGCCAGCGCCAAAGTGGCCAGCAGGGCGTCGTTGACGCTGCCCTGGAACAAGCCGGGCAGGGTGGTGAGCAACGCGGAGGTGACCTCCGCGGACGCCGAGCGCTCGACCATCCGCAACGCGCCGGTCCGGTCGACGGCCGGATCCAGCTCGCGGCCGCCGATCACCGGGTCGGGTCCGGCCAGCAGATCGCGCCAGTACGCCAGTTCGGCGATCCGGTGTTCGGAGTGCGCCTCGTCGGCCAGCGCGTGCGCCCACCGCCGCATCGACGTGCCGGTCTCCGCGAGCACCGGGGTGGTGCCGGCCGATATCTGGGCCCACGCGGCCACCAGATCCGGCACCAGGATGCGCCAGGACACACCGTCGATCACCAGGTGGTGCGCCAGGACGATCAGCCGGCCCGAACCGGTGCGCGCGCCCGCGTCGCCCACCGGGTCCAGCCAGATGAATTGCAGGACCACGCCGTCCGCCGGATCGAGCCGATCGGCCGCGGCGTCCAGCTCGGTCATGGCGAACTCGTGCAGCTCGATCGGGTCGAGGGCGGTGAACTCGACGCGGTGCACCAGCGCGTCCACCTCGACCGAGCCGGGCGGGCCGACCAGAAGGCGCGGCCCGTCGTCGTCGGCGACCAGCCGGGCGCGCAGCATGTCGTGCCGGTCGATCGCGGCGGCCAGCACCGCGACGATCTGCGCGCGCTCGATTCCGACCGGCAGCTCAAGGACCGCGGTCTGGGCAAAGCGGTTGTACTTCCCGCCGCGTTCCAGCATGTAGTGCACGATCGGCGGGAGCGGCAGCTCACCCACACCGCCGCCGGGCAACTCGTCCAGCGTCACCGCGGCGCCGGCCGCGTCCACGGCCGCGGCCAGCGCGGCGACCGTGCGGTGCTCGAACACCTGCAGGGGCGTGCAGGTGATGCCCTGCTGCTTGGCCCGCGACACCAGCTGGATCGCCAGGATGCTGTCGCCGCCGAGCGCGAAGAACGAATCGTCGGCGCCCACCCGCGCCACCCCGAGCAGTTCGCCGAAAATCGTGGCCAGCTGCTGTTCGGTCGGCGTGCCCGGCGCACGGTACTCGGTGCGCTCGGCGGTGAACTCCGCTGCGGGCAGCGCCCTGCGGTCCAATTTGCCGACCGCGTTGAGCGGCAGCTCGTCCAGCACCACGAAAGCCGAGGGCACCATGTAACCGGGCAGGATGTCGGCGGCGAACGCGCGCACCTTCGCCACGTCGAGTTCGGACCCGGGCGCGCGGACGAGGTAGGCCGCCAGCGCGGTGGCCCCGGTGGGGCCGGGCACGCCGAGCGTCACCGCGAAGTCGACGCCTTCGGCGCGCCCGAGCACCGCGTCGATCTCGCCGAGTTCGATGCGCTGGCCGCGCACCTTGACCTGGAAGTCGGTGCGGCCCAGGTACTCCAGCTCCGGTCCCGCGTCGCCGCGAATCCAGCGCACCAGGTCGCCGGTGCGATACATCCGCTCGCCCGCCGCGCCGAACGGGTCGGCGATGAAGCGAGCCGCGGTGAGGCTCGGCCGCGCGTGGTATCCGCGCGCCAGCGCCGGTCCGGCGAGGTACAGCTCACCCGCCACGCCGAACGGAACGGGCCGCAGTCGATCGTCCAGGACCAGCACTCGCGCGCCCTGCACCGGTGTGCCGATCGACACCGGGGCGCCCACGGACAGCGGCGCGGAACCCGTCGCCCAGATGGTGGATTCGGTCGGACCGTACAGGTTGACCATGGTGCGGCCGGTGGCCCAGCGTTCGACCAGCTCGGCGCCGACCGCCTCACCGGCCACCGCGAGCACCCGGACACTGGTCACCTCGGCCGGGTCGATGGTGGCCAGCGCGGACGGGGTGATCACCATGTGGGTGACCTGCTCGGCGTCGATCAGTTCCGCCAGCGCGCTACCGCCGAACACGTCCACCGGAGCGACCACCGACGCGCCGCCGGAACCGAACGCCATGATCGCCTCGAACACCGACGCGTCGAAACTCGGCGACGCCACCTGCAACACCCGGGACCGCTCGTCCAATCCGAGCGAATCCCGTTGCGCCGCGACCAGATCGGCGATGCCCCGATGCGAGACCGAGACCCCCTTCGGCGTGCCGGTGGAGCCGGAGGTGTAGATCATCCACGCCGCGTTGTCCGGCCGGATGGGGCCGGGCAGTTCGCGCTCGCTCAGCGGACGGCTGCTCGCGGCGCTCCAGCGTTCGACCAGGGCGAGGTCGTCGAGCACCAGCCAGTTCGTGCTGTCGGGCAGCATCGGCCGGAACGCGGCGAGGGTCAGGCCCAGTGCCGCGCCGGAGTCGGTGAGCATGTGGTCGATGCGGTCGACCGGATGCTTCGGATCGACCGGCAGGAACGCCGCGCCCGCCTTCGCCGCCGCCCACATTCCGGTGAGCAATTCCGCCGAGCGCGGCAGGCCCAGTGCCACGACGGTTTCCGGACCGCCACCGGACTCGAGCAGGACGCGGGCCAGGCGAGTGGCGTGCGCGTCGATCTCGGCGTAGGTGGTGGTGTGCCCGCCCACCACGAGGGCGGGACGATCCGGGTACCGCCGCACGGTCTCGGCCAGCAGGTGCGGCAGGGTCGTGGTCGCGGCTGCCGCGTTGCCGTACACCGGCACCAGGATGGCGCGCTCGGCGTCGTCGAGGATGTCGATGTCGGCGATGCGCACGTCGGGCCGGGTCAGCGCCGCGGCGAGCACGCGCCGCCACCGGCCGGCGAACACGGCCGTCGTCGCCTCGTCGAACAGGTCCGTCGCGTAGGTCAGCACGGCGTCGATACCCGCCGGACCGCTGTCGGTGAAACGCTCGCGCAGATCCAGGGTCAGGTCGAACTGGGAGGCGTCGCGCTCGAAATCCTCCACCTCGAACCGCAGGCCGGGCAGCTCGAGCACCGGTTCGACGAAGTTCTGCAGTGACAGCGAGACCTGGAACAGCGGGTGGTGCGCGGTCGAGCGAGCCGGGTCCAGCACCTGGACCAACCGCTCGAAGGGCACGTCCGCGTTGGCGAAGGCGTCCAGGTCGGCGGATCGGACGGTGTCCAGGAACGCCGCGAAGCTCCGGCCGGGATCGACCGGGGTGCGCAGCGCCAGGGTGTTGACGAACATGCCGACGAGCTGGTCGAACGCCTCCTCGCCGCGACCTGCGACCGGCGTGCCGATCAGCACGTCGCCGGTGCCGCCGAGGCGGGCGAGCAGGGCCGCGAGCGCGGCGTGCACGACCATGAACGGGCTGACGCCGTGCGCGGCGGCGAAGTCCACCAGCGCCCGGTGCGTCCGGCTGTCCACGGTGAACCCGAAGTCGGCGCTGTGCATGGTCTGCACTGCCGGGCGTGGCCGGTCGGCGGGCAGTTCCAGCACGTCGGGCGCACCCGCGAGGGTCTCGCGCCAGAATCCGATCTGGCGCGCCGCCAGTGATCGCGGGTCCGTCTCGTCGCCGAGCACCTCGCGATGCCAGAGCGCGAAGTCGGCGTACTGCACCGGCAGCGGGACCCGGGCGGCGTGCCCGCCGCCGGCCCGCTCGGAGTAGGCGGCGACCAGGTCGGCGGCCAGCGGCGCCATCGACGCGCCGTCCGCGCTGATGTGGTGCACCACCAGCACGACGACGTGCACCGGCGGCGTGGCGGCCGCGCTCGCGCCAGTGGTCGCGGCGTAGCTCGACGCCACCGGTGCGTTCCCGGCGGCGGGGCCGGAGGAGACCGGCGCCGCCCCGGTGGAAGGACCGGACGACACCGGCCCCGCGCCTGCCGAAGGCTCCGGGCCGCCGTGCAGCCGGAACAGACCCACCCGCAGCGGCGGTTGGGTGGCGAGGTCGAATCCGGTGGCCGCCAGCTCGCTGATCCGCTCGCGCAGCGCGGGGCCGTCCTCGGCGTCGGTCACCGGCATGGCGGGCACCGCGACGTCGACGCCGACCACCACTTGGCGCGGGCCCTCCGCGTCCGCCGGGTAGAGCGTGCGCAGGCTCTCGTGCCGCTCGACCACGTCGGCGAGAGCGCCGCGCAGCGCTGACACGTCCAGATCGCCGGTGAGCCGCAGCGCCACCGCGATGTTGTAGGCGGGCGAGGCCGGATCCATCCGGTTGAGCACCCACATGCGCTGCTGCGCGGGGGACAGCGGCACGCGATCGGGCCGGATCCGCGGCGCGAGGACGAACCGGCCCGGCGCCGCGCCGGTGGCGGGGACCACCCGGGCCGACAGCTGGGCCACCGTCGGCGCGTCGAACAGGTCGCGCAGCGCGATCCGCGATCCGAGCGCCGCGTTCACCCGGGCCACCACCTTGGTCGCGCTCAGCGAGTTGCCGCCGAGTTCGAAGAACGACTGGTCGACGCCGACGCGCTCGCGGTCGAGCACCTCGCCGAACACCGCGGCCACCGTCTCCTCCACCGGTGTGCTCGGCGCGAGGTAGGGCCGGTGACTCTCCGCGAAATCCGGCACCGGAAGGGCTTTGCGGTCGAGTTTGCCGACCGGGGTGAGCGGGATGGAATCGAGCACCACGAGGTAGCCCGGCACCATGTAGCCGGGCAGCTCGGCGGCCACCTGGGCGCGCAGCCGCTCGACGTCCAGGCGCACGCCCTCGGCGGGCAGCACGTAGGAGACCAGCACGGTGGTGCCGGCCGGGCCGGTGCGCCCGATGGTCACCGCGTACTCGACCTCGTCGTCGCGGGAGAGCACCGCGTCGATCTCGCCCAGCTCGATGCGCAAGCCGCGGATCTTGACCTGGAAGTCGCTGCGGCCCAGATATTCCAGCTCGTAGCCGCCGTCGTCGCCGACCCAGCGCACCATGTCGCCGGTGCGATACATCCGCCCGCCGGGTTCGCCGAACGGGTCGGCGACGAACCTGCTCGCGGTCATCTCGAACCGGTTGAAGTAGCCGCGGGCGAGCGCGGGACCGGCCAGGTACAGCTCGCCGGGCACCCCCACCGGCACCGGACGCAGCCAGGCGTCCAGCACCATGGTCGCCGCGCCGCGGATGGGTCCGCCGATCGTGATCGGCTCGTCCGCGACGAGTTCGCCGGGTCCGGTCGCCCAGATGCTGAATTCGGTGGGGCCGTACAGGTTCACCATGCGCCTGCCCGGCGACCACCGCTCGATCAGCTCCGGCGTCGCCGCCTCGCCCGCCACCGCCAGCACGCGCAGGTGTTCCAGGCCGCCCGGTTCCATGGTGGCCAGCGCCGACGGCGTGATCACCGCGTGCGTGACGCGCTGGGTGCGCAGCAGCGTCTCCAGTTCCGTCCCGCCGTACACGTCCGGCGGCGACACCACCAGCCTGCCCCCCGCGCCGTGCGCGATGAGCAGCTCGAACACCGAGGCGTCGAAGCTCGGCGAGGCCACCTGCAAGGCGCTGGCGGTGTGATCCAATCCGAGCGTCTCGCGTTGCGCGGCCACGAGATTCGCGATGCCGCGGTGGCTGAGCAGCACGGCCTTCGGCTTGCCGGTGGAACCGGAGGTGTAGATCAGGTACGCCGTCTGGTCGAGGTCGATCGGGCCGCCGCGCTCATCGTCGGTGATCGGCGCTTCGGAGACGGTCATCACCCGCCGAATGGTGTTGAGATCGTCCAGCAGCAGCCAGTCGATCGTGCCGGGCAGCGTCTCGCCGGTCGCGGTGACCGTCACGCCGATCGGCGCCTTCGAGTCGCTGAGCATGTGCTCGATGCGCTCCACCGGGTAGTTCGGGTCCAGCGGAGCGAACGCCGCGCCGGTCTTGGCCAGTGCCCACACCGCCACCACCGACTCCAGCGAGCGGGTGAGCGCCAGCACGACGAACACTTCGCGCCCTACCCCGCGGCGCAGCAGCACCCGGGCGAAGCGGTTGGACCAGGCGTCGAGTTCGCCGTAGCTCATGGTGAGCTCACCGGCGGTGATCGCGATCGCGTCGGGATCGATCCGCGCGCCCGCGGTGAGCAGTTCGGGCAGCGTGGCCTGCGGCACCGACGCCGGACCGCGCACCGGCACCAGCGCGGCGCGCTCGGCGTCGTCGCAGTACTGCAACTGCGAGACCAGTGCGTGCGGGTTGTCCGCGAGCTGAGTGAGCAACCGGACGAAGCGATCCAGCAGCGGTCGCGCCGCCTGCTCAGGAAGCTGGTCGGCCAGGTACTTCAGTGTGATCCGCAGGGTGTCGCCGCCGTCGTCGCCGCGCAGCGGGATCACCATGAGGTTCAGCGGATACGGCGTCGCGTCGGTGCCCTCCACGTCGAGCACCCGCATGCCCGCGATGTCCAGCGCCTGCGACAGCGCTTCGCGATCGATGGGGTAGGACTCGAACACGGTCAGCGTGTCGAACAGTTCGGCGAGGCCGACGGCCTGGTGAATGGCGGCCAGTCCGACGTGCTGATGGTCCATCAGCCGCGCCTGCTCGGCCTGCAGGCGCGCGAGCAGGTCGGACACCTTCTCCGCCGGATCGAGCCGCACCCGCACCGGCAGCGTGTTGATGAACAGGCCGACCATCTGTTCGACCCCGGCCAGTTCCGGCGGGCGTCCGGAGACGGTGCCGCCGAAGACCACGTCGGTGCGACCGGTGAGCATCGTCAGCAACATCGCCCAGGCGGCTTGCACCAGGGTGTTCACCGTGGCGCCCGCTTCCCGCCCCGCCGTCTCCAGTCGAGCCACGGTGGCACGGGAGAGGTCGGCGGAGATCATCCCGGTTTCGGTCGATTCGATCCCCGCGAGGGTCGGCACCGCGCGGGTCGGCGTGTCGACCCCGGCCAGCGATTCGGTCCACGCCGTGAGGGATTGCGCGTCGTCCCTGGCCGCCAGCCAGGACAGGAACTCGCGGTAGGAGTGCGCGGGCGGCAGGGCCGCGGGGTCACCGTCGGTGACGTACAGGGTGAGCAGTTCGCGCACGAGCAGCGGCGTCGACCAGCCGTCCAGCACCAAGTGGTGGTTGGTGAGCACGAAACGGTAGGTATCGGAGTCGATCCGGATCAGCGTGCAGCGCAGCAGCGGCGGACGGGTGAGGTCGAATCGGGTGCGCGCGTCCAGCGCGATCAGGCGATCGAGCTCTCCGGTCCGCTCGTCCTGGTCGGTGATGCCGGTGAGATCGGCTTCGCGCCAGTCGATCTCGGCGTCGGCCAGCACCAGCTGGCGCGGACCGTCCTCGGTCTCCACGAAGGCGACACGCAGGTTCTCGTGGCGGGTCACCAAAGCCTGTGCGGCGCGGCGCAACCGAGCCGCGTCGACCGTGCCGGCCAGGGTGAGCAGGGACTGCACCGTGTAGCCGTCGGCGGTGTCGGAGTCGTAGAGCGCGTGGAAGAGCAGGCCGTATTGCAGCGGCGAGAGCGGCCACACATCGGCGAGGTTCGGATAGTCGCGCTCCCAGGCGTCGATCTGCGCCTGGGTGACGGGGAGCAGGTCGAAGTCCGACGGTGTGCGTCCGCCCGCGCCCGGCGTTCCGGCGTGTTCGGCCAGCGCGCCGAGCGCCTGCTCCCACAGCGTAGCGAGTTCGTCGATCTCCGCCCGATCGAACAGCCGTCCGGCGTAGGCCCAGGTCACTTCGAGGCCGGCGTCGGTGAGCACGGCGTTGATGTCCACCGCGGCGGCCAGCGGCGCGCGGTCGTCCTGGGTGGCGGCGAACCGGCGCGGCAACCACGCCTGGGCCTCCCCGCCGGTGGACGCGCGACCGAGGTAGTTGAAGCTGATCTGCGGAGTGGGCGCGTGCGCGAGCGCCGCGGCGGTGTCCGGCACCAGGTAGCGCAGCATCCCGAAGCCGATGCCTTTGTCCGGCAGGGCGCGCAATTGCTCTTTGGTCGCCTTGATCGCGGCGCCCGCCGCGGCACCGCCCCCGAACGCGTCCGTCAGATCGATGCCGGCCAAGTCGACCGCGACGGGATAGACGCTGGTGAACCAACCCACAGTGCGGGCCACGTCGGCCCCTGGCAGGACGGATTCCGCGCGGCCGTGACCCTCCAGGGTGAACAGCGCCGCGGTGCGCCCGCGCCACCGGGCCACCGCCAGCGCGAGCCCGGCCAGCAGCACGTCGTCGGCGCCGCAGTGGAAACGATCCGGCGCGACGGTGAGCACGGTCCGCGCGATGTCGGGCGCCACGACAGTGGTCCGGTGCGCCATGGTGGCTACCACGTCGAGGGCGGGATCCATCGGCGCCGAACCGAGCGCGGCATCGGGAGTGGCCAGAACTCGTTGCCACAGTGGCAATTCCGTGGTGCGCGTGGCGGCGTGCGCACGCTGTCCGTGCGCCCAGCGCCGGAACGAGGTGCCCACCGGCGCGAGCGGTGCGCCCAGCGCGGCGGTGGCCAGATCCGGCAGCAGGATGCGCCAGGAAACCCCGTCGGTGACCAGATGGTGCAGCACCAGCCACAGCAGCGGCGCGCCTTCGGCGCGCTCGATCCACACGAAGCGCGCGATCACGCCCGCCTTCGGCTCCAGCAGGTCGGCGGCGCGCTGCAACTCGCGCTCGCAGGTCGCGTCGAGATCCTCGTCCTCGGCCACGACCTCGAGCAAGCCGCCCGCGTCCACCGCGCCGGGTTCGGCGACCACCCAGCTCCAGTCGTCCCCGGCGCGGCGCAGCGTCGAGCGCAGCACGTCGTGCCGGTCCAGCAGCGCCTGCAGCGCGGCGACCAGACCCGCGCGCTCGAGGCCGGAAGGCAGCTCGATGAGCACGGCTTGGGCGAACCGCCGCCAGGTGTCACCCGGCTCGAGCATCGCGTGCACGATCGGCGTGAGCTCCACCTCGCCGACCCCGCCGCCGGGCAGTTCGTGCACCACCGCGACCGGCACGTCGGTGGCCACCGCGGCCAGCGCCGCGACGGTCTTGCGCTCGAAGACGTCGCGCGCGCTGAAGCCGAGCCCGGCCGCCTTCGCCCTGGACACCAGCTGGATGGAGACGATGCTGTCGCCGCCGAGCGCGAAGAAGCTCTCGTCGACGCCCACCGAGTCCAGGCCGAGCACCTGCGCGAACAGCGCGGCGAGCGTCTCCTCGCGCGGCGTGGACGGCGGTCTGCTCGTGGTGGTTCGGGCGCCGAATTCGGGGGCGGGCAGCGCTTTGCGGTCCACCTTGCCCAGCGGCGTGAGCGGGAGGCTGTCGAGCACCATGACCACCGCGGGGACCATGTAGGCCGGAAGCGACTCGCCGGCAGCGGCTTTCAGCGCTTCCGGATGGATCTCCGCCCCCGGCTTCGGCAGTACGTACGACACGAGCGCGGTTGCGCCCGAACCGGTTTCGACGCCGAGGGTGAGCGCGAAGTCGACGTCGGGATGCCGCTGCAAGGCGGCGTCGATCTCGCCGAGCTCGATGCGGAAGCCGCGCACCTTCACCTGGAAGTCGCTGCGGCCTTGGTACTCCAGTTCGACGCGTCCGTCGTGCTCCACCCAGCGCACCAGGTCCCCGGTGCGGTACATGCGTTCGCCGATCGCGTACGGGTTCGCGACGAAACGGTCGGCGGTGAGCCCGTTGCGCCGGTGATAACCGCGGGCCACACCGGGACCGGCGAGATACAGCTCACCGGTGGTACCCGGCGGCAGGGGCCGCAGCCACGGGTCGAGAACCACGGCCGACACATCACGGGCCAGCCCGCCGATGGTGATCGGGCCGTCGGGGGTCAGCGGGGCGCTGAGGGTGACGGTGATGGTGGTCTCGGTGGGGCCGTAGCCGTTCAGCAGGGTCCGGCCGGACCATTTCGCGACCAGCTCCGGCGGGCAGGCGTCCCCGCCGACGATCACCGTGCGCAGCTCGGGCAGGGTCGCCGGGTCCAGCGATCCCACGACGGCGGGAGTCACGTTGAGGTGCGTGACGCGGTGCGCGCGCAGCACGTGGGCCAGCTCATCGCCCGCGTACGCCGAGGGCGGGACGACGGCCAGCGTCGCGCCCGCCGCGAGCGTGACCACGATCTCCTCGACGGAGATGTCGAAACTGGGCGAAACCGCATGAGCAACAACGGATTCCGCGTCGATGCCGAAACCGGCGCCGGAACTCGCCACCAGGTTGGCCAGTCCGCGGTGGGAGACCAGTACGCCTTTGGGCAGCCCGGTCGAGCCGGAGGTGTAGATGATGTACGCCACCTGGTCCGGGTGCACCGCGGCGGTTCGCTCGGCGTCGGTCAGCGGCGCGGCGTCCTGATCGGCGACCGCCCGCTCGGTCGTCTCGTCGTCGAGGATCAGCCAGGACACCCGGTCCGGCAACGACTTTCGCGCGGAATTCAGGGTGATTCCCGCGACGACGCCGCTGTCGCCCACCATGTGCTCGATGCGATCGGCCGGATAGGTCGGATCGATCGGCACGAAAGCCGCGCCGGTCTTCACCACCGCGATCGTCGCCAGGACCGACTGGACGGATCGTGGGATGGAGATCGCCACGGTGCGTTCCGGTCCGGCTCCCGCGCCGATCAGCACCCGGGCCAACCGGTTGGTGTAGTCGTCCACCTGACGGTAGGTCAGCGCGGTCTCGTCGGCCACGAGCGCGGTCGCCAGCGGGTCGCGGGCGGCGCCGTCGGCGAGGATGGCGGGCAGCGTCCGCGCCGCGACGCCCGCGGGGCCGCGCCCGGGAGCGGAGCCGGCGCGCTCGTCCTCCGACAGCACGGAGACGGTCGCCAGCGGCGCGTCCGGTCCGGCGGCGAGGAAGCGGTGCAGGAACGACAGGAACCGGCGGTGCTGCGCGGTCAGCTCGGCGTCGGTGTAGAGATTGCCGTTGGCTTGGAAGTCGATGTGCGTGCTCTCGCCGCCGACGCCGGGATACAGATTGACGAACAGGTCGTCGATCAACCCCGAGGTCAGCACGTGCAACCGTCCGGTGACCGGGCCGAGCTGAATCCTGGTGTCGACCATCATGAGGTTCACCGAGGGGCCGAACGACACGGCTTCGTCCATCGGCCAGCCGAGGTCGCGGAAGATGTCCTCCTGCCGGTAGCGCTGGCGGCGCAGCGCCCCGGTCAGCTCGCCCTGGGCCGCGCGGATGACGTCCCCGACCGTCGTGGCCGGCGTCAGCCGCAGTCGCAGCGGGACCACGTTGGCGATCATGCCGCCGGAACGGCGCAGCGTCGCGGTGGTGCGCGCGGACACCGGGAGGCTCAGCACGACTTCGGGCGCGCCGGTCATCGCGGACAGATACGCGCCGAAGGCGGCGACCACGGTCGGCGCGACCCCGGAGGACACCTGGTCGGCGACGGCGTCGAGCAGTTCCGCGGTGCCCGTGGGCAGCGCGCCCGCGACGCGGCTCGGATGCCCGTTCACACCCGCGGTGCGACCGGCCAGGTTCACCGGGTCCGCCATGCCCTCGAGGTGGGCGAGCCAGTGCTCGCGATCCGCGGCGAAACGCTCCGAGCTGCGGTAGGCCAGATCCGCCTCGACGATCTTGCGCAGATCCTCCGCCTTCGCCGGTGGGGCCTCGCGCCCCTCGGCGGCGGCGTTGTAGAGCTCACCTGTGCGCTGCACCATGGTCAGCGCGCCCATGCCGTCGAGCACGATGTGGTGGATGCGCGAGTACCAGAACCAGCGGTCGGCGCCGACGCGCAGCATGGCGATGCGCACCAGCCGGTCGCGCGTCAGATCCAGCGGCGTCTCGTACTCCGCGCGCATCCAGGCGTGCGCGGCCGCCTCCGGGTCGGGTTCGGAGCGGAAGTCGAGCGTCTCCAGGCTGTCGTCGAGGCTCGGGTCGACGAATTGGAACGGATGACCCTCCACTTCGATCAGGCGGAGGTAGCCGGTGCCGAATTCGCGCCCGGACTGCCGCGCCGAACGCGCGAGCAGGTCCAGGTCGATCGGTCCGTTCAGTTCGACGTACTGGGCGATGGAGATCGGAGTGTCACCGGCGACGTGCTGGGCGAACCAGATGCCGCGCTGTGCCGCCGAGAGGGCGAAGGCCCCTTCGGGAAGACCTGTGTCCGTATCTTGCGCCGAGAGGGAAGGCTGTTGCATGACGTGTCCTACGTTCTGACCGCGGGTCGGGGCTACCCGGCGAGGACCGCCCGTAGCCACCGCGGTAGCGGTAGTACCTGCCGCCGCACAGCAGGCGGCAAGTCAATTCTGAACCGGCGCGGGCGGCGCTGCGGGGGTATTGCGCACACTGCGCGACCCGAACATCGCTGTTCGGGTCGCGTGGGGAGGGGTTTGCCCGGTCAGGCCGATGCGGGCAGCAGATCCAGGTCGGCCGCGCGCAGCGGGGCGGCGGAACTGGTCAGGTAGCGCTGCAGGGTGGAGCGCTCGTCCAGCACCAGCCAGGTGATCTCGCCGGCGTGCTCGGGCTGCTGGTCCTTGGTGGTGATGCCAACCGGGGTGCCGAGGGCGTAGGAGCCGTCCTCGGTGACCGGAACCGTGATCGCGCCGATCTTGGTGGCGGCCCGCTCGGCCACGACGGATTCGATCGGCTGGTCGATCGCCACCGCGATTCGGCTGCCGGGGCCCGCGCCGATGCCGAGCAGCAGCCGGGCCAGGCGGTTGGACCAGCGATCGAGTTCGGCGTAGGTGAGTTCGCAATCGGCGGTGGAGACCACGACCGCCTGCGGATCGACCTCGGCGACGGGCTGGGCCAGCGGCAGGACGTAGAGGTTGTCGGCGAGCGAGTCGGTCAGCGTGTGCATGTCGTGTCCTCGAGTGTCGATTGAGAGGTATTCGGCGTACCTCTGAATCTCGTCCTCGAAAGGGCTTTCCGACAGCAACCCCAGCGCTGGTCCGCGCACTCCGAGGGTGGGGGAAACCTCACCCAAGGGGTGGGCGGCGGTCAGTCGGTCACGTAGCCGTTGAGCGTGTTGCGCAGATCGGTGAGCAGGGCGCGGGCGGCGGTGAGGCCGTCGCCGTGCCAGACGCTGTCCTCCACGGCGAACACGCGGCGGTCGGTGGCGGCGCCGAGCTCCTTCCACTCGTCGGAGCGCAGCACCGCTTCACCGTGCTTCTTGCCCTCCGGGCCGGCGAGGATCACGTAGATCACGTCGCCCTCCACCTTCGAGGCCCACTCGTCCTCGCGCACGTCGAAGGACGCGCCGCGCTGGGCTCGGGGGCGCTGCACGCCCGCGTCGCCGAGCACCTGGCCGGAGAAGCTGTCGCCGCCCTGCACCCGGTCGGTGTCGGCGGTGAACCGGATGACCGACGCCTGGGTCTGGCTGGCCGCCAGCGCGGTACCGGTGTCCTTCGCCTCGGTGCGATAGTCCCGCAGTGCGGTCTCCGCGGCTTCGCTACGCCCCAAACCCGTTGCGAACGCGGCGAATTCGGCTTGCCAACCATTGTTCGCGCCGACCAAGATTGTGGGAGCGATTGCTTGCAACGCGCTGAAACTCGCCGCGCCGGAGGGGATCTCGCCCAGGATCAGGTCGGGGCGCAGGTCCGCGATGCGGGCCGGGTCGGGCTGCGCGGCGGTGCCGACGCCGGGAATCTTCAGCACGCCGGTGCCGAGGTAGGCCGGTTGCGGGCTCGGGCCGTCGATGGTCACCGCACCCACCACCCGCTCCCACAGGCCGAGCGCGCAGACCGCGTCCAGCGCGGAGGTGCTGAGCACGACGATGCGCTGTGGATCGGCGGGCACCTCGGAGACGCCCGCCGCATGGGTGACCGCGCGGGTCGCCCCGTCCGCCGGATCCGGCGCGCTCGGCAGCGCGCACGCGCGCGTGGTGTCGCGCTCCAGCCCGACGACCCCCGCGCCCGCGATGTTGGTGGTGGTGCGCACGATGGAGGCGGAATCGTCGGTGGAACCGCCGCAACCGGCGACGATCAGCGCGGCACACCCGGCCACCACGGCCCGGAACCGGCGACCGGCCGCACCATTCCGATCGCGAAGTGCACGAATTCGGACGCGTCCCTGTATCCCGTCGCTGACCGGCATGCGAGTGAGGGTACAGGTCGGCACGGGCCTTCCCCGGGTGAGGTCGCGGCATCCGGGCAACCGTCTGCCGAGCTCGGCCGGAACAGAACGGCAGTCCTGGCTCCTCCGTGCTTCCCGGCGCATTCCATTTGTGCTACCGTTTCGGCGAGTTCGCGCAGGGGAGTCGCGCGACGCCAACAGGGGGAATAATGAAGTTGATACTCGGTCGACTCGTGCTCGTCTTCTTCACGACATTCTGGACGCTTACCGTCGGGGCGGCGCAGGCGACGCCGCCGCCGGGTTCGCAATTCGATTACAAGAAGTTCGCCGCGGAGATGGCGGCGTGCGATGCTGATGGCAGCACGATGAGCGACAACCACATCCTCTACGGCGCGGTTCACCCCAACGGCTCCAAAATGCAACTGCGGTGCTACGCGCTGCGTCACATGATCGATGGCGGGCACGATCCGTTTCTCAACCCGCAAGCATTTCTGGACTGTGTGGATCGTCTGGTGAGCTTCGGATTTCCCCGGGACGGAAACAAACCGGGCCACAAAGTGAATATCCTCCAGTACAACGGCACCAGCAGCAGGGCGAAACTCGCCTACGATACGAATCGTGGGAACGACATCCTGACTGTCTATACTGAGCCGCGGGACAACGAGTGGTTCGCCTGTGCGACCATGTAATTCACTCGAACGGGGTGCGGTAGACGGATGGGCATACGACGACGCGAGCTGGTCACTGCTGCCAGGCAGAGTGAGGAAGCCATCGAGGACCCGCTCGTGCGGTTGCGGCTCGATCTCACGGAGATGGTGCGTTTCTGTGGCCGGGTATATTGCGACGAATCTTCCACTTATGCTCTGGCGGTCCACGCCCTTCGCGCACGGCACGCCATAGGGACCGTCGCGTCGCCGGAATTCCCTACCGAGTTCGATCGGCTGAGGATGGCGTCGCTGGACGGCGTAGCCGCAGAGATCGAGGGGTTGGATGCCGACGCCGTCGACTTGGTGAACGCGGACCGGATCGCCGACGGTCTGACGCGATTCTTCCAGCAGAGAAAAGTGTCCGAACGTCCGATGGCGGGGGTTTTCCTGATCTGCCTGAACGAGGCATACGCTGTCACCGGACGATATCGCGACCCATATCTCGGAGCGAGGAACATCGCGGAGATGCGGTTGTTCACCGATCCCGAAGACGAACAATTCGTGGCCTTGTGCGACGAATTGACCACAAAACTCGAGGATTCCACCGGCGGGGATGCCGGGGTCGTCGCGAGTATCGAGGCGGCCATGGCGGAGTTCACGCGCGTCCATCCGGTGTGACGGCGCACCGCCCGCACGAAGTGCCCGGCTAGCGCGCCGAACCTTCGTGCGGGCCGCCGGGTCAGGCTCGATTGCCGCCGATGCTGAAGCGGGCGCCGGTGGCGTCGGTGACGGCGGACATCCGGCCGTAGGGAGTGTCATCGGGCGGGGTGAGCACCGAGCCGCCGAGTTCGGCGAGTCGTTCGACGGTCTTGTCCACGTCGTCGGCGCCGAAGTAGACGGTCCAGGCGGCGGGGGCGCCTTCGGGCAGGAACGCCGAGGCGTCCATGACGCCGCCGAGCATCGGGCTCTCGGCGTGGATGGTGGAGTAGCGGAACTCCGGGGCGTCGGAGATGGTGAAGACATCCGACCAGCCGAACACCTCCCGGTAGAACGCCAGCGAGGCGTCGTAGGCGCGGGTGTGCAGTTCGAACCAGGACGGCGCGCCCTCGTGGCCGCTCCACTGCCCGCCGGAGACCAGCCCCATGGTCTCGAACCCGGGGAACGTTCCGGCCTCCCAGATGCCGACGCCCGCGCCCCCGACGTCGCCCAGCACGGCCATCGTGCCCAGTTCGCCCACCGCCATCGGCGGCACCACCAGCGACGCACCGGCCGCGGTCGCCGCGTCGACGGTGGTCTGGGCGCCGGAGCTGGACAGATACACCGTCCACTGTTCCGGGCTGTCGGTGTCGCCGGGCATCCTGGCCATCGCGCCCGCCACCGCTCGCCCGTCCTTGCGGAAGGTGACGTAGCCGCCGAACTCTTCACCCGCGCTCTCGGCGGTCCAGCCGAACAGGTCGCGGTAGAACTCGATACTCCGATCGAGGTCGGAGGTGTACAGCTCGACCCAGCACGGATCGCCGGGCTTCATACCCTTCGGTTTGGTCATCGCAGGTCTCCTGGCTGAGGTGAACTCGTCTCACGGATACAGACGCCCGTCGCCCACAGAACTCATCGGTCCCGCCACGCCGAGTGCGAACCTCGGAAGGCCGACACCGGCGCCAGCGCGCGAACCGCGCACACTTCAACCGTGTCGAACGTCCAGACCGACATGCGGACCTTTCCCGCCGCCCGCAGGCGCGCATTCCGAACTGGCCTCCCTGACCGGCCGCGTCTATATAGGCGCCCAGCACCCCCGAGCCCAGCACCCCCGTGCCCAAGCACCCCCGAGCCCAGCACGTCCGGCGCCCCCCAACCGCGAGCATCCAACTCGTGGATCGTCACCTACGTGCCCAGCGCACCTCAACCACGTCTTTCGAGCGAAGCGAGACCGAGCATCCGCCGTTCGCGGCCCGGCTCGCGTCCGAGTGGCCGCCGCGTCCGCGACGAAGGAGCAAGCGGCGGCCACTCGGACGCGAGCCACAAGGGGGCCGCGAACACGCCGCGACGAAGTCGCGGCCGAACAAATACGACAGAGAGTAGGACCCGTGCGGTCGGCTCCGGGGGCTCGGGTTTACGATTCGAAGAGCGCAAGCGAACTGTCGTCTGTCCCGACACCGGGATGGATGCGATCAGCGGAGCCTGCGGAGCGAATTGAAGGCACCTTTCAGGAGGATCAGTGACTGCCGTAGAGCCCCAGCCAGTCCCTCAGTTGGAAGCGACTCGGCCTTATCCGGCTCGGACCGGGCCGAAGGGCTCGTTCATCTACAAGATGGTCACCACCACGGACCCGAAGGTCCTGGGTGTCATGTACTTGACCACGTCGATGGGCTTCTTCATGATCGGCGGCCTGATGGCCCTGCTGATGCGCGGTGAGCTGGCGCGGCCCGGCCTGCAGTTCCTCTCGACCGAGCAGTTCAACCAGTTGTTCACCATGCACGGCACGATCATGCTGCTGTTCTACGCGACCGCGATCGTGTTCGGCTTCGCCAACATCATCCTCCCGTTGCAGATCGGCGCCCCCGACGTCGCCTTCCCGCGCCTGAACGCCTTCAGCTACTGGCTGTACGCGTTCGGCGCCAGCATGGCGACCGCGGGCTTCATCACCCCGGGCGGCGCCGCGGACTTCGGCTGGACGGCGTACGTGCCGCTGACCGACATCCTGCATTCGCCCGGTGTCGGCACCGACCTGTGGATCCTGGGCCTGGCGGTGTCCGGTCTGGGCACCATCCTCGGTGGCGTGAACATGCTGACCACCGTCGTCTGCCTGCGCGCTCCCGGCATGACCATGTTCCGGATGCCGATCTTCACCTGGAACATCGCCGTCACCAGCGTCCTGGTGCTGCTGGCCTTCCCGCTGCTGACCGCCGCGCTGTTCGGCCTGGCCTACGACCGCCACCTGGGCGGCCACATCTACGACCCGGCCACCGGCGGCATCCTGCTCTACCAGCACCTGTTCTGGTTCTTCGGCCACCCCGAGGTGTACATCATCGCGCTGCCGTTCTTCGGCATCGTCTCGGAGATCTTCCCGGTCTTCTCCCGCAAGCCGATCTTCGGTTACACCACGCTGGTCTACGCCACCCTGGGTATCGCCGCGCTGTCCATCGCGGTGTGGGCGCACCACATGTACGCCACCGGCGCGGTGCTGCTGCCGTACTTCTCGTTCATGACCTTCCTCATCGCGGTTCCGACCGGTGTGAAGTTCTTCAACTGGATCGGCACCATGTGGCGCGGTCAGCTGACCTTCGAATCGCCGATGCTGTTCTCCCTCGGCTTCATCGTCACGTTCCTCTTCGGTGGTCTGTCCGGTGTCATCCTGGCCAGCCCGCCGCTGGACTTCCACGTCACCGACTCGTACTTCGTGGTGGCGCACTTCCACTACGTGCTCTTCGGCACCATCGTGTTCGCCACTTTCGCGGGCATCTACTTCTGGTTCCCGAAGATGACCGGGCGGATGCTGGACGAGCGCCTGGCCAAGTGGCACTTCTGGGCGACCTTCATCGGCTTCCACACCACCTTCCTGGTCCAGCACTGGCTGGGCGCCGAGGGCATGCCGCGCCGTTACGCCGACTACCTGCCCAGTGACGGCTTCACCAACCTGAACACGATCTCCACGATCGGCGCCTTCGTGCTCGGCGCGTCGATGCTGCCGTTCCTGTGGAACGTCTTCAAGAGCTTCCGCTACGGCGAGGTGGTCACCGTGGACGACCCGTGGGGCTACGGCAACTCGCTGGAGTGGGCCACGACCTGCCCGCCGCCGCGGCACAACTTCTACGAGTTGCCGCGCATCCGCTCCGAGCGTCCCGCGTTCGAGCTGCACTACCCGCACATGATCGAGCGCATGCGCGCCGAGGCGCACGTGGGCTGGGGCTCGAGCAAGCACGCCACCGAGCTGCACGAGCCGAACGCCCTGGCGAAGTAGGGCGCTTCCGCGCCGGGGCGACGGACGGGCGAGGCCCGGCCGCGCCGTAGGATTCATCGCGACGAGTGTGCACCCGCTGGTCACCAGCGGGTGCACACTCGTTTGTGGAGATCGTTTGTGGAGATCAGTACGCACCGTGCGTTGCGACAACGACGTCCAGCACAGCGACGGCGACATCGAACATGGAGCGCATCAGTTGGCCGACACCACCGTCCTCGTCACCGTCACCGGGCCCGACCGTCCCGGTGTGACGTCCGTGCTGCTCACGGCCATGTCCCGGCACCGCGTGAGCCTGTTGGACGTGGAGCAGGTCGTGATCCGGGGCAGGCTGACCCTGGGCGTCCTGGTCACCTGCCCGAGTGACGCCGAGGCGTTGCAGGACGAGCTCGAAGAGGCGATGAACACCGTCGGCATGCACGTCGACGTGGAGGTGGACGCGGCGATCGGCAGGCAGCCGATGTCCACGCACGCGGTGGTCATCCTCGGCAGCCCGGTCACGGCGCGGGCGTTCAGCGCGGTGTCGCGGCAACTGGCCGCGCTGGGCGCGAACATCGACACCATTCGCGGCATCGCCGACTACCCGGTGACGGGCATGGAACTGATGGTGACCGCGATCGACTCCGGCCCGGACACCGACTCCCGGCTGCGCACGGCACTGGCCGAAGTCGCGGTGACCGAGCAGGTGGACGTGGCGGTGGAGCGGGCCGGGCTGGCCCGCCGCGGCAAGCGGCTGATCGTGTTCGACGTCGACTCGACGCTGATCCAGGGCGAGGTCATCGAG
>NZ_BAFS01000039.1 GCF_000308415.1 Nocardia asiatica NBRC 100129 | reverse complement strand
TGGGGGTGCGCTGGGCGCGTTGATAGTTGAAGTCGGGAGTTCGTGTATGGCTGTGCGCGGGGGTGGCGGGCTGTGATGTGGGGTTTTCGTGGCCCTTTTTGGTGGCTCGGGTTGGCGTGATCGTTGGTTGTTCCTTCGTCGTCTGCGCGGCGGCCGCGCAAACGCGAGCCGGGCCGTGAACGGCGCATGCTCGGTCTCGCTTCGCTCGAAAGACGGGGTTCGGGTGAGCCGGTCGCGTCAGCGGGCGGCTCCAGACAGTTGGCTTGTGTGAGATCGGTTCACCTGGTCTGACGGGTTCAAGCGAACGGCGACTATTCCGTCAACAGGCCGGCCGCGAACAACGCCCGGTCGGTTCCGTTTCGCCCCCGAAGACGCGATCGAGCGCGAGGGTGCCGGGCGGGAACCTGGAGCGGGGGATTCGCGCGATGGTGTGCACGTATTCGAACTCAGTTTCGACACGCGGAGAGCGCCGATAAAAGCGCCGCTCATCCCGGATATCCGAGCCGGATCTTCGATTTCGCCTGTTCGGCGTGTCGCGTACAGCCGGGAGACTGCCACGTTGACCACGGGCAGGCGTCGGTTTAGTCTCACTCCGATCACACATATGTTCGAGCAATCATGTCTCCACCACCTCGACATGACACCTGCTCTTGGGAAGGCTCGCGATGCCCGACGAACCCTCGAACGGTCGTTCCGAGATTGCCGCGCTGGCTCAGCAAGTCGAGACCGCGCGCGGCAAATTGCCCCTGCAGCTCGATCCGGCGCTGCTGGAAGTGCTGTCCGAACGCGAGATCGCCGCGGAGCGCGAGCTCGCGGAATGGATCCGGGCGCAGCGCCGCGAGCAGCGGCGCCGGGCGATCGAGGCGGAACTGGCCGCCGAGCGGCGTGATCGGAAGTCATCCGCGGCGTTGCGCCGCTCCGAGGACGCCGACGCCCGCTGGCATCGGCGCGCCTTGGCGGCGCGGCGGCGGGCCTCGAGCGAGGACGCGCGACTGGCGCAGCTGTATCGGCGGGCGGAGTGGTCCTCGCGCGCCCTGATCGCCGTCGTCGTGCTCGGCATGGTGTGGGCCGGTGTCAACGTGCAGCACAATCTGGTGCCCAGCGGCGACATGTCCGATCCGCTGTACTGGTTGAGCTACGGCATCGAGGCGATGATCTCCATACCGATCATCACGATCATGGTGGCGGCGACGACGGCGGCGCGGTGGGGGCGGGAACTGGCGCGCGGCAAGGTGATCTTCTTCGAGGCGGCGCTGCTCGGCACGACCGTCGCACTCAACTCCGGCCCGCACCTCGCCGCAGGCGATCTCGGCCGCGCCGCGGAATACGCGATCGCCCCGGTGATGGTCGGCGTCGTGATCTGGTTGCACGCCTGGGTTTCCGCGCGGTACGCGGTGCTGATCGATGGTGCGCCGGTGATCGAGCGCGACCGGCGGATGATCCGTCTCGATGCGCAACCGGGCAGGCCGGAAGCCGAGGAATATCACTCGCTCGAGGCAGCGGCGACCAACCGTCGCACCCCCTGGGAAGGCGATACCGACACCGCACCATTGAGCGATAGCCGTGCGGCGCACCACGATGCGGACTCTGGAACGGAAGTCGGTCATCGAGGTGGCGTCCACCATCCTGGGCGGGCGGGCTCCGTCCACCGCACGATCGTGGGCACCGGAGGCGCACCTCGGGACCGAGGGACATCCGATACGCCGAGCACGCATAGCGCTACGCAGGCAGAGTCTGCGAACTCTAGCTCAGCCACCTCCCCCGTCGACCACGGAAGGTTGCCGACCAACGGTCACGCAGTCGACTCGCCGATCAACGGCCGCCCGCACACCGCCGACCGCGCTTTCCTCGCTGCCGCGAGCCATGGATATGGCGAAGACGGGGGTGCCTCGAATTCGCCCCATACCCGCTCCACCAACGGTCACGCCGTCGAGTCGCTGATCAACGGCCACTCCATCGACGTCGACCACGCCCCGCTTACGCCGGTGGATGACAAAGCCGGCGAAGCTCCCGCGCCGTCCACTGCATCGGGCCGGACCGATGCTCGCCCGGCTAACGGGCACGCGGTCGAGCCCGGTGCCGCGTTCCACCGAGCTCCGAACGGCCGCCCGGTCGAAACCACTACCAACGGGCACACCCGAGACCTGTCCACGAACGGCCACGCCCTTCCGCCGATCGAGAGCAACATCAACCCGTTGCCTGTCAACGGAAACGCGCACCCGCGCATCAACGGACACACGGTGCGCCCAGCCACCAACGGCCACACTGTTGCCGATGCCGCGCAGCCCTTGCAGGTCGACGGGAACATTGTGCGCCCCAGCACGAACGGCCACATCACCGCGTCCCCCACGAACGGCGATGCACACACGAACGGCGATGCACAAGCGGCCAGCGGTCACGCCGCCCAGACACCGGCCGACATTGCTGCGCAAGCCCTTCCACTCGACAAGCACACCGCTCGCGCCGCCGAAGACCACCCGATCGCTCCCAACGGATACCGTGGGCAGTCGGTTGTCAGTAGCGAAGTGAGGATTCCTTCCCCGCACGCCGTTCCGCCTGTAACGCAGCATGTCCTGGAGGCCCGTGCCGACGGACACCCGACTCGATCCGCCGAATCCGAAGCTGCACAGATTTCTCCTGCCACCTTCGAGGAGGGAGTCTCGAACCGAGCGGAAGCGCCTGAGTTCGAGAGCCCGCAGCCGCGTCTCGAATCCACGCGATCTGCGGCACAGCAGATCTCGCTCGCCGACCTGCACGACGGCCTGGAATTCGTTGAGCACCCTCGGACGCGAGCGAACGGTGCGGCATCGACGCACGCTGCGGTCAACCGAGGCGAACGCTCGATCGATCGCGCGCATCGCGGAGACGACACCGCCCGGCGCGCTGGCCCCACCGAACCCATGCCCACGCCGACATCCGCCGACACCGCCGCACAGGTGCACCCGAACGCCACCGCCCCGCGCGCGGCGAAACGCGGGAAGTCGGCGAGCGCCGAGCAGAACGACCGCTCCGCCGACGCGGAGAGCGAACAACTGGCCCTCGAGGAAACTCCCGAGCTTTCGCACCCGCGCGTCGAACCGATGCCGATCCTCGAGGACGACGACGAGGACGACGAATTCCCCACCGAACCAGAGGAAGCCGACACCGACGACGACGAGATCTCCGCGCTCGCACGGGCCATCACCGACCGCCGCCTGTCCGACCTCCCCATCGAGGAGGTCAGAGAAATTCTGACCCTCGCCGACCAAGGCGGCACCACCCCCGCCATCGCCAACGAACTCGGCGTCCCCCGCTCAGCGGTCACCCGCGTCCTGGACTCGGCCCTCAAAGTCCACCGCCCCTACGCAACCATCGACTGACCGGGGCCCGTACAGAACCTAAGCCGGTTGGCCGAAGCACAGGACGTTGTGCTGCATCACGAGGTTCACGGCCCCCGAATGATCGCGAGGCGGCAGCCCACCCCATGCTGCCGAGCGGGCGGCCTACCGGCAGGCGGAAGTCGCCGTCATCAGCTGTCGTCCCGCTGGCTGCGATGACTGGCAGAACAGGCCCTTAGTTGCTCGCTCGACTGTCCGGCGAGCTGCCCTCGCCGCGTTCGCGCAGGTAGCGCTCAGCGGACACCTTGCGCGGGCACGGTGGTTCGCAGCTCTGGTGGAGCTTCGACAGGCCGCGCGCGTGCTCTTCGTCCTCGGGCATGTTGCCGTCTTCGCAGTAGTCCTGCACCCAGGAACGCCGAATCGTCATCGCTGCTCGTCTCCAGCCGCTCGAAGATCTCGCGCGCCGGTACGGATTCATCCGGGTCGTCGCCGAGGTCGAGTAGCCAGGGCAGCACCCAGAACACGAGAATCAGCAGTCCGCCGACGGCGGCCATGACGATCAAGACGGTTGCGAGCTCTGTGGTCATTCGGTGACCTTTCGGCACGTCGTAGTTGTTCGGCGGGCGCCCGACGCTGGGGATTCAAGGCTCGACCCGACGCCGGGGCCTCCGAATACCTTGTGCTCGATGAACCCATGCCTAGCGGCACATCGTGTGTCACCGTGGAGGCATGGACGATGCCGGGATCGGGGAACGCACCGCCAGAGCGCGCAAGCTCACTCGGCTCACACAGCAGCAACTTGCGCAGAAGGCGAACGTGTCGGTGTCGCTGCTGCGCAAGGTCGAACGAGGCGTCCGCCCCGCCTCTCCAGCGTTCGTCACGGCCGTCGCCGAGGCCCTCGGGGTGAACATCGAGGACCTGACCGGGCAGCCCTACACCCCGGTGCGCGA
This sequence comes from Nocardia asiatica NBRC 100129, assembly GCF_000308415.1. Classification (GTDB taxonomy): domain Bacteria; phylum Actinomycetota; class Actinomycetes; order Mycobacteriales; family Mycobacteriaceae; genus Nocardia; species Nocardia asiatica. Next base: position 26,759 of record NZ_BAFS01000039.1, on the reverse strand, counting down.
CGATGCCGGAGCACACGCCACCATCCGCGAGCTGCGTCGAAAGATTCTGGCCTTCAACGACGAGCCACTGAACGCGCCGACTAGCTTCGAAGAACTCACCGCGGCACTACATCGGGTGCAGGAGAGCAGACGGCGCGGCCGGTACGGAGACCACACCGCAGAATTGCCGAACGTGATCCACGGATTACACGCGCTCGCGGCCGACGAGCCTTCGGGGCAACGTCGGGAGACCATCTATTCGACGCTCGCCTACGCGTACAACAGCGCGTCATCGATCGCCTACCGGTACGGCTATTTCGACCTCGCCGGACTTGCCGCCGAACGGTGCGTGTGGGCCGCGGAACACAGTGGCGACCCCGCGTGGCCGATCGCGGCGGAATACCACCGCGCGCTGATCCTGCTGTACTCCGGCGCATACGCCGGTGGACTGCGGATCATCGAGCGCGCCCACATCGCCAGTGAGCAACTGCCTTCGACGCCGGAAGTCCTCGCGGTGCGGGGCGCGCTGCACCTGCGCGGGTCGATCCTGTCAGCCCGTGCGCTCGACGCCGAGACCGCCGACGCGCATCTTCGGGAAGCGCGCCGGATCGGGGAGGCGATCGGCGCCGACCGTTATCAGGAGTACGGAACCGGGTTCCATCTGCCGAACGTCGCCATCCACTCCGTCGCCGTGCCGGTCGAGTTGTCCGATGGCACGACCGCCGTCGCACGCGCCGAGCAGATTTGGCTACCGGTATCGGTCACGCCGTCCCGCGCCGGACATCACTGGATCGACGTGTCCCGCGCATGGCTGCTGTACGGGGACAAGCAGCGTGCCCCCGCCAGCCTCCACCAAGCACGCCGGATCGCACCGGGCCTGACGCGCAACCACCCACAAGTCCACGAGACCGTCCGCGTACTCGCCAATACCCGGCGCGGCACCGACTCCCTCGCCCGGTTCGCGAAGTGGGCCAATGTCAAGATTTGAGTTCGGCGGATGCGATGCGGGCACACGCACGGATTTGCGCGGCTGGTGACCGGCGCACTTATACGCACTATTCATAGAAAAAGCTGTGCACCGGACAAGTCCGAATGCACAGCTCTGTTCCATTTTACTATTTGCAAGCGCCGGTGTCGTACGCTCCGATCCCAATCAGCTCTCGGCGACCGAAGTACCCACGACCTCCCGAGACTCCGGCCCCGTCCCACCCGGCTTCTCGTCCCCATGCCCTGGCCACCACGCCTTGTGTCCGATGAGCGCCGTGAGTGCGGGCGTGAAGAACATCGCCATGACGAAGGCCGCGATCGCGATGCCCACCGAGATGGCGAAACCCATCTGCGCGAGAACGTTGTTGCCCGCCAGCATCATCGAAGCGAACGTGCCCGCCAGGATCACTCCGGCCGCCGCGATGGTCGGTCCGGTGTGCCGCACGGCCAGCGCCGCGGCTTGTTTCGGCTCGTTGCCCTCGCGGGCTTCTTCCCGCAGCCGGGCGACCATGAGGATGTTGTAGTCGGTGCCGAGCGCGACCACGAACAGGTACATGATCACCGGCAGCGTGAAGATCAGCCCGGACTCGCCCTGGACGTGCTGGAACACCAGCACCGCCGCGCCCAGCGTGGCGGCGAACCCGAGGAACACCGACGCCATCAGGTACCACGGCGCGACCAGGCTGCGCAGCAGCAGCCCCAGCACGATCATGATCAGGATCGCCGCCACCGGGAACACGATCGCGTAGTCCCGTGCCATCGCGTCCTGGAAATCGACGAACACCGAGGTCAGACCACCGACGGCGGCCGTGGCTCCGGCTGGCGCCGCGGCGTGCGCGGTGTCTCGCAGCGGGCCTTTCACTGTGTCCAGCGCGGCGTCCGACTCCGGCGCGGCGTCGAGCGTCACCGCGAAGTCGGCGATCGTCCGGTCCGCGGACAGCTGCGGCTCGGCCACCTGTCCCACACCGGGGACACCGGCCAGGGCATTGCGGTAAGCGGTGAGCTGCTCGGCGGTCAGGGCCCCGTCGGACCGCAACAGCACATCCGAAGGCTGGGTGGTGCCGGCCGGCATGCCCTTGACCAGTTCCTTGCTGTAGACGACGGATTCCGACGCCTCGGAGGTCGAGCCTGAGCTGAGATCGAACGTGGGGTGGAAGCCGAAGGCGAAGACTCCCAGCACCACCAGCACACCGCCGGAGGCGGCGGCGAAGACACCGGGCCGCCGGCCGAGCGCGTTGCCGACCGCGGCGAACCGCGCGCCCTTCGGCTCGCTGCGCCAGGCCTTGGACGGCCAGAACACTTTGGTGCCCAACAGCGAGACCACCGCGGGCACCAGCGTCAGCCCCGCCGCCAGCGCGACCGCCACGGCGATCGCCAGCGCCGGACCCAGCGCACGGAACATACCGAGCGTGGACAGCACCAGTGCCATGAACGCGATGATCACCGCGCCTGCCGCGGACGTGATCGCCTCGCCGACCCGGGCGACCGCACTGACCATTGCGGACTTCGGGTCCTCGCCCGCACGCAACCGCTCGCGGTAGCGGAACATCAGGAACAGGATGTAGTCGGTGCCGACACCGAACAGCACCACCACCAGGATGGCGTTGACCGAGGAGTCGATCTGCAAGTCGAACGCCTTGGCCACCATGGCGATCAATCCGCCGACCATGCTGGAGATCGCGCCGATCACGATGATCGGCAGCAACGCGATCACCGGGCTGCGGAAGATGACCAGCAACAGCACGAGGATCAGCACGATGGTGGCGACGCCGATGATGGCCATGCCCTTTTCGCTGGATTCCGTCTGGTCCAGCACCTGCGCCGCCTGACCGGTGATGCCCGCCTTCAGGTCGGTGTTCGCGACGCGTTCCTTCAACTGTGCGCGTAGCGCCTTGACGGCGTCACCCTGCGTGGTGTCGTTCGGATTCGTCACCTTCGTCATCTGCACTGCGATGATCTGGATCAGGCGGTTCTCCGACGGCGGCGTCGGTTGCATCGCGGTGACGTCCTTGATCTGCGCGTTGCGCAGGTCGTTGCCGATCGAGACGACCGAAGCCGCGTCCGTCTCGGTCAACGGCGCGCCGTCCTCCCGGGCGAACACGATGATCGCCGCGGGGGCAGAGCTGTCCGGGAACGCCTTCTGCTGCAACTCCAACGCTTGGATCGACTCGTAATGCGAAGGAAGGAAGGCGGATTGGTCGGTGGTCGATTTCAGTTCCGGCGCCGAGGCCACCACCGCGATGGCGAGCAGCACCCACAGGCCGATCACCTTCCACGGATTGTGGACCACCACGGCCCCCAGTCGTGCGAACATGTGCGAATAAATCCTTTCCGGATTCGTTGAAGCGGCAGTCAGATCGGCAGGTCTTGCATGGTCGGGTGCGCGGCCACATCGATGACCGTTCGATAGATGTGCTCCGGAATCCGGCCTTGCAGTTCGGTGGGCGAGTCGACGATTTCCACCGTGTAGTCACCCCACTCGCGCTCGCCGCCGCCGACCCCCAGCAGCTCGCGCCAATTCTTCCATTCGCTCCAGTCGACCGCGACGGATATTTCGCGCCAGTTCGTCTCGTGCCGGTGCACCACGAACTTGCCTTTGCGGCTCACGTAGACCCGCGACACGGTCATCCCCACCTTGCTGTACTCGCGGGATTCGCCGAGCAGCCTGCCGGAGAAGCGCTGCTTGCGCCCGCCGCCCGGCCCCACCCGCAACACGATCTGGCGAAGTTCGTCAGCGTCACCCGTTTCGGCGGATTCCTTCACCAAGACGACGCCGTCGGCCGGCTCCTCGACGGCGGCCGCCGCGCTCAGGGTGTTCGGATCGGTGGTCATGATTTCCCCGTTTCATAGATTCGTGCGCATTCAGGCATGCGTCTACCGCAACCGGCCCGCTGGCGAATCCGCCTCTCCTCGTACGGATTCGATGTTCTCAGAAAGCCGGGCCTGCCATCTCACTATAAGTAGATGTATACGTATAGCGCAAGCCCCACGCAAGTCCGATCCCGGGCGGTGCGCCCGAGCCCGCCGCTCGACTAACGAACCTTCCCCATCGGACGCCCGTATTCGAGGTACCGAGGGCAGCAAGCAGCACGTCCTGGCCGCGAACAAAGAACGCCCCGTCCGCACTTACTCCGCCTCAGCCCCCACCCACAACCACGCGGCCTCGGCTACGGCCGCCCCTGAGCCGAGGCACGGCGATCACCGCGCCGAAGTGACCGAAACACCGACCGTTCAAGAGGGCCGCAGGTCATCCGGCAGAATCCGGAACGCGGAGTACCGGCCGAGGGGACGCAAGGTGCGGAAGTCGCGTCGGCCGAGGGTCAGGATGGTGTCGGTATCGAATTCGTCCGCCAGAGCCACGCACGCAGCATCCACCAGATCCAGATTCAAATCGCCGTACTTCCTCCGGATATCGACCGCGGTATGCAACTGCGCCGCATCGACGCTCGAGATGACGATGCGGGTGGACGCGACCCGATCGGCGATCAGGGCAAGGATGCCGTCGGCCACCGCGCGCCCGGCTCGGACACTGGCCACATGATGCACCTCGGTGAGCGCCAACGGACTGACGACAAGGGCGCCCGCCGCATCCGCGGCTCGGCGCACCGCGAAGTGCTCGGGATCCGAACGATTGAACAGCGCGAGGATTCCCGAGGTATCGGCGACGACGATCATGCGGGCCGGTTCATCGCGTTGCGGATGTCGTCCTTGCCGATCGGTCCACCTAGATCGAACGTCTCGTCATCACTGAGCAGGGGCGACTCCCACCTGCGGTGGCGCATGAGATACGCCCGGACCGCATCACGAGTGATCTCGTGCTTCGAGCGACCCTCGGCATCCGCTTGCGCGTTGAGCGCCGCCTCTTCGTCCTCCGGCAATCGCATGGTCCAAGCCATGCCTTGATGGTATCAGTCTAGATACCACAGCGGCCGGTTCGGCGAGCGAGGAGCTGAAGCCGCTACTCGGTGACAAGATCGTGGGGTGCGCGTCCTCGTCACCGGAGCGAATGGTTATCTGGGCCGGGCGGTCGTCGAACTGCTGGGCAGGGCGGGGCACGAGCCGATCGCGATGGTGCGGGGCGCGGCGGCCGTCCGGGCCCCGACTCGAGTCGCCGACCTGCTGGATGAGGGCGGCCTGCGAGCGGCACTCGATGGCGTCTCGGCGGTCTGTCATCTGGCCGGGCTCACCCGTGCGCGAGAGTCGACGGCCGATCCGCTGCGGTACTTTCGCGTGAACACCGGCGGGGCCGTCGCCTTGCTCGAAGCGATGGCCGCGGCGGGGGTCGCTCGCATCGTCTTCGCCTCGACCGGGTCGATCTACGGGGCCCCGGAGCGCCAGCCGATGACAGAGCGGCTACCCGACGCGCCGCCACATCCGTACGCCGCGAGTAAGGCGGCGGCGGAGTGGGCTGTCCGCGCCCAGGCGCACACCGGCCGCTTGTCCGCTACTGTGCTGCGCTTGATGAACCTGGCAGGCGGCGCCGACCCCGACCCCACGCGCTTGATCCCCCGCACGCTCGCCGCCGCGACGAATGATTCGGCATTGGAGGTCAACGGCGACGGCAGCGCGGTTCGCGACTACCTGCACGTCATGGACGCCGCGGCCGCTTTCGTCGCGTGCGTCGAGAAGACGCCACGGCTGGGCGAGTTCGAGCAGTACCTCATCGGCAGCGGCCACGGCAGTAGCATCCTCGACGTCGTAGCCGCGGTCGAGCGGCGAACCGGCCGCCGAATTCGGTTGGTACATCGGCCTCCCGCGCTCGAACCGGCCGCGCTGATCAGCGATCCCAGCAAGGCAGCGGCCGAATTGGATTGGCACCCGCGGCAATCCGACCTGGAGACCATCGTCCGCGACACCTGGCATGCGATACGAGACGACCAGCGGCGGAACTCACCCGCCCCCGGTTGACGTCACTGTCCCAAACCGGCCCGGTCGAGCAGGTAAGCGATCAGCGGCTGGTAGTAGTCGGGGTGCACACCGTCGTCCAGGGGAACCGTGACGGCGATCTTGCCCTCGTCGTGACCGGCGAACAGCGCGGGGTCGTTGCTGTCGGCGAATCCGACGGTCTCGATGCCCGCCTCGCCCGCCGCCCCGGCCCAGCCGTGATCGGCGATGACCAGGTCGGGCCAGCGGCTGGGGTCGGCGTCGCGCAGCTCCCGTAACACCGCTTGCATCGGGTGCGGGTCATGGGTGTGTTTCAGCTGACCGTCGTTGCCGACCGCGGCCACCGCCGAGCTGTAGACGATCTCGCGATACTGCGGCCCGGTGGAAGTAAGGACCTGGTAGGACCATCCGGCGGCGGGCGTCGGCACCACGCAACCGGCCGCGCGCAAGGCGTCCTCGACAGCGCGATAGACGCCCATGAGCGTGTCCGGGTGCCCGGTCGCCAGGAGCACGGTTTCCCGGCGACGAGCCGCGAGCCCGATCCGGGCGCCCATCGCGTCGAGCGCGTCGAGGGTCAGGTCCGCATCGATGGTGTCCGGTCCCCGCAGATGACGGGGGTCGGGGCTGACCCCGCACAATCGCGCCATCATCGCCAAGGTCTCGTCGAAGGTCCGATCCCGCAGAGCCAATCCGAACTGATACCCCGGATTCTTCGCCACCATCTTCCGATAGTTCGAGAGATTCCCCTCCCGCGGCGTCGCGACGTCCCCCGCGATTCGCGTCTTCAGCAGATGCTCCCGCAGCAGCATCCGGGCATCGGGTCGGCTTGGTCGAGTCACATTCCCCACCGCTCATACCTCCACATCGGCCGCGAGCCGCGACCGATCGCCGTTCCGGTCATGCCTGGAGCCCGGTGGCGTGTGGCCGTCCGCTGCCAGCGGCACAACACGACAGTACCCATCGGAACCGGTTCCAACGGCATCCCCCGATTTCGGACACCGCTCGCAACGGCGAAGGCCCGCCTCCCGGAACGGGAAGCGGGCCTTCGGGTTTCACGCCGCGGAGCAGGCTTACTTGGCCTTCTCCAGGACCTCGACCAGACGCCAGCGCTTGGTGGCCGACAGCGGACGGGTCTCCATCAGCTGAACGCGGTCGCCGATGCCGGCGATCTCGTTCTCGTCGTGCGCCTTCACCTTCGAGGTGGTGCGAATGATCTTGCCGTAGAGCGGATGCCGGTTACGGTCTTCCAGTTCGACGACGATCGTCTTGTTCATCTTGTCCGAGACAACGTAACCGACACGCACCTTGCGGGTGCCGCGCTGCCCTTCTGCTTTGTCGCTCATGCGGCATCTCCCTTGCCAGCGGGTCCGGTGGCCAGACCGAGCTCGCGCTCACGCATGACCGTGTAGATGCGCGCGATCTCGTGACGGACGACGCGCAGACGACGGTTGTTGTCCAGCTGACCCGTCGCCATCTGGAAGCGCAGGTTGAACAGCTCTTCCTTGGAGTCGCGCAGCTTGGCCACCAACTCCTCTTCGGTGAGCTCGCGGAGCTCTGCGGCCGGTGTTCCGGTAGCCATCAGAACTGCTCCTCCCTGGTCACGATCCGGCACTTCATCGGGAGCTTGTGCATCGCGCGGCGCAGGGCCTCACGAGCGATCTCCTCGTTCGGGTAGCTCATCTCGAACATCACCCGACCGGGCTTGACGTTCGCGACCCACCACTCCGGCGAACCCTTACCGGAACCCATGCGGGTCTCGGCGGGCTTCTTGGTCAGCGGGCGATCCGGGTAGATGTTGATCCAGATCTTGCCGCCACGGCGGATGTGGCGAGTCATCGCGATACGCGCCGACTCGATCTGCCGGTTGGTGACGTACGCCGGCTCCAGAGCCTGGATGCCGAATTCGCCGAACGCCACCGAGGTGCCGCCCTTGGCCATGCCGGACCGGCCCGGGTGATGCTGCTTGCGGTGCTTCACCTTGCGAGGCATCAGCATGCGTCAGCCCTCCTGTGTCTCTGCCGGCGCGTCGGCCACCGCGGTGGCGGCGCGCCCGGCCTCGGTGCTGGTCGCAGTGGTGCCGGTGGAACCGGACCGACGCGGGCGGCTCGGCCGCTCCCGGCGCGGACGCTCGGGCGCGGCGGCAGCGGCGGCCAGCTCACGCTTGCCACCGACGATGTCGCCCTTGTAGATCCAGACCTTCACGCCGATGCGACCGAAGGTGGTCTTGGCCTCGTAGAGGCCGTAGTCGATATCGGCGCGCAGCGTGTGCAGCGGCACCCGACCCTCGCGGTAGAACTCCGAGCGCGACATTTCGGCGCCGCCGAGGCGGCCCGAGCACTGCACCCGGATGCCCTTGACGTTCGGCGAACGCATGGCCGACTGGATGGCCTTGCGCATCGCGCGACGGAACGCCACACGGTTGGACAGCTGCTCCGCCACGGCCTGCGCGACCAGCTGCGCATCCGACTCGGGGTTCTTCACCTCGAGGATGTTCAGCTGCACCTGCTTGCCGGTGAGCTTCTCCAGCTCGGCGCGGATGCGGTCGGCCTCGGCGCCGCGGCGGCCGATCACGATGCCCGGACGCGCGGTGTGGATGTCCACCCGCACGCGGTCACGGGTGCGCTCGATCTCGACCTTGGAGATGCCCGCCCGCTCCATGCCGGTGGCCAGCAGCTTGCGGATCGCGACGTCTTCCTTCACGTAGTCCGCGTACTGCTTGTCCGCGTACCAACGCGACTTCCAGTCGGTGGTGATACCGAGGCGGAAGCCATGGGGATTGATCTTCTGTCCCATTTACTTTGCCCCTCCCTTCCGGCGGTTACGAGTGGATCCACCGGCGGTGGGGATGCTCTCGACCTCGATGGTGATGTGGCTGGTGCGCTTGCGGATGCGGAACGCACGGCCCTGGGCACGCGGCTGGAACCGCTTCAGGGTCGCACCCTCGTCGACGTAGGCCGTCGAGATGACCAGCGTGGCCGGGTTCAAGCCGAGGTTGTTCTCGGCGTTGGCCGCGGCGCTGGCGACGACCTTGGCGACCGGCTCGCTCGCGGCCTGGGGCGCGAACTTCAGCAGGGCGAGGGCGTCCTCGACACGCTTGCCGCGGACCAGGTCCACGACACGGCGTGCCTTCATCGGGGTCACGCGAACGTGCTTGGCGGTCGCGCGCGCAGTCGGGTTTGACGGAGTCGTCAGCAGTGTCTGATTGCTCTTCGCTTCGCTCATCGCCGCTTGCTCTTCCGGTCTTCCTTGACGTGGCTCTTGAACGTCCTGGTCGGCGCGAACTCACCGAGCTTGTGCCCGACCATGTTGTCCGAGATGAACACCGGCACGTGCTTGCGGCCGTCGTGCACCGCGAACGTGTGCCCGATGAAATCGGGGATGATGGTCGAACGACGCGACCAGGTCTTGATGACCTGCTTGGTGCCCTTCTCGTTCTGCACGTCCACCTTCTTCAGGAGGTGGTCATCGACGAACGGGCCTTTCTTGAGGCTGCGTGGCATTTCTTACCTCCTCCTTCAGCGCTTCTTGCCGGTCTTGCGACGGCGGACGATGAGCTTGTCGCTCGGACGGTTGGGCTTGCGGGTGCGGCCTTCCGGCTGACCCCACGGCGAGACCGGGTGGCGACCACCGGAGGTCTTGCCCTCACCACCACCATGCGGGTGGTCGACCGGGTTCATGACGACACCACGGACCGTGGGGCGGCGACCCTTCCAGCGCATACGGCCGGCCTTACCCCAGTTGATGTTCGACTGCTCGGCGTTGCCGACCTCGCCGACGGTGGCGCGGCAGCGCACGTCGACGCGACGGATCTCACCGGAGGGCATACGCAGCGTGGCGTAGGGGCCTTCCTTGCCCAGCAGCTGGATGCTCATACCGGCCGAGCGGGCCAGCTTGGCGCCGCCGCCCGGACGCAGCTCCACCGCGTGGATGGTGGTACCGGTCGGGATGTTGCGCAGCGGCAGGTTGTTGCCCGGCTTGATGTCGGCTGTCGGGCCGGACTCGATTCGGGTGCCCTGCGTCACGCCCTTGGGGGCGATGATGTAGCGCTTCTCGCCGTCCACGAAGTGCAGCAGCGCGATGTTCGCGGTGCGGTTCGGGTCGTACTCGATGTGCGCGACCTTGGCCGGGATGCCGTCCTTGTCCAGGCGACGGAAGTCGATCAGACGGTAGGCGCGCTTGTGCCCGCCACCGCGGTGCCGGGTGGTGATCCGGCCGTGGGCGTTGCGGCCGCCGGACTTGGTCAGCGGACGCAGCAGCGACTTCTCCGGTTCCGACCGGGTGATCTCGGCGAAGTCCGAGACGCTGGCGCCACGACGGCCCGGCGTAGTCGGCTTGTACTTACGGATTGCCATGAGTTCTTCTCTGCTTTCTGGATTCCCGGGCGCTTACGCGACCGGGCCTCCGAAGATCTCGATGGGCTTGCTGTCGGCCGAGATGGTCACGAGCGCGCGCTTGGTGTCCTTGCGCTTGCCGTAACCGAAGCGGGTCCGCTTGCGCTTGCCCTGACGGTTGGCGGTGTTGACGCTGGTCACCTTCACGCCGAAGACCTTCTCCACGGCGATCTTGATCTGCGTCTTGTTCGAGTCCGGGTGCACCAGGAAGGTGTAGGTGCCCTCCTCGATCAGCCCGTAGGACTTCTCGGAGATGACCGGCGCCAGCAGAATGTCGCGGGGGTCGGCGATGGTGGTCACTTGCTCTCCTCCTGTGCAGCCTCGGCCGGGCCGTGCACGAACGTGTTGAGCGCCTCGACGCTGAACACCACTTCGTCGCTGTTGAGCACGTCGTAGGTGTTGAGCTGGTCCGGGGCGATCGGGTGCACGTTCTGCAGGTTCGCCACGCTCTTCCACGCGGCGACGTCCTCGCGGCCGACCACGACCAGGAACTTCTTGCGGTCCGACAGCTCGGCCAGGAAGCTCTTGGCGGTCTTGGTGGACGGGGCCTGCCCCGCCACCAGTTCGGTGATCACGTGGATGCGCTCGTTGCGCGCCCGGTCGGACAGGGCGCCACGCAGGGCGGCGGCCTTCATCTTCTTGGGCAGGCGCTGGGTGTAGTCGCGCGGCTGCGGGCCGTGCACGGTGCCACCGCCGGCGAACTGGGGCGCGCGGGTCGAACCCTGGCGGGCGCGGCCGGTGCCCTTCTGCCGGTACGGCTTCTTGCCGCCGCCGCGCACCTGGCCACGGGTCTTGGTCGCGTGGGTGCCCTGGCGGGCCGCGGCCTGCTGGGCCACGACGACCTGGTGCATCAGCGCGATGTTGGCGGTCACGTCGAAGATCTCCGCGGGGAGGTCGACGGTGCCGTTGGTCTTGCCGCCGATCTCCTTGACCGGCAGCGTGAGGTTTGCAGACTTCTTCTCAGTGTTCACAGCTGAGGTCGTCATGCGTGCGCACCACCCTTCACGGCGCTCTTGACGATCACGACGCCGCCCTTGCGACCCGGGATCGCTCCCTTGATCAGCAGCAGACCGTTCTCGGCGTCCACCTTGTGCACCGACAGGTTCTGCGTGGTGACCCGGTCGTTACCCATCCGGCCCGACATGCGCATGCCCTTGAACACGCGGCCGGGGGTGGCGCAGCCACCGATCGAACCCGGACGGCGGTGCACGGCCTGCGCACCGTGCGAGGCGCCCTGACCACGGAAGCCGTGGCGCTTCATGGTGCCCGCGAAGCCCTTGCCCTTGCTGGTGCCGGTGACGTCGACGTAGGCGCCCTCTTCGAACACGTCGGCGTTGATCTCCTGGCCGACCTCGAAGGTGGAGGCGTCCGCGACGCGGATCTCGGCGACGTGGCGGCGCGGGGTGACGCCCGCCTTGGCGAACTGGCCGGAGACCGGCTTGTTCACCTTGCGCGGGTCGATGGCGCCGAAAGCGACCTGGACGGCGCTGTAGCCGTCGCGCTCCACGGTGCGGATCTGGGTGACGACGTTCGGCCCGGCCTTGATGACGGTCACGGGAACGACGCGGTTCTTGTCGTCGAAGACCTGGGTCATGCCGAGCTTGGTGCCCAGGATGCCGGCGGCCGGCCTGTTCTTGTTGTCAGTCATGTCTCGAGTCCCCGTCACTGAATGTTGACGTCGACGCTGGCCGGCAGGTCGATGCGCATGAGCGCGTCCACCGTCTTCGGCGTCGGGTCGAGGATGTCGATGAGGCGCTTGTGCGTACGCATCTCGAAGTGCTCGCGCGAGTCCTTGTACTTGTGCGGCGAACGGATGACGCAGTACACGTTCTTCTCGGTCGGCAACGGCACCGGGCCGACGACGCGTGCCCCGGTGCGGGTCACCGTCTCCACGATCTTGCGCGCCGATGCGTCGATCGCCTCGTGGTCATAGGCCTTGAGCCTGATGCGGATCTTTTGTCCCGCCACGCTAAGTGTCCTTTTCTCCGCTTTCCTTCGTGGTCCGGAAGCCGGCTACACCAGCACTCTGGACCACCCTCATTTGCACAGCCCGAACACACGAAGACGTCCCAGCCCCGAGCGGGTCAGGCCCGGAGGAGGCGACCTGCGCGACTACGCAGGGCCCGCACTCGGGCTGAACCCGACACAGTGGAGACTTCCGACCGGGCATGCCCGATCCTCGCCGCTGTTCATCTGTCATGGTTCTCCGGTCCACGCGGTCGGGCGTGTCGCCCTTCCGCTCATTCCTCGGCCTCGGATCGCACTGCGTCTCGAACCTGGAACACTGTCCCGGACGTACCCACGCCAGAAATCCGGCGAGGTACACGATGGGTACTGCTCGCCCCGCCCGACCACCCGTTTCACGGGGAAACGGACATGGCCCGGTGCAAGGCAACCCGAACAGTATGCACGACGCCCGCGAGCCACTTCAAATCGGTCGGCCGCGCCGCCTCCGCACGCTTAACTTACTTCTGAGTAAGATAAGCGCATGACCAAAGAGACCGTGACCTACCGCGGCTGGAAAAAGCTGCCGGACAACCGGCTGGGACATGCCCTTTTCTCGCTCGGGATGGTGGCTCGGGTGCCCTACTTCGGCACGGTCCTGCCGAACGTGGTCCGGCTCGAGCCGGGGCTGTGCGAAGTGACGTCGCCGAAGTGGTTCGGAATCCACAATCATCTGGGCACCTTCCACGCCATCGCGGCGTGCAATCTGGCCGAGGTCGCCATGGGCATGCTGAGCGAGGCGACGGTGCCCGCGACGCACCGGTGGATCCCGAAGGCGATGAACGTCCAGTACCTGGCCAAGGCCGAGACGGGGCTGCGGGCCGTGGCGAAGCTGCCGGAGATCCCCGATTTCGCGAGCATCACCGAGGGCCGTGAGCTGGTGGTGCCGGTCTCGATCTACGACAAGCACGGCCTCGAAGTGGTGCACGCCGACATCACCACTTGGGTCACGCCCAAGTAGACACGGCCGGCCGCCAAGGCCGTCTTCGAGAGCGCGTTCCGATCGTTCGGCTCACTCCCGCGACCTTCACTCGGTAGCGACGACTCGACCCTGGTCGATATGCAAAGTCCGCTCCGCGCAACCGGCGAGCCCGTCTTTCGCGCAAGCCGAGACGACTATCGTCATATTCTGCCGCGCCAGAGCGCGCAGCGTTTCGGCGAGATAGCGGCGGCCGCCGTCGTCCAGGTCCGCCATCGGATTGTCCAGTACCAGCGCCGCCGGATCGGAGACCAGCGCCCTGGCCAAGCCCAACCACTTCTTCTCGCTGCGGGAAAGGCGGAGAACGGGTTGGGCGGACCGTTCGCGTAAGCGCGCCAGAGCTGTCGCCCGGTCGACGAGTGCCGCGGCCGCGTCTGCGCTATGGCCCGCGATTTTCGCCGAGTACTCCAAAGTTTGCGCGACGGTCCAGGTCTCGTTGCCTTCGTGCACGTCGGGCACCCAGCCGACTTTCGCTCGGACCACCCACGGTTCGACGCTGGGGTCCGCGTCCTCGACGCGCAGATACCCCCGGTGCGGTCGCAACCGACCGGCGAGCATCGACAACAGAGTCGTCTTTCCCGCACCGTTGGGACCGACCACCGCGGTGACTCGGCCCGCAGGGGCTTCGAACGTCACGTCGTCGACTACTGCGACTCCGGCGAATTCGCGGCGGAGCCCGCTACAAGTAATGCCGAGACCCACCGAGCTACTCCGTTTTCGTGTTGAACAATGTTGTCCGGCGGCGGTGGATCAGCAGGGCAACGCGCGCTGGTCACCGGCGAGCGCCGAGAGCACGGCGGCGGCGGTGCGCGGGTCTTCGAGCATGCCGCTGTGGTCGGCGTTGTTGCCGGGGCAGCCGTCCTGCAGCCAGAGGTTCCGGTCGGCGGCCCCTGGGGCGACGAGCAGGGCGGTGTCCTGCGGCGTGATCACCTGGTCGGCGCGGGAGGCGATGGCCGTGTACCGGAGACCGGGCACGGTCTCGCCCCCCGCGTTCAACCGGTTCAGCAGCGGTGACCCGACCACCTGCTGCTGTCCCGGGGTCCCGAAGACCTGGGCCGCGATCTGCGCGTTGCCCAGGCCGAGCGAGGCCAGGTCCGGGTAACCCGCGCGCAGCCCGTCCCAGGTCGTGCCGCGATAAGGCGTGCCGAGCGTCACCACCTGCGCGACCGCGTCCGCGCCGCGGGCCCGCAGGTACTGCCGGATCACGGTGCCGCCGGTGGAATGGCCGACCAGCGCCACCCGGCTCGCACCGGTCGTCTCCCGCACCGACCGCACGACTTCGGCGAGTTCGCTCGCCATCCGGTCGATATCGGCCACCCCGTAGAGCGCGCGCCCCAGCAGAGCGGCGCCGATCGGCCCGATACCGGTCGAGCTGGAACCGGTCTGCCCGCTCACCGCGTCGACGACGCCGGGCGCCGCCCCGAGGTTCGCGGCGAACACGCAATGCCCCTCGGCCCGGACAGCGGGCGCGAGCAGGGCGAAACTGCGGCCGATATCGGTACCCGAGCCGTGCACGAGCACCACCGGTTCCGGCCGTGCCGGGGTGGGCAGGCAGGACCAATCGTTGGCGCCGTCCAGCGGCGGCGTCTCCGGCGCGGCGGCCGCGCTCGGCGCGTGCAGCAGCGCGGCGCAGACCGCGGCCATCATCAGGCCGGCGACTCGCGCGGCCCGGAAGCGAAGAGACATCTCGAATTCCCGATCAGATTCCCAGTGGAGCGGCCAGGGTCGGCCAGGAGTCCTTCAGCGCGTCCTCCCAATAACCCCAGGAATGGGTGCCTTCACCCCGGAAGTTGTAACGCGCGGGGATGCCGAGGCTGTCCAACCGATCTTTCATGTTGTGCGAGCAGTAATTGGTGGCCGCTTCGATGACGCCGCCGACCACGAGTTGATTGGCGAAACCCCACGGACCGTTCAGCGAGTATTTGCCGCCGTACTGGTCGTAGACGCCGGGCAGGCCATTTCCGCTGGCGATGTATATCGATTTTCCGCGCAGCCCCTCGGCGTGCACGTATGGGTCGTTGGCCTTCCATTGCGGATCGCCCGCGGGGCCCCACATGTTGTCCAGCTCGGCCAGGCCCCACTCTTCGACGGTGAGCCGGACGAACTCGCGGCCGATCGGGTCGCTGACCTGTGCGCAACCGCTGTAGGCGGCGACGCTGGAGAACAGGTCGCCGGTGGTCGCGGCGAGCGCGAGCGTCGTCGTCGCCGACATGGAGAAGCCCGCGACGGCATTGCGCCCGCTGGTGGCGAGGTAGGTGTCGATCAGCGGCGGCAGTTCGCTGCTCAGGAAGGTCTTCCACTTCTGGCGCCCGAGCCGGGGATCGTCCTTCTGCCAGTCCGCGTAATAGCTGAACATGCCGCCGATCGGCGTGACCGCGTGCACGTTCTTGTCCGCGAGGAACTGCATCGCATCGGTCTTCGTCGCCCAGGTGGAGCCGTCGATGCCACCGGCCGCGCCGAGCAGCATGTACAGCACCGGGCGCGGCACGCTCGTATCCGCGGCACGCTGTACTTCCACCGGAATGTCGAGATCCATTGCGGCGGAATGCACCGTCAATGTCAGGTTGCGCGCGTCGTGCTCCTGCACGGACACGATGGAAGACGCCGCGGGCGCCGCGGACGCCTGCACCGACACGACCGCCGACGCGGCTGCGCCGACGACCGCTGCCGACAACACCAGCCGGCGGAAGTGACTTCCTCTCATGACTCCCCTTATCCCGAATCCCGGAACGCCTCGCGCTCCGAGCCCACGGTATGGTGCGCCGCAATCCATTTCACGACTGAAGTTGCTGGGCCACTGATTCTGGGGGCACGAGCGGAAACGGAATTCGTGCCGTCTCGAAGCCGATTCATTCCGATTCGGCGAGACCCGAATTCCTTGGGCATGCGCGCTTCGTATGGTTGCGCTCGCGTCGGCCGAGCGGATTGAATGCCCCTATGGGTGTCAGCGCGGGCCGGGAAGTCGATGTGTGCGTGGTCGGGCTCGGTCCCACCGGTCGGGCGCTGGCGCACCGCGCGATGCGCGCCGGGCTGTCGGTCACCGCCGTCGACCCCCGCCCGGACCGGCTGTGGCCGCCCACGTTCTCCTGCTGGGTGGACGAACTGCCGCAGTGGCTGCCTGCCACGGCTCTCGCGACCACCATCCCGGCGCCCACGGTCTGGACCAAGACCGAACACCGCATCGACCGCCCGTACTGCGTGCTGTCCAAGCCAGGGCTGCACGCGGCGCTGGCCCTCGACGACGCCACCGTCGTGCCGGGCCGCGCCACCCGGGTGGACGCGCACGAAGTGGAACTCGCCGACGGCACGGTGCACCGAGCGGCGGCGGTGTTCGACACTCGCGGGCTGCCCGCACTCGGGCGACGCCGGGCGGCGAGCGCGCACGGCATCTTCGTCGACGCCGAGACCGCCGCGCCGATGGTCGCCGATGGCGAGGGTCTACTGCTGGACTGGCGACCGGAGAACGGCGCGGGGCCGCACGAGCCACCGTCGTTCCTCTACGCCGTACCGCTGGGCGATGGCACGGTGATCTTCGAGGAGACCAGCCTCGGCCTGCGGGGCGGCATGCCGCAGCACGAATTGCGCAAACGCACGCTCAACCGCCTCGCCGCGCACGGCATCCGCCTCACCGGCGCCGAATCGAGCGAGGCGGCGCACTACCCGCTCGACCAGCCGCCGCCGCGCCGCGGCACGGCGCGCGCCGTTCCGTTCGGGTCCCGCGGCGGCATGATGCACCCGTGCACGGGCTACAGCGTGGCCGATTCGCTGGCTCTGGTGGACACCGCGGTCACCGCGCTGCGCCGGGGCCGCGACCCGATCGCCGCGCTGTGGCCGCCGCGTGCGCGACTGGTGTATTGGATGCGGATGCGCGGCCTTTACGGCCTCGGCCGACTCACCACCGAACAGTCCATCGCCATGTTCGACGCGTTCTTCAGCGCCTCCCCGCGCGGCCAGCGCGCGCTGCTGTCCGCGCACGACGACTACACCGCGCTGGGCGCCGTGCTGTTCGGCACGGTCGCGCACACCTGGCCGTTCCGCTGGCGCTACGACCTGGTGGGCTGGACCAACCGGGATCGCTGGCTGGATTACGACTTCGCCGAACCGCGGGAAGCGGCCGAGAGCCGGTGACCGGGCCCGGCGCGGGCGGACGGTCTAGGGCCCCGTCTCCGCGGCCCGCCGGTATCCCCGGACGGCGGGGTAGGCGAACACGACGATCATCCCGAGCGTCCAGGCGAGCGTCTTGATCAGCGGCTCGGCGACCGCGCCTCCGTAGGACAAGCCGCGCATCGCATCTATCGCACAACTCATCGGCTGGTTGGCCACCACGTCCTGCAACCAGACCGGGTAGGCGAAGACCGGCACGAAACCGGAGTTGAAGAACATCAGCAGCGTGTTGATGATGCCGATGATGTTCACCAGCATCACCCCCTCGGACACGGTGGCCAGCGCGGTGACCAGAACGGCGAAGGCGACCCCGAACAGGACCGGGATGCCGATCAACGCCACCGCTGCCGCGGGCCCCTGATCGAACCGGAAGCCGAGCAGCAGGCCCACCGCCACCACGAACAGCGTGGTCACCAGGACACGGACCGCCTCCGCGAGCAGTCGTCCGGTGAATCCGGCCGCACGATGCACCGGCATCGTCCAGAACCGGCCGAGCAGCCCGGTCATCTTCTCGGTCTTGAAGCCGAGCGCGCTCACCACCGCACCGGACATCGCCGCGACCAGCGTCAACAGCGGAACGGTTCCGTACACGGCGGGCATGCCGGTGGCCCCGGAGACCGGCTTGTTCAGCACGATGTAGAACATCAGCAAGGTCAGCGCGGGGTACACCAGCGTCTGGATGGTCGTGGCGGGATCACGCGCCCAGACCAGCAGCAGCCTCTTGCACTGGATCAGGCTCTGCACCGCCAACGTGACCAGCGCGCCTTCCGGCTTCGCCCGCACGACCGGCAGCGGTTCGCTCGCGCGGACCTCGGCCTCGTCGGCCTGCTGGGCGGTGCGCTCCACGGTCGATTCCACCGAACTCATGACCGCCTCACACTCGCCCAGATCGCCAAAGGAACGAACGCCGCGGCGAGCCCGATCAGCCACACCAGCGGCACCCACAACACCTGCCAGGTCACGCCGTCGGCCGCCATGTCGCGCAGGGCGAAGGAGAACTGGGAGATCGGCTGATTGCGCACGAAGGGACGAATCCATTCCGGGAAGTTGCGTTCCGGCACGAACCCACAGGAGAGCATGCCGAAGATCAGCGTCGGCAGGGTCAGCGCCTGACTCAGCGACTCGGGGCTCTTGGTCAGGCTGCCCAGCGCGTCCGCGCCGATCGCCAGCACCGTGCCGACGCCGAGGGAGAACGCGCAGAACAGCACGGCCTGGCCGAGACCGGCGTCGAAGCGGAAGCCGATCAGGTGGCCGAACAGCACCGCCGCGGTGAGCGAGGTGACCGAGCGGACCAGCCCCGCGCAGATGCGCGCGGTGAACGGCACCAGCGTCCCGATCGGCATGGTCTGCAGTCGGGTGCTCAGCCCGGTCATCGCCTCGAACGCGGCGAGCTGCGCGTTGGACATCATGGTGAAGGCCATGGTCTGCAACACGATGATCGGCATGACGTACTGGGCGTAGTCGACGCCCTGGATCTTCATCACGTAGCGCAGCGGCAGGTAGAAGCCGAGGGTGAACACCAGCGGCGTGACCATCGCGACGATCAGCTCGCCCTTGGTGGCCATGGTCCAGATGATCCGGCCGGTCAGCGCGCGCCACTGCGCGAACGACGACAGCCGGGGCGCGGGCAGCTCGGCGAACAAGCTGACCTCGGGCCCGGTGTGCTCCGGCGCGGTCGCAGCGGTCACGCGTGCCCGCCCGAGTGACCGGTGATGGACAGGAACACGTCGTCGAGCGAGGGGCGGCGCAGCGCGATGTCGGCCAGGTCGACGCCCGCGCTGTCGAGCCTGCGCAGCGCCTCGGTCAGCGTGGCGGCGCCCTCCGGCGCGGGGATGGACAGCCGGTCGCCGCCGTCGAGGTCGGCCATGACCGCGGGGGGCACCAGGTCGCCGAGCGCGTACGCGGCGGTGCGCAGCTTCTTCGGGTCCAGCGGCACGACTTCGCAGTAGCTGCCGCCGGTCTTCTCCTTGAGTTCGTCGGCGGTGCCCTCGGCGATCACCGTGCCTTTGTCGATGACGATGATGTTGTCGCTGAGCACGTCGGCTTCCTCCAGGTACTGCGTGGTCAGCAGCACCGTGATGCCTTGCGTCTTGAGCGCGGTCACCAGGTCCCAGACGCCCTGGCGGCTGCGCGGGTCGAGGCCGGTGGTCGGCTCGTCCAGGAACACCACCTCGGGACGCACCACCAGCCCGCAGGCGATGTCGACGCGGCGGCGCATGCCGCCGGAGTAGTGGCGCACGGCGCGGCGGCCCGCGCTCACCAGGTCGAATTCCTCCAGCAGGGTGTCGGCGCGCTTGCGGGCCGCGGACTTGCCCAGGCCCATCAGCCTGCCGAACAGTTCCAGGTTCTCCCGGCCGGAGAGGTTCTCGTCCAGCGCCGCGTACTGACCGGTCATCATGATCGATCGCCGCACGCCCGCCGGATCCTTCAGCACGTCGTGCCCCGCGACGACGGCGGTGCCCGAGTCGGGACGCAGCAGGGTGGACAGCACCTTCACCATGGTCGTCTTGCCCGCGCCGTTGGGCCCGAGGATGCCGAGCACCGAAGCGCGTTCGGCGACGAAGCTGACGCCCTGCAGTGCATGCACCTCGCCGAACGACTTGCGAACGTCCGCTACCCGGACCGCTGGCTCACCCGCATGCGAATCTGCTTGGTTGGAACTCGGCATCAACTCTCCACTATCGGCCGGTACGGCGACCACGTCGCCCGAGCGCACGCGCACGCTCGGATTGGTGATCCGTCGCGCCCCGCGTGATGTTACCGGCCGGATGATCCGGCCTTTCGCCGTGCGCGCAGGACCGACCCGGGCATACGCCAATTGTGTCCTTACTCACATTTCTCGCTGCCCGTCCGCCACGCAAGGGATCGACGCTGGTGAGCGCCATCCGGTGCGGCCGGGAGCCGGCGGCCGAGCCTTGTCGGTCCGCTGCGCCAGACCATAGTCTGCTTTGCGGGGGACCACACTCACTCGTCCGCGGCTGTGCCCCGCTGAGCGGTCCGCACGCTGGTTTCGACACTGCGAGAGGTGATCATGGCCGAGTCCGCGCAGCCACGGTTGGCGGCGCGTCCGGGAGGAACGGGCCGAACGAACGTGCTGACGTCTTACGATCCGCGCACCGGCGAGGTCGTGGGCAATTACGCCGTGATGAGCGCCGGTGAACTGAATCGCGCGGTGCGCGCGGCCCGCTCCGCCGAGAAATGGTGGGCGGAACTGGGTTTCAGCAGCCGCAGGCGGTGGCTGCTGGACTGGAAGCGCGAGATCGTCCGGCGCTCGGGCGAATTGGTCGCCCTGCTGTGCGAGGAGACCGGGAAGCCGGAAGCCGACGCCGCAATCGAGGTGCTGCTCGCGGTGGAGAACCTGGACTGGGCAGCGCGCAACGCGGGCCGCGCGCTGGACCGGCGGCGCATCGGTTCCAGCTGGCTCACCCGCAACCAGCGGGCCACGGTCGGTTATCTGCCGCTGGGCGTCGTCGGGGTGCTCGGCCCGTGGAACAACCCGGTGTTCACGCCGATGGGCTCGATCGCCTACGCGATGGCGGCGGGCAACGCCGTGGTCTTCAAACCGCACGAGCTGACCACCGGCGTCGGCGTGTGGCTGGCCGACAGCTGGGCCCGGCTCGCGCCGAACCAGCCAGTGCTGCAAGTGGTCACCGGCGACCGGGCCACCGGCGCCGCGCTGTGCCGGGCCAAGGTCGACAAGATCGCCTACGCCGGTTCGGAGGACGGCGCGCGCGAGGTGATCTCGGTGTGCGCGCAGACCATGACACCGGTCGTGGTGGAGCGCGGCGGCAAGGGCAGCATGGTCGTGCACGTCGACGCGAAACTGGACGATGCCGCCGAGGCCGCCGTGTTCGGGGCGATGGCCAACGCCGGGCAGAACGCCACCGGCATCCAGCGGGCCTATGTCGCCCAGTCGGTCTACGACCGCTTCCTCGACCTGGTCGTCGACCAGGCGAGCAAGCTGCGGCCCGGCGCCGACCGGAAGGCGTCCTACGGCCCGATGATCATGGAGTCGCAGGTCGAGGTGGTGCGCAAGCAGGTGCGCGACGCGGTGGCCAGGGGCGGCCGCGCGGTGGTGGGCGGTCTGGAGTCGATCCGCGAGCCCTACATCGAACCGATCGTGCTGGCCGAGGTGCCGGAGGAGAGTATCGCGATCACCGGTGAGGGCATCGGCCCGGTGCTAATCGTGAACAAGGTGGCGAGCATGGACGAGGCCGCCGAGCGGATCAACGCGGTCGGCACCGACGTGGCGGTGTCGGTGTTCACCAGGGACGTGCACGAGATCGAGGCGTTCGCCGAACAATTGCGCGTCGGGGTGGTCACCATCAATTCCTCGACCGTCTACGCTGGCATCCCCGCGTTGCCCTTCGGCGGGGTGGGCGAATACGGCCAGGGCCACAGCCACGGCGACCAGGGGCTGCGCGAGTTCAGCAGGACGCTGGCCATCACGCGCAAGCGGTATCGGGCGCCGGTGAACCTGTCCACGTTCGATCGGCACCCGCGCCATCTCCGGCTCGCCAGATTGATCTTCCGGATCCGCCACGGCCGCCGCCCCTGAGCGGCGCGGGGCCCTCAGCCCAGCAGCACCGCGTCCATGAGCGCGGTGACCCGGGCCAATTGCGCGGGCCGGGAATCGAATCGGATCAACCGGCCCACATCGATCACCTGGCTGATGGCGGCGTGCACCCGGAAGCGCGCCTCCACCGGGTCGCCGTCGAGCAGGTTCGCCCACTCCAGCACGTTCTGCCGCTGGATGGCGCGCAGCTTGTGCTGCTCGGCCTGCGGCAGGTTGGTGAACTCGGCGTAGTAGACTGGCATGATCTCCGGCATGGAGAAACTGAGTTTGGCGTAGCGGTCGGCCAGCCGTCGCGCGGCCTCCTCGCGGCTGGCCGCCTCGGCCAGCGCTTCGGTGATCGCGATGGCCAGCCGGTCGCCGGTGCGATAGAAGGCCGCGGCGAGCAGGTCGGCTTTACTGGCGAAGTACCGGTACACGCTGGAGGCGTTGATGCCGACCGCGGCGCCGACCTCCTCGATGCTCGCCTCGTGATAGCCCTGCCTGCCGAAGATTCGGATGGCCTCGGTGAGCAATTGTTCGCGCTTGGAGGTCACCGGGATGCCGCGTACGGGCGGCTCGGGGTCCGGTTCGGCCGGGGCGGGAGGCAATTCGGTACGCAGCACGGCCCAGGCCATCTCGTGCAGCAGCGGAAGCAGCCGCGCGCTCGACAGTGCGGTGCGGTGCGCGGCGATGCTGGCGATCGCGCTGAGCACGGCCGCCGCCAGCATCGCCGTGTCGGCGGCAGGCGCGTCGGGGCGCAGCAGCGCGATCGGCGCCACCAGGGTGTTGTTCAAGTCGTCGTAGATCTTTTTGATCCGCACCCGGTCGTCGCGCTCGAGATAGCGCCGTTCCCACCGGTAGAGCCCGGCCTCACGACGGATGTCGACGGTGTGCTCGCTGATCGCGCGAATCAGCGCGTCCAAGCGCTGCGCCGGGTCCAGCCGGGTGTCGTCGGCGGCCTCGGCGACGGTCAGCAGGTGTCGCGCGCCTTCCTCGGCGGCCGCGACCAGCAGCGCGTACTTGTTGGTGAAGTGCCGGTACAGCGCCGGACCGGAGATGCCGACCTCGGCGGCGATCTCGTCCACGCCGACGGGGTAGTACCCGCGTTCGCTGAACGCCCGCGCGGCCGCCCGGATGATCTGGACCTTCCGGTCCTTGGGGCGGCGGCGCACCGACGCGGCCTCCGCGCCCGTCCTACTGCCCGGGTCGGGCCGCGCGGGAGCGAGGCCGACCTCGCTGCGATCCGCGACCATGCACCTCTCCGTTCTCCGGCGGCGCTGGTTGACAGCGCCCGACAATGGAACCTAAGTTAACCACAATTCGCAAAGTTAACCACTATTCACGGCCGGGTGTCCGCCGAATTGCAGCTTAGGAGCAAACATGAGCAAGAACGATTCCGCGGCCCCGGCCGCCGCCCCCGCCGCCGCGCGGTTCACGGCGGTTCAGGACGGCAAAGTGCTGCGGGTCACGATCACCAACCCGAAGCGGAAGAACGCCATCGACTACGACACCATGGTCGCGCTCGGGGACACCTTCCGCTCGGCGGCCGAGGACCGCGCGGTGCGGGCGATCGTGCTGACCGGCGAGGGCAGCGATTTCTGCACCGGCGCCGATCTGTCGGCCGGCGCCGACGAGGCTCGCCGCGGCATCACCTCGGACATGGTGATGGACGCGGCGAACCGTCTGGTGCGCGCCATCGTGGACGCGCCGGTTCCGGTGATCGTGCGCATCCGGGGCGCCGCGGCGGGCGTCGGCGTCGGCATCGCGCTGGCCGCGGACCTGGTCTACGCCAGCGAGGACTCCTACCTGCTGCTGGCCTTCATCAACATCGGCTTGATGCCCGACGGCGGGGCGGCCGCCCTGGTCGCCGCGGCGGCGGGCCGCCCGCTGGCGGCGCGGATGGCGCTGCTCGGCGAGCGGCTGCCCGCCCGCGAAGCCGCCGCCGCGGGCCTGTTCACCGCGGTGGTGCCCGATGCCGAACTCGACGCCGCCGTGGAGGCGGGGGTCGAGAAGATCGCCACCGGTCCGCGGCGCGCGCTGGAACTCACCAAGCGGGCGCTGAACCAGGCCACGCTGACCTCGCTCGACGCGGCCCTGGCCGCCGAGAAGGCGGGGCAGACCGAGCTGCTGCGCTCCCCCGATTTCGTCGAGGGAGCCACCGCGATGCTCACCAAGCGCAAGGCCGTCTTCGCCGACTGATCAGCCCGCCGGAGCGGACCGACCGGCAGGCGACTATGTTCATCGGCTATGACTTACCTGGTTACCGGGGCAACTGGGTTCATCGGTCGGTTCCTCATCCCCGAGCTCCTGAAACGCGAGGGTGACATCCACGTACTGGTCCGGCCGGGTGACGCCTCGGCCGACCGGTTCGCCTGCTGTGCGCAGGAATGGGCGGGCGGCGACCGCGTCCGCCCGGTACGCGGCGATCTGGGCGCCCCGGGACTGGGTATCGACCCGACCTGGCTGGCCCGGCATCGCGGCGCCGTCCGGCACGTCTTCCACCTGGCCGCGGGCTACGACCTGACCGAGCGCGGCGGCGGAACCAGGCATCTGGTCGACGTCGCCGAGGAACTGCGCGTCGATCAGCTGCACCATGTCTCGACCGTGGAGGTGGCCGGCTCGACCGAGGGCTTGTTCACCGAGGACATGTTCGATCACGGCCAGGCGCTGACCACGCCCGTGCAGCGGGCGAGATTCGAGGCCGAGCGGATCGTGCGGGAGTCGGCGCTGCGCTGGCGCATCTACCGGCCCTCGATCGTGATCGGGCACTCCAGGACCGGCGAGATCGATCGGATCGACGGCCCGTACTACTTCTTCCGCCTGCTGCGCATGGGCGCGCAACTGCCGAGGCTGCTGCCGGTGCTGGTCCCGAAGCTGGGCGAAACCAACATGGTCCCGGTCGATTTCGTCGCGCGCGCCCTCGACCACATCGCCCACCGCCCCGGTTCGGACAAGATCACCTACCACCTGGTGGATCCGCGCAGGCAGAGCGCGGTCGAGGCGCTGAACCTGTTCGCCGACGAGGCGGGCGCGCCGCACCTGGTGGAGGTGATGCCCAAGCGCACCCTGGACATGATGTTGCGCGTCCCCGGCGTCAATTGGCTGCTGCCCCGGGTCGGCGTGCCCCTGGATGTGCTGGAGCACAGCGAATTCGCCTGCTGGTTCGATTGCAGGCACACCAGCGCGGCGCTGGCGGGCACCGACATCAGAGTCCCGCCGTTGGACGTCTACGCGCCGCGGATCTGGAAGTACTGGATCGAGAACTGGGTCTGATCGCCACAAAGACCGACCGCCTGGCTGCTTCGGGCAACCAGGCGGTCGTCGAGTTCAGCCGGACGTTCCGGCTTCGCTGGGCAGTTCGGCGATCAGACGCCGAGACCCCGCGCGAGCACGGGCCACGAGAGCAGGAACTCGTCGCGCCAGTAGCCCCAGGAGTGGGTGCCCGAGTTGCGGAAGTTGTAGGTGGCCGGGATACC
Source organism: Nocardia asiatica NBRC 100129 (assembly GCF_000308415.1). GTDB lineage: Bacteria > Actinomycetota > Actinomycetes > Mycobacteriales > Mycobacteriaceae > Nocardia > Nocardia asiatica. The sequence continues at coordinate 1,340 of NZ_BAFS01000039.1, read as the reverse complement.
CAGCTGGTCCAGCTTGTTCTTCAGGTTGTTGGTGCAGTAGTTGGTGCCCGCCTCGATCACACCGCCGATGATGATCTGGTTGGCCAGGCCGTACGCGCCGGGCAGGGCGTACTGGCCGTTGAGCGTGTCGTACTGACCGGGCAGGCCGTTGCCGGTGGAGATGTAGAGGTCCAGCCCGCGCAGCCCCTCGGCGTGCACGTACGGGTCGTTGGCCACCCACTCCGGCCCGCCTTGCGGCCCCCACATGTTGTCGGTGTTGCCGCCGCCCCAGGTCTCGACGGTCAGCTTGACGAACTCGGAACCGACCGGGTCACTGGTCTGCGCGCAGCCGCTGTAGGCCGCGGCGGCCTTGTACAGGCCCGGCTTGGAGATCGGCAGCGCCAGCACCGTGGTGCCCGAGGTGGACAGGCCCGCGATGGCGTTCACGCCGTTGGTGCCCAGCGCGCCGTCGATCAGCGGGGGCAGCTCCTCGGTGAAGAAGGTCTTCCACTTGTTGCGGCCGAGTACCGGGTCGTCCTTGATCCAGTCGGTGTAGTAGCTCCACTTGCCGCCGATGGGCTGGATCACATTGACGTTCTTGTCCGACAGGAACTGCAGCGCGTCGGTCTTCGCCTGCCACGAGGCTTCGTCCTCGCCGCCGCCCGCGCCGTTGAGCAGGTACAGCGTGGGACGCGGTACGGAGGCGTCGGCGGGACGCTGGACATCGATGATGACCTTCTCGTCCATCGCCGCCGAGTACACGTACAGGCGGATGCTGCGCGCGTCCTTGTACTCGGCCTTGGTGATACGCGAACCGTCCGGGGCGACCGGGTCCGCCAGCAGGCTCTTGCGATCGATGATCGGGTCAGCTGTCGCGCTGGACGCGCCGAGACCGGTCATCATGCCCGCGAGCACTGCGGTTGCCGCGATCGCGGCCGCGACCCGCAGGCCACCGCGCCAGGTCTGTCGACGTATCAATTTCGCACCTTCGCTTCGTCTCGAGATTCGCTCTGCATGCCCCACGCGCCGGGTGATGCCCAGGAACATCCCGCCCGACCATACGGCCTATGTAGTCGTCACAAAAGAGGACTTCGTTACCGCACCGTTGCCCCATCATGCCGGAACGGTGTCGCGTCGATCATGACCACCCCATGTTCCGTGTCGTTTCCCACCCAGGGGGATCCAGCAGTTCGGACAATCGAGGGCCGATCTGCGCCAACGCTTCCGGGGAGGTCATCTGATCGTGCGGGACACCGACCGGATGATCGTCGACCCGGCCGTCCACATAGGGTTGCCAGCCGGCCGCCGCGGTGTCGTGACCAAGCGCGCTGAAGTAGTCCACCCGGCCCCGGTAGACCGTC
>NZ_BAFS01000040.1 GCF_000308415.1 Nocardia asiatica NBRC 100129 | reverse complement strand
AAACATCAGGTCCTGCAAGCGTGCCGAGGTGAACTGCAAGAAGGCAACCCACTGCTGCGCGGTGCGCACGAACTGACCACGCTGCACGAACGCAGGCTCAGCGCCGGTCAGGATTCGCTCGGTGAGATCGATGCGTTGCGCGCGAGCCTGATTCGTGACATCGATCGCTGGATCACGGTGCAGCTGCCACCCGCGCACGGCGCGGCGCACGTGCACACCGAGACGGTCGGCGCGGTGATCGACCGGCTGGCCCAGTTCACCGCGAACGCCTACGCGGCGCTGGCCAGCGCCTCGGAATGGGATCTGTGGGACGCCTGGCAGCGCTTGGCCGAGCTGGCCGTCGGCTACGACGACCTGGCCGCCGAAGTCTGCGCGGGCGTGCGGAGACTTCCCGGCGCATCGTAGGTTCCGTCGCGGCTCCCCATCCGTAGATTGGACGTATGGGGAGTCCGGCCGACCGAGACGAAGCGAAGTTCGCCCTGCACGCCACAAGGGCGCGTTCGTTCGGCGCGCACGCCGCCGCGTATGCCGAACACCGCCCCGACTATCCGGTCGCGGCCATCCGATGGGCGCTGGCCGCCGTCGCCGACCGGCGGCCGCTGACCGTTCTCGACCTGGGCGCTGGCACCGGCAAGCTGACCGAGGGTCTGCTCGAAATCGGCGCGACGGTGATCGCCGTCGAGCCGGACGAGCACATGCGCGCCGAATTGATCCGCCGGTTCCCGCACGTCACCGCGCATGCCGGTGCGGCAGAGGCCATTCCGCTCGCGGACGCTTCGGTGGACGCGATCGCCGCCGGGCAGGCGTTCCACTGGTTCGATCTCGACCGCGCCTATCCGGAGTTCATCCGGGTGCTGCGGCCCGGCGGCGTTCTCGCCGCCCTGTGGAACACCGACGACAGCTCGGTGGAGTGGGTCGCCGGGTTGAAGCAGGTCGCCGGGTCCAGCGTGTCCACCGCCCTGCCACCGAGCGGGCAGGGCGATCTTCCCGCTCATCCACTGTTCGGCGAGCACGTGATCGAACGGTCGACATTCCCGCACCGGCATCGGCGGACCGCCGAGTCGCTGACGGCCACCATCGGGACGCAATCGCACCTGCTGGTGATCTCGCCCGAGGAGCGGGCCGAAGTGCTCGGCCGCATCTCGGACTATCTGCGCGGCAGACCGGAGACCACCGAAGGCGAATTCGACCTGCCGATCCTCACTTTGGCACTGCGATCCACCCTGCGCGCCGCGGACTGACAGGCTACTTACGCAGACGAAACACCCAGGCCACGACATTTCCATCACCCAGGACGAGGCCGCGGTGCGACCCTGCCGCATCGAACTGCGGCGCGCGCCAAGCGGATTCGAGTAGCAGCCTACTCACGTCCGCACCACCCGCCCGGCCATACGCTGACGGCATCGTTCAAAACAATTTCGAACCAAGGAGAAAGTAACCGTTCCACCCCGCACGGGCACCGCCCCGGGCGCACCGCTTCGGTCGAACACGCAGGACGCGGGTGCAAGGAATGACGTCACCGATCCAGCGCGAGCTGGGTATCGCCCGGTGGTCGTGTCGGCGCATGGTGTCGGCACGCGAACACGCGGCGAGATCGACCAGGGTTCCTGGCGTCGGTGCGGCTCGTTTCCTCGCCGCGCAGTGTTGCCGGAACGGACGACCCGATGGCCGCCCGCCGTGCGCTACTCCGGACGCAACGTCAGGATCCGCGGTCCGTCCTCGGTGACCGCGACGGTGTGTTCCCAATGTGCCGCGCGACTGCCGTCCACGGTGACCACGGTCCAGTCGTCGTCGAGCACCTTGGTCTGGGTGGTGCCGAGGGTGAGCATCGGCTCGATCGCGAGCACCGAGCCCACCACGAGTTTCGGCCCCTTGCCCGGTTCGCCCTCGTTGGCGAGGAACGGGTCGAGGTGCATCTCGCGGCCGATGCCGTGCCCACCGTAGCCGTCGACGATGCCGTAGGCGCGCCCGTGCTCCTGCTCGGCGGCCCGGGTGCCCAGCTCGATGGCATGCGAGACGTCGGTGAGCCGGTTGCCCGGCAGCATCGCCGCGATACCCGCCTCCATCGACAGCTCGGTCGCCACGCTGAGCAGCCGGTCGGCCTCGATGATCGTGCCGACGCCGAAGGTCCACGCGGAATCACCGTGCCAGCCGTCGAGGATCGCCCCGCAGTCGATGGAGACCAGGTCGCCCTCGGCGAGGATCTCCTCGGCGGTCGGGATCCCGTGCACCACGCGATCGTTCACCGACGCGCAGATGGACGCGGGGAAGCCGTGGTAGCCCTTGAACGACGGCACCGCGCCCGCGTCCCGGATCACCTGCTCGGCGACCTCGTCCAGCTCCAGGGTGGACACTCCGGGTTTGGCGGCCGCACGCACCGCCACCAAGGCGCGGCCGACGATCGCGCCGGCCGCCGCCATGGCATCCAGTTCGCCTGCCGTCCGGAACGGCACGACCTTCTTCTTGCGGTTGAAGACCATCCGGCCTCAGCGCTCCATCGCGAACGGGCTCAGTGGCCCAGCGCGCGCAGTGCCCGCGCGTTGACGTCGTCGACCTCGCCGACACCGTCCACCGAGACGACCAGACCGTCGTAGTGATCGAGCAGCGGCTCGGTCTCCTCGCGGTACACCCGCAGCCGGTTGCGGATCACGCCCTCGTTGTCGTCGGTGCGACCGCGCGCGAGCATCCGCTCGACCACGGTGTCCTCCGGCACGACGAAGCGCAGCACGGCGTCGAGCTTGGCGTTCATGTCCTTGAGGATCTTCTCCAGCGCGTCGGCCTGGTCGACCGTGCGCGGGTATCCGTCGAGGACGAACCCGTTGGCGGCGTCGGGCTCGTTGACCCGCGCCTCCACCATCCGATTGGTCACGTCGCTGGGCACCAAGTCGCCCGCGTCCATGTACTTCTGCGCCTCGCGGCCCAGCGGGGTCTGCTGGCTGATATTCGCACGGAACAGGTCCCCGGTGGAGATGTGCGGAACGCCCAGCTTCTCCGACAGCAGGACAGCCTGGGTGCCTTTACCGGCGCCCGGCGGACCGAGCAGTACAACTCTCACTTGAGGAACCCTTCGTAATTTCGATTCATCAGCTGGCTCTCGATCTGCTTCACCGTGTCCAAACCGACGCTCACCATGATCAGCACCGCGGTACCGCCGAACGGGAGGTTCTGGACGCCACCGGAAGAACCGATATCGAGGAACACGTTCGGCAGTACGGCGACCAGACCGAGATAGATCGAGCCGGGGAGGGTGATACGGCTCAGGACGAAGTTGAGGTAGTCGGCGGTCGGCTTACCGGGCCGGTAGCCCGGGATGAAGCCGCCGAACTTCTTCATCTCGTCGGCGCGCTCCTCCGGGTTGAAGGTGATCGCGACGTAGAAGTAGGTGAAGAACACGATCAGACCGAAGTAGATCGCGATGTACACCGGGTTGCTCGGATTCACCAGGTACTTCTGGATGATCTCCTGCCACCAGCTCGGATCCGGGTTGTTCTGCGAACCCGTCAGCTGCGCCACCAGGTTCGGCAGGTACAGCAGCGACGAGGCGAAGATGACCGGGATGACGCCCGCCTGGTTCACCTTCAGCGGCAGGTAGGTCGAGGAGCCACCGTACATCTTCCGGCCGACCACGCGCTTGGCGTACTGGACCGGGATCCGGCGCTGGCCCTGCTCGACGAAGATCACGGCCGTGACGATCGCCAGCGCGGCGACACAGACCAGGGCGAAGACCAGACCGCCCCGGCTGTCCAGGATGGCCTTGCCCTCGGTCGGGATGCGGGCGGCGATACCGGCGAAGATCAGCAGGGACATGCCGTTGCCGATGCCGCGCTCGGTGATCTGCTCGCCGAACCACATCACCAGCGCCGCGCCCGCGGTCATCACGAGCACGATGATGATCATGCCGAAGATGCTGGTGTCGGCCAGGATGTCCTCCTGGCAGCCCTGCAGCAGCTGTCCGCGGGCCGCCAGGGCGACCAGGCCGGTGGCCTGCAGGATCGCCAAGGCGATCGACAGGTATCTGGTGTACTGCGTCATCTTGGTCTGGCCGGATTGGCCTTCCTTGCGCAGTTCCTCGAACCGCGGGATGACGACCGTGAGCAGCTGGATGATGATGCTCGCGGTGATGTAGGGCATGATGCCGATCGCGAAGACCGACAGCTGCAGTAGCGCGCCACCGGAGAACAGGTTGATCAGCTGGTAGATGCCGCCGGACTCACCGCCGGAAACCAGGTCGATGCACTCCTGGACCGCCTTGTAGTCGACGCCGGGGGACGGCAGCGAGGCACCCAGCCGGTACAACGCGATCAACCCCAGCGTGAAGAGAATCTTCCGCCGTAAGTCCGGAGTCCGGAAGGCCGATACGAAGGCGGAAAGCACTGATCCTCCTGGCGAACGACATGGTCATGACATGGATGTTCAGCGATGTCCCTGCTCGACACAGAAGGGACGCCGAAAACCACGACGAGGCTTGGCAGACAACTATTGAACTCTAACAGTGGCACCGGACGAGCCTTCACTCGTCCGGTGCCGCTGTAATGCAGAGTACCGTCAGCCCAGCTCGGTGACGGTGCCACCGGCGGCGGTGATCTTCTCCTTCGCCGAGCCGGTGACCTTGTCCACGGTCACCTGGACCGCGACGCCGATCTCACCATCGCCGAGGACCTTGACCAGCTGGTTCTTGCGAACCGCGCCGGCCGCCACGAGCTCGGCCTTGCCGACCTCGCCGCCCTCGGGGAACAGCTTGGCGATGGCGCCGACGTTCACGACCTGGTATTCCGTGCGGAACGGGTTCGTGAAGCCCTTGAGCTTGGGCAGCCGCATGTGCAGCGGCATCTGCCCGCCCTCGAAGGCGGCAGGCACGTTCTTGCGCGCCTTGGTGCCCTTGGTACCACGGCCCGCGGTCTTGCCCTTGGAGCCCTCACCGCGACCCACGCGGGTCTTCTCGGTCTTGGCGCCGGGAGCCGGACGCAGGTGGTGCAACTTGATGGTCATGTCAGACCTCCTCAACGGTCACGAGGTGGCGCACGACGTTGATCAGCCCGCGGTTCTGGGGGTTGTCCTCGCGGACCACGGTCTTGCGGATACCGCGCAGACCCAGGGTCCGAAGGCTGTCCCGCTGATTCTTCTTGGCGCCGATCGAACTCTTGATCTGGGTCACCTTGAGATCTGCCATTACTTGACACCTCCGGCAGCCTGAGCGCGCGCACGCAGCATGCCGGCAGGGGCGACGTCCTCGAGCGGCAGGCCACGGCGAGCCGCGACCTCTTCCGGACGCTGCAGCTGCTTGAGGGCAGTGACAGTCGCGTGCACGACGTTGATGGCGTTGTCGCTACCCAGCGACTTCGCCAGAATGTCGTGGATACCGGCGCATTCCAGCACGGCACGAGCCGCGCCACCGGCGATCACACCGGTACCCGGCGAGGCCGGGCGCAGCATGACCACACCGGCGGCCGCCTCACCCTGAACGGGGTGCGTGATGGTGGAGCCGATCATCGGGACGCGGAAGAAGTTCTTGCGAGCCTCTTCGACGCCCTTCTGGATGGCCGCGGGAACTTCCTTGGCCTTGCCGTAGCCGACGCCGACCAGGCCGTTGCCGTCGCCGACGATCACCAGGGCGGTGAAGCTGAAGCGCCGACCACCCTTCACGACCTTGGAGACGCGGTTGATCGCGACGACGCGCTCGAGCTGGTTCTTCTCGGCGGCGCTGTCGCGACGGTCGCCGCCGCCCCGGCGGTCGCCACCACCGCGACGGTCGCCGCGGCCGCCCTCGGGGGCGCTGCCATTCTGTCCGGCGGGTCCGTTTCCGCCGTCACGCCTCTGACGTCCCGGCATCAGACGTTCCTTCCGTTCATGTTGTCGATCATCAGAATTTCAACCCACCTTCGCGAGCGGCATCGGCCAGTGCGGCGATCCGGCCGTGGTAGTCGTGCCCACCACGGTCGAACACGACGGCCTCGACACCGGCGGCCTTCGCCCGCTCCGCGAGCAGAGCGCCGACCTTCTTGCTCTTGGCGGACTTGTCGCCGTCCAGCGCGCGCACGTCGGCCTCGATGGTCGAGGCGGCGGCGACGGTCTTGCCGACCGAGTCGTCCACCAGCTGCGCGTGCAGGTGCCGCGAGGAGCGGTTGACCACCAGGCGCGGACGCTCGGTGGTACCCGCCACCTTCTTGCGCAGGCGGAAATGACGGCGCGTCTTGGACAGGCGACGCTGCGTCGACACGTCCTTGCCCAGGGGGATGCGCTTGGCCTTCTGGTTTTCGGTTTGCGCCATGATCACTTACCCGTCTTTCCGACCTTGCGGCGAACGACCTCGCCGGCGTAGCGGATGCCCTTGCCCTTGTACGGGTCGGGCTTGCGCAGGCCGTGGATGACCGCCGAAATCTGGCCGACCTTCTGCTTGTCGATTCCGGACACGGAGAACTTGGTGGGCGATTCCACCGCGAAGGTGATGCCCTCGGGCGCCTCGATCGGCACCGGGTGGCTGTAGCCCAGGGCGAACTCGAGGTTCTGGCCCTTGAGCGCGACGCGGTAGCCGACGCCGAAGATTTCCATCTTCTTCTCGTAGCCCTGGGTCACACCGACAACCATGTTCGACACGAGGGTGCGGGTCAGGCCGTGCAGCGCGCGGCTGCGGCGCTCGTCGTCCGGACGGGCGACCTCGAGCTGGCCGTCCTCGCCCTTGACGACGGTGATCGGCTCGGCGACGGTGAGCGACAGGGTGCCCTTGGGCCCCTTCACCGAGATGTCCTGGCCGTCGATGGTCACATCCACACCGGCCGGGAGGGCGATGGGCTTCTTACCAATACGCGACATTGTCCTGCTCCCCTTACCAGACGTAAGCGAGGACTTCGCCGCCCACGCCCTGCTTGGCCGCCTGCTTGTCGGTCAGCAGGCCGGAGGACGTGGAGATGATCGCCACGCCGAGGCCGCCGAGCACCTTGGGCAGGTTGGTGGATTTCGCGTACACGCGCAGACCGGGCTTGGAGACACGGCGCACGCCGGCGAGGCTGCGCTCACGGCTCGGGCCGTACTTGAGGTCGACGATGAGCGTCTTGCCCACCTGTGCGTCCTCGGTCCGGTAGTCGGCGATGTAGCCCTCGCGCTTGAGGATCTCGGCGATGTTCGCCTTGAGCTTCGAGTGCGGAGCCTTCACCTGATCGTGGTACGCCGAGTTGGCGTTGCGCAGACGTGTCAGGAAGTCTGCGATCGGATCAGTCATGGTCATGGTTCGACCTAGACACCTTTCTCGCCGCGGTTCCCATACAGCGCCGCCATGCACATCGGCATGCCCAGCGGTGGGCCTACGACAATTCGGATGGTCCGGCCGGCACTTGCCGACCGGAGGAGGTTCGATCGCCCGAGCGCACGCATGCGGACATGGAGGTGCCCAGGCAACCGCTCTAGTGTAGGCAAGCGGTTCACCACGGCAAAATCGGGGTCGGTGAGGTGCCCGCCGCACTGGACTCATGACCAGCGGAAACAGCCCGTGACCGAGCTAACATGACGCCATGCCAGGTCCGCGCGGCGAACGTCCCGATCTCCCCGAGTACATGACGTGGGAGGAACTCGAGCAACTGCCCGAAGAGATCGCCGGGCAGATCGAACTGTGGGACGGGCGTGTCGTCTGGCTACGACGGGGTCCTGCCGAGCATCAAGCGTTCACTTCCGCGCTGACGAGCGGCTCCCGAGCACCCAGACATGTCGTCAACGACATATAGACTGTTGAAGTGGAGTCGCTCTATTCGATTGAGATCGAGCCAGAGGTGCGGGCTTGGCTGGAATCGCTCCCAGCCAAGCACTTCCTGAAGGTCGAAGCGTACGTGGCGCTACTCGCCGAACGCGCCACCACACTCAACGAACCCTTCTCCCGCTACCTGGGCGAAGGTGTGCGCGAACTTCGCCCCACGCTGGACGGCGCCGCCACGCGGATCACGTACTGGTTCCGCTCCGACCGCACGATCGTCTTGCTGACAACCTTCCGTAAGACCAAGGACCGCGAGGACGCCGAGGTCAAGCGCGCTATCGAGATGCGAAGAATATGCGAGGCCGAACACGGCCCCGCCCATGAGGAGTTCCTGCGCACTATTGAGAAGGGAGAGCTGTGATGCCCCATAGCCGATGGAAGACGAGTAGGGACAAGGGACTGACCGAGCCCGAGGCCGTCAGCGAAGTGCGTCATGAGATCCGGCTGGCCATGGAGCTCGCCGCCGCGGTCTACAACCGTCGCACCGAACTCGGACTCACCCAAGCCGAACTCGCCGCCCGGGCGGGACTGACGCAAGCGAAGATCTCGAGGATCGAGGGATCCGACGCCGTCCCCACTCTGCCGCTACTGACAAAGCTGGCACAAGCCCTGGACGCTTCGCTGAACATCGCTATCGATGCCGACGACGCACGCGTCAGTTTCACACCGCACACCAGTGCGGCGTAGGCCTGTCCCACCTGACGATTCGCAGCACTTCGAGGCATGGTCACAACATCGCTACCTGGCCGATGTCAGCACCCGGCCGAACATCACGCTGCGCATCCACCCGCACGCGGCCGGATACACGCGTAGATTCACCGGGTCAACGACACATCTCTGATTCGGATCGGATACACTTCTATAGCTAATTCGCCCGACAGATCGATTCCGCTGGTCGATATCTTGACAATTCCGCCGTGGTCGACCGCAATTCGATTCACCTGCTCCCGGAAGATATCCACCACGACCATCGAGTCCTGCAACCAGCGCACCCGCGCGGATCGCGCTATTACGTCGTATGATAGTTCCAGTTTGTTCCGATCATCGGAGTAGATACCGACCACAAAGGAAGCAGCAGCCCCGGGGACGGCTACACGTTCGGCCCCGAACGCCTCCAAAAACTCTGACTCATCCGGCTCAATGAACTCATACTCGGCCATCTACGCTCCTCCACCCTTTGGAATCACAGTTGTCAAGCGTAGGCCTTCCGGCGTCACTTGCCATGTTGTTTCAAACTTCAGAATACCGTTCGGACCGACGAACAGCGACTCCCGCACTTGGAATTCTCCATAATCATTCGAGAAGTTCTTGCGATATTACTGTCCGTGCGGACGACTTCGTCGAAATGACTATTGAGCAGATTCCTTCCAGCCTGGTTGTCGAAAACGCCCACCCGGTTCAATTGCGATTGATTCTGCAACGATCTAGGCGAGTTGTGCGCATCTTCTGCCGCCCTACCGAAGAGATACTCGTACTTCTTTTCGTCTACAATCGCCTTGGACGGCGATTTGGGAGCATTGGTCGCGTCAGCGGCGCGTTTGCCGCGTAGTCGATCACGTAGGTCGGTGACCACCTTTCTGGCCTTGACAGTGGCGTCCTTCGCCTCTTGGCCGATACCGGCGATCTGTAATGCCTTGCGCCCTCGCCAGGCGATGATGCCGTCTTTGATCTTTCCCGCCCATTTCTGCACCGTGACCAGAGCCTTGCCTGCGGTGACCGCTCCGGCACCGAAGCTGATCAGCGAAAGGCCGATGGTGATCGCGGCGTCGATGGCGAGATCCTGGGCCAGGGATCTCAGGAAACCCTTGATCTCGTCGCGGAGTTCCGACAGCGCGTCCTTGTACGCGAGGCAGGACTGGCTGATCTGCGTGCACGCGGTCAGCAGCTGATCGATCGAGTTCGCAAGGGATTTGAGGTCGTCCCGGATGTAGTCCGCGTCGTCTGCGGTGACGCTGTCGAACAAGCTCGCCGCGATCGTGATCTTGTCGCGGGCGTTCGTGTTCTGGTAGATCGTGCCGAGACGGTCCCACGCGTCGGCGGCCTTCGCGAGTTTTCCGGTGTCGCCGTCAGGAACAGGTATGCCGATGTGGCTGATTATGTTGATGCCCTTGTCCACGATGCCCTGACCAGGGCCGCCCGCGGAGGCGGGGACCGAGAACGGCCGGAAAACCGGCATGCCCGGGTCGGTGGGCCGGTCCGGTGGCGGCGCGCCCTTGACGGTCGCGTCGGCCTGGGCATGAGTGAAGCCGATGTCGTTGAGGGCGCTGCCATATGCGTACAGGGTGGAGTGGACATCCCGGAAGAAACCCACAGCCCCATAGGCAGACGTGTTGTACGAACGCGCCCACTCCTGGCCGTTCTCGTCCACGCCCGCCATCGATCCGCATTCGGAGAGCTCCGCGAAGATATACAGGAAACTGTCGCGAAGCGCTGACGCAGCGTCGATCCTTTCTCTCAGCGCTCGAAACGGAATCCGAACAGTCCACCACTGTCGTAAGCGTCGGTCAATCGAGGCTGAATGATGAACGGCTCTGGATCGAAGCCGAGGTTCCGGGCTTTCGATAAATCATCCTCGTTGATCGTCGCGATGTATTGCATGCCTTCCGCTTCGGTGAGGTCGGCTGCGGCCTCGAGTGCTCGGCTGAGTTGACGGTCGTCCACCCCATCGAAAATGTGACTATCGTGCACCAGAAAGTCCGGCGCGCGGCCGTCGCGGTGGGCGATCGCCGCCATGGTTAGGTCGAAGCAGAAGATCGACATCTTGTTGATCCCTGCGCTGTTATCGCTATGAATCTTTGGTGCAATTTTCAAGCTGTTCGGTCCGGCTTCGACCGAAAGGTAGGCGGTCCTGTCGCGACCGTAGAGCCTGCTGGCCAATTCGTGAAAGAGTTCAGTCGCCCGATTGATCTGTTGTTGACGTTCTTCCAGATCGACGGCAACTTCCTCACGGAGTGCGACCCGGGATGCCTCGATCTCTCTGCTGCTTGCCTCCACTGTCTCGGCTGACTTCAGACGGTGTTGCAACGCCCCCAGTTTCGATTCCTCCTGAGCCAATGCCTTCTGGAGAGTGGTGAGAACCTCTAAGGCGCCGCCTTCGCTCAACTCCCGCAAGATCCTGCTTTGTTCCTCGTCCAGGCGAGCACGCTCTGCCTTGCGCTCCGCCAGCGCTTTGCGAGTTGCCTCTATTTCGCTTTCCAGATAAGTGCGCCGATTTCGGACAACCGCGGCATGGAAGGCTCGAACCTCGTCGAATCGACGCAGTGCCTGACCTGGCAGAGTCACGCCCAGTTCCTGATAGACCTGTTCTAGGTAGCGAACCTCTGGATCCACCGTTTCTTCGACAGCTTGTTCGAGGTGATCGAGGTTCCTCCGATCGATGACGTCCTGTGTACCGAGTTCCCGAATCCGGCGTGTCAGTTCATCAGCGCGTTCCTTGAGTTCCTCGTACTGCGGCACCACCCGGAACGACTGCAACTGACGTCGAAGGTCACTGATCTTCTTATTCTGAACGGCGATCTCACCGCGAAGATCGGCGGGCTTACCGACCACTTGTCCCCAAACCGGGTCGTTCACCGCCTTTCTCAATTGGTCTCGGGTGGCCTTTTTAGCCGCGATGTCCTGGTATCGAGCGGCGAGGGTGGAATCGAGCCCAAGGAGATAAGCGAGGTTGGGCGTGGCCTTGGCTTCGGGCTGGCGCGCGAAGCTGCGTATAGCTTCGTTGAACCCGTGATCGCCGACCCTACGGATGAGAAACGACAGCAATGCCCGACCACTGACACCCGGATACTCGCCGCTGAGTCCGAATAGTTTGTGCTCGATAAGCGTCTGCCACTCAGCAAGCGACACCGTCTGCGGCTGAGCGGTCTCGATACGGGTCGGCACCATCTGTTCGACGAAAAAGGGCAACTCGAGTTCGGGTGATTCCGCAGAGGTTCCCAGGCCGGGTGTAGGTGTCCGCGCGCGCACTGCAGGAAAAAGTGTGACTTCGCCGACGTCTCTACCGGTTCGGCTGACTCGTAGCTGCTCTTTCATGTCTGGCCAGTCCAGGGCAAGGGTGAAAGTAGTGCGACGAAGTTCCTTTCGAGCGGCCAAGTGCTTATTGTCAGCACGCGCACCCAACAGGAAGTGCAGCAGCTCGATCATGCTGGACTTGCCTGCGCCGTTACGACTATCGGTAGATTGCGAGGTCGCGGTCTTCTCCGCTACCAGCAGGTTGAGCCCCGACTTGAAGATAATCGTCTTGAACCGCTCGTCGTCAGCGCTCAGCAGGCGCAGCATGGGCGGCCCTCCTCGTGATCAGGTCATCGTCCAGATCTACCGAACCAAGTGCATGCAGGACGTCCAATGCCAGGACGAACCAGCCGAACGACAGCGGAGCCGAATGGCCGTTCCGTCGACGCCACTCGCGCAGTCGCGACCAGGTCTGGCTGACGGTGAGCGGCTGGTCCAGTTGCATGGCGATCTGGGCACCGACAGCGAGAAGAGCGCGGTCAGGGGCAATGCCCTTCGTCGGTGTGATCATGCCATCCCTCCCTGCTCCACCTTGGTCGGCTGCCATCCAGGAGGCGGCACTTCGAAGATGTCGCATTCATCGAAGAAGTAGGCAAGCACCACCTTCGCCGCATCCTCACGATCCCACTTGGGGGCAGCCTGACCCAGGACATAACACTGCATTTCCCAAAAAATCTCGTCCGTGTCGGCTCCGTGCTGGCGATGCATCCGCCGGTAATACTCTCGGAAGTCGGCCGCTACTTCGTCCCGTTCCCTGAGGTCGAGCACGTTGCGGTAATACGCCTCGATGAGATGCACGTAGCGCCGACCTGCCTGAAGCCGGTCCCGAGCAAAGACGGAGAGCCGGTTGTAATCGACCTTGTACGTTGTTGGCAGAGGAATGGACTCGACCACGGCATGGCGATCCCGGTGTTCGGCCAGATGCTTGAGGAGCGGCTCGATCTCCGCCATCCCGATGCTGTAGACGACGTGCTCGACCGGTATGGGAGCTCCGAGGAGACCTTCCATCTCGACCCGGTCGAGGTGCACGGCCTCGTTCCAAAGTTTCCGCGGACCCATCTGCTGGAACACTTTGTCGGGGTGGTCGTCTCCGACTGTCACCAGTTCCCCCGAGATAACCGGATGTATGCCACGTTGGTCGTTGTGGACGAACACGAAGGTCGTGAACTGCTCCGACCGCTTGGCGATCGCGCTTTCGACGTCATCGCGGAACTTGCGCCTGACCCTGGACGCCTTGAACGTCTCCGGCGCATAGCATGCGTAGAGTGTCCGGCTCTGCGTACGAAGACCGTCTCCACCGAGGTCGCCAAGGTTGCCATGAGTTCGAATCGGCACATAGTCGCTGTACCGATACTCCATGAGCTGGTGAAAGAGCTTCTCGAACTCATTGCCCGAACTGGTCTCCACCATCGACCGGAACTTGCTGTGCGCGTATTGCACCTGGTGCGGCAGCAAGACTTCTCCCCCTATGCAGTGCTGTCTGTCCTTGAAACCTTAACGCTTCAAGTGTGTCTGGCGACAGAAGCTTCGGAACATGCTTGCTAGCAGCACTTTAGAGTGCGCCGTGGCAAGGCCGCGCATCTGCGCAGTGGGGATGATCGCCTCTAGCGCTCTATGTCACCGTCGACCTACGTTGAGCTGGTACAGAATCCCGGATACCGTCAACCGCCCGAGAGCGGCCATCGTCGCGCGCACCCGGCCACGATCAGTGTTGCCGCGGTGGCATCGGTGAGACCTGTGGTCCGACGACTCTGCCAGGAACCGGGTCCGAATCCGACTGCCCGACAATGAACTCACGACAGACTGAGCTCCGTGGTGGTCAACATTCGGCTACGTCCTCGATGGGGAACTCACGTCCGAAGAAGCGATGTCCGACTCGTTGCATCGGCGCTGGGCAGGGCACGACCCCAGGGTCAGCGTCGAAGGATTATGGAGACACAATCGCGGACGCTGGAATCTGTCGAAAAACGCCTCGACAACGAACAGTTTGCGACGTTCTCGGTCGACGGCACGATCGTGGCTGTCTATCGAATCGAAGACTACGAGCGCGTGGCCGATGTTCGTCCAGGGGCGGAGAAGATCGCACTGATCGGGCGCCCCTGCAAGAGACCGATCCCGTTCATATGGCGCTGATCGGGTCTCCGGTGCCGACTAGTGGCAGGAATCCGGTGCAGTATCTGCCAGACCCTTTCGAGGAAGGTATTCAGTACGCTCCGGCAGCACCTCGAGGCGCTTTCCTCTTGACCTGGAATCCCGCCGAAAGCGCCTGGGACCAGTACCAGGACGGGATTCTCGAGACGGCGGAAGGTCGTCCCGTGCCCGGCTCGTGGTCGACGGCTCGCGGGTCGGCGGGGTGGCCGCCGGTAACCGTGTATTCATGCTGCGGCAAGGCGATTCGGGTAGCAGCCACGGCCGGCCGAGCGCCCCCGCGGCCGAGCAACCATCCAGGAGTCGGTGACCGGCAGTCACCCGATGCGGTGGCGGGGTCGGCGGCAGCATTCGCTCTCGGTTTGCCAACTCCATGCTGTATCCAAATATGCTGCTGCGCAATCGGTTCCCCATTGTCGACAATGTCACAGGACTTGCCTCGAGGGCCGCCCAATCGCTACCAATAGTGCGTTCACATCACACGAAACGGCGTTCGATTCGTCCACGTGGGGGTGTCGGGGGTCGGGGAGGAGAAGAAAATCAATGGTCTATCGCGCTGCAATTCGGGTCGGTCGTAAGGCGCTCATCGGTGCGCTGCCGCTGGCCGTGGCGACTACGTTCGCCGGTGCCGGAGCCGCATCGGCCACCAACTACGCCGAGCAGGCGCAGTTGGCGCAGGCGATTTCTACGTCGGGCACCTCCGCGGACATCGGCTACCACACCACGGTCGCGCCGGACCTGCGCAGCGTGTCCGCCACGCTGGACGCGGGCACGTTCCAGCTCGGGGAGACGTCGATCAAGGTCGTGAACCAGGTCGGCGCGGCGGTCACGGAGCTTCCGCGCACGCTGGCCACGCCGTCCGGGACCACCATCGCCCTGGATGCCAAGGTGTCCGAAGACGGCCGCACGCTGTCGGTGACGACACCTGAGGTCTCGGCGGCGACGGGCGCGGAACTGAAGGACATCGCGACCAATCCGGGCGCGCAGTACCCGGATCCGGTCATGAACGGTGCGGCCGCGGGCGCGGGCGTCGGTGCGGTCGCCGCCCTCATCACCTGCATTCCGACCGTGGCGGCCTTCGTCGTCGGTTACGTGCTGTGCGCCGCGGTCGGCGTGGTGACCACCGCCATCCTGGGTGCCGTGGTCGGCGCGGTCGTGGGTACGGTCGCGCCGGATGTCATTCCGCAGGTGCTGCCCTGACAATCAGCGATTGATCTGCTGAGCTGAAACGCGAAAGGCGCTGCGGCGGACACGATCCGCCGCAGCGCCTTGCTTCTGGTCGTCCGTGATTCGCTACTCGGCGCACGCTCGGTGGTCACACAGCCGCGCGGGCTATGTCGCGTCCGCGTTACCGGTGACTTCAGGGCCGACATCGGTCGAGGAGGTCGCCAGATGCCTCTTCCGGCAACCTGCCGGTGTGACAGCCTCGGCGTGCCGTGCGCCCAGCCGCGGAGTAAACGGGAAGATCACATCGGGTACACCGGGTGCTTGCGCGGGTTGAACTCCGGCTTGACCGGCGGCTTGTCCCGCAACAGGCGCAGCGCGCTCCGGATCTCCAGACGGGTCCGCGACGGTTCGATGACCGCGTCGATGTAGCCGCGTTCGGCGGCGATCCACGGGGTGGCGATCGTCTCGTTGTACTGGTTGATCATGAACTCGCGCGCCGCCGCCCGATGCTCCTCCGGCACCGCCGCCAGTTGCCGCTTGCCGATGAGGTCGACCGCGCTCTCGGCGCCGATCACCGCGATCCGGGCCGTCGGCCAGGCGAAACTGATATCGGCGCCCACCTGTCGGGCCGCCATCATGCCGTAGGCGCCACCGTAAGACTTGCGCACGACCAGGTTGATGATCGGGACCGTCGCCTCGATGATCGCCCGCGGCACCCGCCCGCCGCGGATGATCACACCGTTGGCTTCCTGCTCGAGACCCGGCAGCACGCCCGGCGTGTCCGCGACGAACACCAGTGGGATATTGAACGCGTCGCAGAGCCGGATGAAGTAGGTCGACTTGTCCGAGCAGGCGGCGTCGATGGAACCGCCCAGCACCAGCGGCTGGTTGGCGATCACACCGACCGGATAGCCGTCGACCCTGGCGAACCCGGTGATCAGATTCGGGGCGAACGCGGCGCGGATCTCGTGGAATTCACCGTCGTCGAAAATCCGCAGCAGGATCTCGTGCATGTCGTAACCGGCGCGATCGGAATCCGGGATGATCGTGTCGAGCTCCCGATCGGTGGCAGTGATCTCCGGCTCCAGGCCGGGGTTCACGATCGGCGGCAGCTCGAGACAGCTCGTCGGCATGTAGCTCAGATAGTTGCGCGCCCACTCGTAGGCTTCCTGCTCGGTGTCGGCCACGTGATGCAGGGTGCCGCGTTTGGCCTGCACCTCGGCGCCACCGAGCTCCTCGGCGGTGATGTCCTCACCGTTGACGGCTTTGATCACCTCCGGCCCGGTGACGAACATGTAGGAATCCTTGGTGCCGATGAGCACGTCGGTGTTGATCGGCCCGTACACCGAACCCGCCGCGCACTTGCCGAGAATGATCGACACCTGTGGCACATACCCGGACAGTTTCTCCAGCACCCGCGAAATATCACCGAACGAAGCGATCGAACCCACCGCGTCCTGGATACGCGCACCGCCGGAATCATTGATCGTCACCACCGGGCACGCGTTGTCGAACGCCAGTTGCAGCGCCCGCATGAACTTGCGGGCGGACGTGATACCGACCGACCCGCCGTACACGGTCTGATCGTGGGCGATCACCACCACCGGACGGCCTCCGATCAGACCGCGACCGGTGACCAGCCCGTCACCGTAGAGAGCATCCGGTCGGTCGGGCTGACGAGCCAGCGCACCGGTCTCGATGAACGTCCCGCGGTCGAGCAGCATGTCCACACGCTGGCGAACGCTCGGCACGCCCTTCTTCTCCCGCTTGGCGACACCGGCCTCACCCGCCGGTTCCGCGGCGATCGTCAGGATCTTGACCAGTTCATCGAGCTTCGCCTCGGTACCTGTCACGCTCGCCGCCACCTTCCGAACCAACTGTTGTGCCCCCGCGACGTTAAGCGCTATCGACACAGAACGGTTCATCGAACCGAATATCCTGGACAAATCACAGCCGAGGCCGGCCGCACATTTACATCCTCGAGAGTCCGAACACAGTCAGAGGACGAAAAGAACTGACACTCGACGGCGGCGTTCGCGGCAGAAAACTGCGTTCGGTCAGTGTTGCCGCGTTGGACGCGCCTCTATACAACGCTGAGGACACGGACTCAGTGCGAGTCCGTGTCCTCAGCGCTTGCTATACGGGTGCGCTCACAAAGAGCGCGAGCTTACCAGGAGCTCTTGTGCACTCCGGGCAGTTCGCCCCGGTGCGCCATGTCGCGCAGGCACACGCGGCAGAGGCCGAACTTGCGGTAGACCGCGTGCGGGCGACCGCACCGCTGGCAGCGGGTGTAGGCACGGACCGCAAACTTGGGCTTGGCGTTGGCCTTGTTGACCAGTGCTTTCTTAGCCATGTGCTCAGTTCTCCTTGAACGGGAAGCCGAGGTGCTTGAGCAGGGCACGGCCTTCTTCGTTGTTGGTCGCGGTGGTCACCACGGTGATGTCCATACCACGCGGGCGGTCGATCTTGTCGACATCGATCTCGTGGAACATCGACTGCTCGCTCAGGCCGAACGTGTAGTTGCCGTTGCCGTCGAACTGCTTCGGCGACAGGCCGCGGAAGTCGCGGATACGGGGGAGCGCGATGGAGACCAGGCGGTCGAGGAACTCCCACATCCGATCGCCGCGCAGGGTGACCTTGGCGCCGATCGGCATGCCCTCACGCAGCTTGAACTGCGCGATGGACTTGGTCGCCTTGCGGATCTGCGGCTTCTGACCGGTGATCAGGGCCAGGTCCTCGACGGCGCCGTTGATCAGCTTCGCGTCGCGGGCGGCGTCGCCGACACCCATGTTGACGACGACCTTCACCACGCCCGGGATCTGCATCACGTTGGCGTAGTCGAATTCCTTGTTCAGCGCGTCCTTGATCTCTTCGCGGTAGCGCTGCTTCAGCCGGGGCTGCACGGGCGCGGAGCCTGCGGAGCGCCCCGACGACACTGTTTCCGTCGTGGTCATATCAGATGTCCTTCCCGTTTTTCCGGGAGATCCGGACCCGCTTGCCGCTCTCCTCGTCGGTCCGGTAGCCGATACGGGCCGGCTTGCCGTCGGAGTCGACGACCATCACGTTCGAGACGTGGATGGGGGCTTCCTGGGTCACGATGCCGCCCGAGGAGGCGCCGCGCTGGTTGGCGGAGTTCGCGACGTGCTTCTTGATCCGGTTCACGCCCTCGACGAGAACCCGGTTCTCCTTCGGGTAGGCCTGGATGACCTTGCCCTTGGCGCCCTTGTCCTTGCCCGAGATGACGAGCACGGTGTCACCCTTGTGCACCTTCATGTCAGAGCACCTCCGGAGCCAGCGAGACGATCTTCATGAACTTCTTGTCGCGCAGCTCGCGGCCGACCGGGCCGAAGATGCGGGTGCCGCGCGGGTCGTTGTCCGCCTTGATGAGCACGGCCGCGTTCTCGTCGAACTTGATGTAGGAACCGTCCGGACGACGGCGCTCCTTGGTGGTGCGCACGACGACGGCCTTGACGACGTCACCCCGCTTCACGTTGCCGCCGGGGATGGCGTCCTTCACGGTGGCGACGATGATGTCGCCGATACCGGCATAGCGACGCGACGAACCGCCGAGAACGCGGATGCAAAGGATCTCCTTCGCGCCCGTGTTGTCGGCGACGCGCAGTCGCGACTCCTGCTGAATCACTTCAGCGTCCTCCTTGACCTGGACGTATGTGCACGCCGGATTGCCGACCCGACGGGCATGGTCGGTTGCCCTCCGGACGCGCGCCTGCCAGCGGTTTTCCTCGGTTCGAGCAAGAAACGCGGAACCAACCACTGGGGGTTCACTGCCGGATTGCGGGCACAGCTCCCGCAGGCAACCGGTCCAGTGTATGGGAATCCGCAGGTCGTTCCCAAATCGGGGCCACGCGACCGGGCCCATTCCCCAATCCGGGCCTGCCCGCCTCCGCGCCGGTAGCCTCGTGTCCTGCAAGGCTGCCTTCGTACATCTGCGGCAACGCCGCGTCGGGGAGAGGATTCTCGTGACATCTACCGGTCGGCCAGCGAAGCTGGATCGTCGTGCCTTCCTGATCGCGCTCGGAGCGGTCCCGGCCACCGCCGCCCTGGTCGCGTGCTCGAACGACGCCGAACCCGCGAGCCGGACGCTCACCGGCGTCGATCTCACCGGAGCGGACGAGACGATCCGGCCGCAGGACGACCTTTACCGGCACGTGAACGGCAAGTGGCTGCGGGACTACCAGCTGCCGCCGGACAAGGTCGCCTTCGGCTCGACCAGCGAGGCGGCCGAACGCACCCAGCAGCAGCTGCGGGAGATCATCGAGGGGATCCGGGACCCGCGGCCAGGGTCGGAGGAACAGCAGATCAAGGACCTCTACGACGCGCGGGTGGACTGGGACGAGATCGAACGTCTCGGCATGACGCCGCTGGCGCCGCTGTTCGCGAAGATCGACGGCGCCGCCACCAAGGCGGATCTGGCGAAGGTGATGGCCGAGCTGCCGATCGGCGGGCTGATCGGCCTCGGCATCGGCGTCGACCGGAAGAATTCCGACGCCTACATCCCTTCGGTCGGACAGTCCGGCCTCGGACTCGGTGAGCAGTACTACCGGAAGCCGGAGTACGCCGAGGTGCTCGCGCAATACCGGATCTTCCTCGAGCGCATCGCCGCGGGCGCCGGGCTGGCCGACCCGGCCGGTACTGCTCAGCGGGTGTTCGACCTGGAGAAGCGCATCGCGCCCGCGCACTGGGACAACGTGCGCAACCGGGACACCGACGCCACGTACAACGTGTACAGCTGGGCGGACATGACCGCGCTCGCCCCGGGCTTCGACTGGGATCCGTGGCTGGCGGGGAACACCGATCGCCCGCGCGAGCTGTTCGCGACGATGGTGGTCAACCAGCCGTCGTACCTCACGGCGGCCGGTCAGCTGTGGACCGAGGTGGACATCCCCACCTGGCGTGACTACCTGAAGCTGTACGTGCTGCGGGAGTTCGCTCCCTATCTGCCCAAGGCCGTCAACGACGCGAATTTCGACTTCAAGGGCAAGGTGCTCAACGGGCAGGACGAGCGGCCCGAACGCTGGAAGTACGGTGTCGGCATCGTCGACGAGCATCTCGGCGAGCAGCTCGGGAAACTGTACGTGGCCAAGCACTTCCCGCCCGACGCCAAGGAGCGCGCCAAGGAGATGCTGGCCGACGTCATCGCGGCGTACCGGGAGAACTTCACGAATTCCACCTGGATGTCGCCCGCCACCAGGACCGCGTCGCTGGAGAAACTGGACAAGATCGATCCCAAGATCGGCTACCCGGACAAGTGGGTCGACTATTCGAAGCTGACGATCACCAAGGGCAAGCTGATCGAATCGCTGCTCGCCGTCAACGCGTTCGAGGTCAAGCGTGCGTTCGCGCGACTCGGCACGCCGGTCGACAAGGCCGAGTGGGGCATGTCGCCCCAGACGGTGAACGCCTACTACTCGTCGACCTCCAACCAGATCGTCTTCCCCGCCGCCTACTTGCAGCCGCCGTTCTTCGACAAAGACGCGTTGCCCGCCGTCAATTTCGGTGCGGTCGGGTCTACCATCGGCCACGAGATCGGCCACGGCTTCGACGACCAGGGCTCCAAGTACGACGGGGACGGCAACCGGCGGGACTGGTGGACGCCCGAGGACCGCGCCGCGTTCGACGCCAAGGCCAAGCAACTCGTCGACCAGTACAACGTGCTGGTACCGGAGGGACTCGAGCCGAACCAGCACGTCAACGGTGAGCTCACCGTCGGCGAGAACCTCGCCGACCTGCGCGGACTGCAGATCACGCTGGCCGCCTTCCGCATCGCCGAGAAACGCCGCGGGGTCACCGATCCGGACTACCGCACCATGTTCCTGTCCTGGGCCCGCAGCTGGCGCGAGAAGCAGACCAAGGAACTCACGGTCCGCTACCTCGCCGCCGACACCCACTCCCCCGCCGAATTCCGCTGCAACCAGGTGGTCCGGAACCTCGAGGAGTTCTACAAGACCTTCGAGGTGAAGGAAGGCGACAAGTTGTTCCTGCCCGCCGACCAGCGGGTGACTTTCTGAGTCGGAATGCCGCACCGCGCGGGCGCGGTTCGCGCCTGCCGGTCGCGGTCCGGTCGCGACTCGACGAGCATCCGCCGCACGGGTGATTCGGCTCGGCCGTCGGCCAGTGCGATCAGCTCGGCGGCTTGCCGGCGCCCGCGCCGCCCGGCGTGCTTGTCGAGTTCGGTGGACAGCGCGGCGCGGGAGAGTCCGCAGCGCAGTGCCGCGTCCAAGGTCGCCAGCGCGTCCATCCGGGGCAGAGTGCGAGCGAGATCGACAGCCGTGCGCACCGCGCCGGTGACGGCCGTGCCGTGGACCGAGACCAGATCCACCGGATCTGCTCGCTCGCGATGCACGACCAGCCGATTGGAGCGAGCGGCCCGAATGCCGAGCACTTCGGTCGGGTGGTCGGCCAAGACCGAGAATCCGTGCAGCTCGGCGGCGGTGCGGTAGGCGGCGGCCACCGAGGCCACTCCCATCGACAGGCGTGCGGCCTCGACCCGCAGTTCGGGCGAGGCCGGGGTGGTGGCCTCCCGATATACCCCATGGAAGACCCGCACCCACTCACCGCGGTCGACCCGTGCGCGCAGCTCGGCCCGGGAATACTCGCGCTGTATCTGCCGAGCGGTGAAGACGCCGAATTGCTTGTCTCGCAATTGCTCCAAGCCAGATCGCATGCCTCCAGCATGACCACCGCGCCACCGCCGATCCCCCACACAACCGACCCCTGTGAACAACACGCCAGTTGTGGATTACTCACCATCGGTAGTGGAAGGGCGTTCCGAGGCAACGCCACAACCCACCATTCGACTACCGTTCCGCCAGCAGGCCCGCGATGAGGGCGTCGAGGCCGAGTGTGTAGGTGTTCCGGGTGGCGAGGGTCACGTAATTGGGGCCGAGAGCGGCTAGACGAGGGAATGTTTCGGCATCGAGGTCGGCGAAGACTCGGGCGCGGAAGGTGGGGCGATCCTCGGCGGCCCGGCGGGCGGATCGGGCGCGCACGATGAGATCGCCTGCCGTGTAGTACCAGATGGTGCGATAGGCGGCGACGGCGCGCTCCAACGACAGGCCGCAGGCCGCGAAACCGTCGATGATGGATTCGCTGACCCACAGCGCCGAGACGCCGAAAAGATCGTCCGCGGCGAGTATCTCGATGATCCACGGGCGGGCGGCGAGCACATCGTGCATGGCGCGCGCCGCGACGCGGACGCGCTCCCGCGGATCGTCCGGCAGATCCGGCCACGCCACCCGATCGGCGTAGTCGTCGAGCAGCAGCCGGAGCAGGTCTTCTTTGTCGCGGACGTGGTGGTAGAGCGCCATCGGCGTGCAACCCAGGTCGGTGGCCAAGCGGCGCATGGTCAGCTTTTCGACCCCCTCGGCATCGATCACCGCGTTGGCCGCCGCGACGATCTCCGTACGGGAGATCCGCGCAGGTCGGCCGGTGCGCTGGGGCTGTGACGGAGACCTCGGCATGGGTCCATCATCGCCCATCCACCGAATCGGAGGTGGACACGGGCGGTCCGCCGGGTTAGTTTCTATACATGTATAGAAACTCAGCCTCGAGGGGAGCGGCATGAACCACACACCCATCGATTTGTTCAGCCGAGCCGTCCATTTCGGCGGAGACGGCCGGGTAGCCGCCGGTGAACGCCGGATGAGCACCGGTGACGGCGGCTGGCAGCTCGCGACCTTCCACGTCGAATCCGACGCCGACGTGCACGCCGACCACTGGGAAGTCCACCCAGGCAGTGACGAAGCGGTGTGCTGCCTGCGCGGCGCGCTGCGCCTCTACCTGCGACCGGAACGCCCCGGCGGCGACGAGACGATGGTCCGTCTCACGTCCGGGACCGCCTTCGTCGTGCCCCGGAATCGTTGGCACCGGATCGAACTCGACGAACCGTCCGACATCATGTCCGTCGGCCTGCGCCACGACACCCGCCAGGAGCCCGTCGCGATGGGCTGATTCGGTCGCCACTGTCCCGCGCGTGACGCGCGCGGGAACGGGCGTGCCATAGCCGCATCGCGACGTCCGATTACCGCCGGTTCCGGTCCGGCCGGACGACCAGACTGGCCGCATGACTTCGTCCACGAGCGCATCGATGACCGTGTTGACCGCGATGTACGCCGCGGAAGCGAAATATCTCGCGGAGGGCGGGCCGGGCAACGCCTCATTCGAACTGCTCGCTCCGTACTTCCACCCTTCGGTGGTGCTTCATCAGGCCGAGAATCTGCCCTACGGCGGAATCTGGCGTGGTCATGAGGGTCTGGAGCGGTTCTTCCGCGCGATGAGCGACACATGGGAGGTATTCGATCTGCGCGATCAGCGCTTCCTCGCGACCGGGGAGACCGCCGTGGTGCACACCGATGTGCACGCACGAGCACGCGCGACCGGCCGCGAACTCACCTTCGCGATTCTGCAGACACTCACCTTCGTCGACGGCCGCATCGCCGAGGTGCGACCCTTCTATTGGGATACCGCCGCGGTGGCGGCCGCTTGTGCCGAATCTGCCCCGTAGCACCACCGCTACGGCCTTCCGCGCGCTCCCACTCGCGAGTATCTATCACGCCGTTCGGGCAGAAGCGTTCGATGCGGGCACATTCGGGCCTTTCGGCGACCGCGCCATGCGCCGGACGGCGGACCACGCTGCGCGTCCCCATCCCGACAGGCGAGCCGGACCGTCCTGTGCACCCGCTGGGTCGACGCCGCGCGGCCACCGGCGCGCCAGGTCCAGCAGGTAACCCAGCTGATCCGCGTGATCACCGGGGGCTACGGGCGCGATCGCGCCGCACTGTTCCAGCCGCGCCGCAGAGGCGACGCGAACGGCCTGGTGACGGTCGGCCGCCGCCTGCCGGCTGACCGACGCCGGCGCGTACTGCCGGAGCACAACCAGCGCGTCCTGGATCTCCACCGTCATCCGGTACAGGCGTGATGCCGACTCGAAATGGTGCTGGCGCAGTACGACTTCCGGAACCGCCGTCGTGAGATCACGCCACAGGGGCCGCAACCGGCGGCAATAGCGAGCGTCCCGATCCAAGCCGGCGCGTATCGCCAACGCATCCAACAGCGGAATCGATACGAGGGCCGCGAGGATGCCGAACGCGACGATCGAGGCAACAGCCCATCCGAGACCGGGAGAGCCCGGCACAGCGCCACCCGCTACTTGGATGACCCCACCCGTAGTGGACACCACGCAGTAGATCCCGAACACGAGCAGCGCCGAGTACGTCAGTCGCTCCCGCAGGACCGGCGTCCCCAGCCGGAGTTCCCGGACGCACGCGCGAGCGAGCAGCACGCCGATACAGCCGGTGAACAAACAGGTCACCGACCACAACAACCCTTCCCAGTCGACGGCCGAGCGCAAGTCGACGCCGAGCCGCTCCGACACCGCGCATACCCAGGTGATCAGCGCGAACATCGCCGCAAAGGTGTTGTATCGGCGTTGCCGCGCGTCGGCGCCCGCTGTGCTGGCACCGTCCAGCAGCCGAGCGACGCCATAGGAATAGGCCAACGAGAACACGCCGAGACTCATGAACAACTGTTGCCCCAGCGCCGCGTCACCTCCGACCGTAGCCACCAGGTAGCCGATCAGCACGGCCGCGACGTCGCACCGCAGTGCGCGATTGATCAACTTGTCCGCTACAGCGTCGTTGACCAGCAACCAGCGTCCAATGGACACTGCGACCACGAAAATCATCGTCACGGCAAACACAACGGGCGGTGTTGATGTCATCGTGATGCACAGTAGAACCCCGCGGACACGGCGGCCAATCGAGCCGCGCTTCGCGCACAGGGATCACTCCGAGGCACTGGGCCACAACGACACTCGAACGCATGCCTCCGGCCTCTGCCGAGCGGTGAGGTCAGCCGCTCGGGCCACCTTCTCAGGAATCCGCAAGATAGGTTAGCCTTGGCTGAGTTTGGCTTCTGATAGGCCGAGCTGGGGAGGTTCCCCGATGAAGGAGGTTCAACGATGAAGCGTGTTCGAGCACCCCGCGTGTGGACGAGGGCGGCGGTAGCCGTACTGGCCGGTGCGCTTACTCTCGGCGTCACCGCGTGCGGCTCGTCGGACGACGATTCCACTTCCGGCGATCGGATCACCATCACCCACGCGCGTGGAGAAACCACCATCGAGGGAACCCCGAAGAAGATCGTCGCCCTCGGCAACCAGTGGCTGGATGCCACTCTGGCGCTCGGGGCGAACCCGGTCGGCTACGTCGACACCATCGCCATGGTCTCCCAGAGCGCGCCCCCGTGGGAGCCGAAGTCGCTGGAATCCGCGAAGGTTCTCAACCCGATGGGCAATATCGCCGAGCAGGTCGCCGCGCTGGAGCCGGATCTCATTCTCGCCGATACATTTCTCGCCGATCAGAAGAATTACGACGAGTTCACCAAGATCGCGCCTACTCTGCCCGGCCTCACCAAGGACACCGTCACCCCATGGCAGGACCAGGTGACCGCACTGGGCAAGGTGCTGCGCAAGCAGGATGAGGCGAGCGCGGTGATCTCGAATGTGGACAAGAAGATCGAGGGGATCATCGCGGCCAACCCAGGACTGAAAGGCAAGACCTTCGCCAGCACCTGGCTGAGCGGGCCCACCCAGCTGATGGTGCTCACCGACCAGAACGACGGCTCCGCCAAGGTATTCGCCCAGCTCGGCCTGACCATCCCCAAGAATCTCACCGAGCAGCCCTCCAATCAGGGTCGTCTGGCATTGTCGCCGGAGCGCGTCGACGAACTCACCGCTGATCTGTTGTTGGCCGGCTACTCCCCCGGCATGGACGAGGCCTATCGCAACCTGCCGGGATACGCCGCGCTGCCCGCCGTGAAGAAGGGCTCGGTCGTGTTCCTGACCACTCAGGAGATCAGCGCGGTGAACCAGCCGACCGCCCTCTCGGTGCCCTACATCCTGGACAAGATCTCACCCGCGTTCGCCGCTGCCTCGAAATAGGTAGCGTCCCGATCGAATTGGTTCGACAAGCGGAGGTTAGCGGTTTGCCCGCTGTCAGATATCCCGACCAGACCAGATTCGCCCTGCGGGACGGCGCCACCTGCCTGACTCTCCCCACGGGCGCGATCCTGCTGAATCCGCCGCGCAACGAGAAGCTGACCGGCCTCCCCGCCGGTCAGCTCCAAGCGCTGAAGACGCTCAACCGCGGCCCCGCGACAGTATCGGAGATGTCCGCGGCAGCGGGCGGAGCCGATGTCACGGACTTGATGGACCGGCTTGCCCGCAGTGGCTGGTTGACTGTGACGATGCGCGACAGCGGGCGTGACCTCTACACCCTCCGCCCGTTCGCACTGCCCGGCCCCCGACCGACAACTCCGTTCCCCGGACCGGTGACGCTGTCGAAGTTCGCTGTGCTGCACCGGGACTCGAACGGCTTCGTGCTGGAACACCCGCTGGCTTGGTGCGATCTGCGCATCCACGATCTGCGGCTGCTCACACTGCTCGATCAGCCCGCCGCAGCCGATACCGATCTGCCGCACGCGCTCATCTCGCGGTTCACCGAAGATCTGCACTGGTGCGGCTTCCTGGTCGCGGATTCGGACGCGGAGGACCGGCAGTTCACCACCTGCAGCTGGAACCCGCCGGATCTGTGGTTCCATCGCCGCAGCACCCTCGGCGACCGCACCATCACTTGGGAGAACTTCGGCCCCACCAAGTGGGCGAAGGGCAGGTTCCCGCAGCCGCCGGCGCGCAAGGCGAGTTATCCCGGCGAGCCGGTGTCGCTCACCGTCCCGGATCTGGCGGCCGCCAGGGCCGATGACCCGACCTTGACGGCTGTGCTCGAAGACCGCGTTTCGACCAGAGCCTTCGATGACGCGCGGCCGATCACCAGCGATCAGCTGGCGGAATTGCTCTATCGCACAGCCCGGACCCGCAGCACGCGCCCGGCGGGCGAGGGTGAGGAACTGGTATCCCGCCCGTATCCCTCGGGCGGCAGCGTCTACGAACTCGAGATCTACCCGATCGTGCGCAACGTCGCCGGCCTGGCACCCGGGATGTACCACTACGACTCGTTCGACCACGTGCTGCGGCCGGTCGCGGCGGCGGATTCGCCCGCGGTGGCCCGGCTTCTGAAGTCCACGTCCGCGACGTTGACCAACGGCGCCGAACCTCAGGTTCTCCTCGTCATGGCGGCACGGTCCGGCCGGGTGATGTGGACCTACGAGCAGGTCGCCTACGCCGTCATCCTCAAACATGTCGGCGTCCTGATGCAGACGATCTATCTGGCGGCGACCGCCATGGGCTTGGGCGCGTGCGCCCAAGGATTCGGCGACACCGCCGCTTTCGTCGCGGCGGCGGGGGTCGATGAACTGGAGGAGTGCAGCGTCGGCAGCATGATCGTCGGTTCGGCGCCGCCGCGCTGACCGGATCGGCCGCGAACGTTTCCCGCGAGCACGTAAAAATACGAGGTCCCAGCGCTGAGAAGCGCTGGGACCTCGTTTTTCGAAGCGCGGGCGGCTCAATTGCGCGCCGACCAGGATTCACGCAGAGCCCGCAGCGCGTCGTCGTCGAGGCCGGAGACCGACATCGGGGCGTGATGACGATCCTCTTTCTCCGGCTCGTCGGACTCGGCGGTAGGCGGATTCGCGATGGCATCGTCCACCGCGGCGGCCAGCTCCGCGATCGTGAAGTGCTCGAATACCATCTGCGGCGCCAGCGGCAGCCCCGACTCGCCGGCTCTGGCGGCCCATTGGATCGCGATGACGCTGTCGCCGCCGAGTGCGAAGAAGCCGTCTTCACGCCCGACGCCGGTGATGTCGAGGAGCTCTTCGAGAATCGAAGCCAGGGTGCGCTCGGTGTCGGTTTCCAGCGACGCGGGTGCGTTCTCATCCCGATGATCGGAGGCCACCGCGGTCGACGCCTGATGTACGACCGATCTGGTGGCATCCCAGCCCTCCGGCAGGATGTCCAGTTCACCGAGCGCTCGATCGGGCTGCTCGGTGAAGGCTTGGATCACCCGCACCAGCACATCGGCGAAGATCTCGCCGGTCGTCGCGTCGTAGAGATCCGAGTTCACCACGACACGCGCCGTCAGGTCACCGTTGGGCTCCGCGGTGTAGTCGAGGTGGAAGTCCATGAACGAGACTTCGTAGTACTTGGCGATGCTGGTCACGACCGTCGCGCCGTCCTCGGTGAGGTCGGTGGGCTGCACGCGGTTGCGGAAGTGCATCACCACCTGGAACAGCGGATTGCGCGACAGCGACCGGGGCGGGTTGATCGTTTCGACCAATCGCTCGAAGGGCACGCCCTGCCTGGTGATAGCGTCCAGCGCCGAGTCACGCACCCTGCCGAGCACCGCACGCGGCGTCGGATCACCGGACAAGTCGTTGCGCAATACCACCATATTGGCGAACAGGCCGATCATGTCCTCGGTCACCGCATCGAGGCGATTCGCGACGGCGACGCCGATCGGCAGGTCGTCGCCCCCACCGAGCGCGTGCACGGTCGCGGCACTCACCGCCTGGCACAGCATGAAGTCGGTCGCGCCGGCCGCCTCGGCATGCGCCTTGGCGATCTGCCAGGTGGCCGCGGGGACAACCCTGCTGGTACTCAGGCCATCGTGTCCCAGCACCGCTGGACGCGGCCGGTCGTGGGCGACGGCGATCTCGTCCGGTATTCCGGCCAGCGCCTCGCGCCAATCATCGAGCAGCGCCTGCCCGTACGCGCTGGCTTCGCCGCGACCCGGCCCGCGGTCGAATACCTCGCGCTCCCACATCGCGAAATCGGCGAACTGGATGGCGAGTTCCGGCCAGTCCGGTGATTCGCCGCGCAACCGGGCACGATAAGCCCGCGTGAGATCGGCGACGAAGATCTGGCACGAGCGCCGGTCGGCGATGATGTGGTGCATCAGGATCGAGAGCACATGCGTCTGCGGATCGAGGACCAACAGGCGCAGCCGCAACAGCGGTTCACTGCGCAGATCGAAGACGTAAGCGGCGTCCTGTGCCAGTTCCCGCTCCAGCTCGGCGGCGGCCTCGAGGGTCCCACCGCCGAGTTCGATGGTGGGCACCGGCACCGGGCCGGCCGGGTGCACGTGCTGGTACGGCGTTCCTTCGTGCTCCGGGAAGGTGGTGCGCAGCGACTCGTGACGGGCCACGACGTCATCGATGGCGCCGCGGAGGGCTTCGAGGTCGAGCGGACCGTCGAAACGGAGGGGGTACGCGACGTTCTCGCCGTCGATCGCGCCCTCGAGCCGCCGCTGCAACCAGTACACCCGTTGCGAGTACGACAGCGGGATATGTTCCGGCCGCGGCCGTCGCACCAGGTCCGGCCGGGCGGACGCCCTGGCCTCGACAACGGCTCCGGTCTCCCCGACCGGCTCCCCGCCGGGCTCGTCGAGTGCGGCGACCTCATCGATGTCGACGCCGAACTCGTCGAGGAACTGGGCGACCAGATACGCGCTCAGCCCGGTGACGGTGGGGGTGTCGAATGGAACGCGCATGTCGATCTCGATACCGAACTCCGCCCGGATCATCGAGATCAGCCGCGCCGCCAGCAACGAGTGGCCTCCGAGTTCGAAGAAGGAGTCGTCGGCGCCGATCCGGTCGCGGTCGAACAGCCTGCGGTAGAGGTCGGCCACCCGGATCTCGGTCGGCGTCCGTGGCTCCCGGTAGGTGCGCGTCAGCGTCGGTTCGGGCGTCGGCAGCGCGCGCTTGTCGAGTTTCCCGTGCGCGGTGAGCGGAATCTCGTCGATCACCGTGAACGCCATCGGGACCATGTAATCGGGCAATGTCGCCGCGATATGCGCGCGGACCGCGTCGACATCGAGGTCGGCGCCCGGCGCGGGCACGAGGTAGGCCGCGAGTATAGGACCGAGCGACTCGTGCTCGGTGACCACCACGACGGCGTGTGCGACATCGGGGTGGTCGGTGAGGGCGGCTTCCACCTCACCCAGTTCGATCCGAAAACCGCGCACTTTGACCTGTTCGTCCGCGCGGCCGACGAATTCGATCTCTCCGGCGGCGTTACGGCGGGCGAGGTCTCCGGTGCGGTACAGCCGTCCGCCCGGCAGGAACGGATCGGCGACGAAGCGTTCCGCGGTCAGGCCGGGGCGATGCAGATAGCCGCGGGCCAACTGGCGACCGCCGAGATAGATCTCGCCGACTACGCCGTTCGGCACCAGTTGCAGGGCCTCATCGAGAAGGTAGAGGTAGACGTTGCGATTCGGGACACCGATCGGCACGATGCCGGTGCCCTGCGGACCCTCGACCGCCATGTGCGTGGAGCACACAACCGCTTCGGTCGGCCCGTAGTGGTTGCGCAACTCGGCGTCGAACAGCGAGGTGAACCGGTCGGCAACCTCGCCGGGCAGAGCCTCACCGCCGACCGGGACGTGTCGCAGTGTCCTCCAGTCGTTGACGTCGGGGAGCATCAGGAATGTCGCCAGCATCGAGGGCACCATGTGCAGCACCGATATCTCATGGCGGGTGACCAGGTCGGCGACATAGGGAATGTCCCGGTAGGCGTGCGGTTTCGGGATGACCACCCGTGCGCCCGCGACCAACGTGAGGAAGATGTCCGCCACCGATGCGTCGAAACTCACCGAGGTCGATTGCAATACCCGGTCCTGCGCGGTGAGGTCCCATTGCGCGACGAAGCTCGTCAGATGCTCGGCGATCGCCTCGTGCGGAACGGAGACGCCCTTCGGCTTGCCCGTGGAACCCGAGGTGTAGATCACGTACGCGGTGTTCGACGGTCGCAACGGGGCGACCCGTTGCGCATCGGACGGATTCGTGTCGGGCAGCATAGCCGCGGCGGCCTCCGCCGCTTCGAATGCCGCGGCATCGAGGGTCGACCTCGGCCGGGCGTCGCCGAGCAGATAGTCGATCCGCTCCTCCGGGTAGGCGGGATCGATCGGCAGGTAGGCCGCGCCGGCCTTGAGCGTGGCCACGGCCGCGACGACGAATCCGACGGAGGTCGCCATTCGCAGCGCGACGATGTCCTCGGCGCCGATGCCTTGGTTGATCAGCCAGTGCGCCAATCGGTTCGCACGCTGGTTCAGCGTGTGGAAGCTGAGTTCGATCTCGTCCGAGGCCACGGCGACACGCTCGGGCGCCGCGGCCACCTGGTCCTCCAGCAGGGCGACCACCGTAGTCGGCTGCTCGGGGACGAGCGTGCCATGCGAGGCTTCCAGGACCTCGGCGCGATCGGCGCCGAGCATGTCGATGTCGTGCAGCCGCCGGTCCGGCTCGCGCAGTGCGCTGTCGAGCAGCTGGATGTAGTGGTCGAGGAACTGCTCGACGAGTCGCTCGTCCAGTTCATCGACCAGATAGGTGGCCTCGACGCGAGGCTCCGCGTCGTCGAGAATCACCATCAGGCCCAGTTCCTCCTGGGCGACCGCACTGCCCAGCGCCAATTCGGTGCACTCGATGCCGCGGAGGTCGAAACCGTTCGCGGCGCTGCGCGTCGTGAAGCTCAGCTGGACGAGCTGCGCCAAGCCGTCTCGTCCGGCCACCCGTTCGGGGCTCACCGCGCGGATCACCTCATCGACGCCGGCACGCTGGTGGGCGAATGCGTCGAGGCAGGTGGTCTTGGTCGCATCGAGAAGGGTGGCGAAGGTCTCGTCGCCATCAGGGGTGGCGCGGATCAGCACCGTGTTGCCGAAGTAGCCGATGAGGGCCTCGGCGCCGCGGCCGGTGCGGTTGCTCACCGGCACCGATACGAGGAAATCCGTCGCCGCCGTGTAGCGATGCACCACCGCCTCGAACGCCGTGAGCAGCACGGTGAACGGGCTCGCCGAGTGCTCGCGCCCGATGGCGGCGACCCTGCTCAGAAGCTCCGGCGCCAGTCCTCGCACGCAGCGGCCTGCGTTCTTCGACCGCGCGCTTCCCGCGCGTCTGCCCGGCAGCTCGAGCCGCTCGGGCAGCGGAACCAGCTCGGCACGCCAATAGTCCAGGTCGGCAGCCGGGATTTCCTCTTCCTGTGCGGCAGCGTCGACATCCACGTATTGCGCGTGGATCTCCGGCAGCGCGCCATCCCGATAGGCCGCGTTCATCTCGGCGAAGAACACCGGCCAGGAATCGTCGTCCCAGCTGATGTGGTGAACGACCAAAATGAGGATGTGCTCGGCCGCGCCGGTGCGCACCAGCGTCACGCGCAGCGGCGATTCGACGGACAGGTCGAAGGGACGAGCGAACTCCCGGCGCGCGAGTACCTCGATCCGCCGGCTCCGGCCGCTTTCCGGCAGTTCGGTGAGGTCGTGCTCCTGCCAGGAGAAATCGGCCTCGGCGCGCGAGACCTGATACGGCTCGCCGGACTTGTCGACGTGGTAAGTGGTACGGAGGATCTCGTGCCGGGCGACCACGGTGGCGCACGCCGCGCGGAGCCGATCGGGCCGCAAGTCACCGTCCAGGCGGTAGGCGACGCACACGTTCAGCGTGGTGTCGTCGGGATCGAGCTGCTGCACGAACCACATGCGGCGCTGCGCGGCCGAAAGCGGGCTCGGCTCGCCACCGCTTCGGGCAGGCACGGTCGTCGGCGTAGGCGCCTGCAGGTTCTGCTCACGCAGTCGCTGCTGCAGCAGTTGCTTCCGACGCTCGAGAATATCTTCTGACATGGTCGTCCTTCAGTCGACGGGGGCGCTTGCGGGTCGGCGGATCACAGGTCGGAAGCCGCTGTGCGGTCGACCGAGATCGGCGACAACGCGCGTTCGAGCGATGCCACGGCGGCACGCCAGATTTCGGCGAACCGATGCACGTCGGCTTCGGTGAACACGGCGTCGCTCCAACGCAGCAGAGTGACCAATTGCGGGCCCGCCGGCGTCGCGTGCACCGCTGCGATCACGTCGATCGCGTGCCGGAGCGGGAATTCGGGTTCGGGCGACATCGGAAGTCGCTCGAGCAGTTCGGTGTCGGTCACCGGCGTCCACGGCTTGTTCGCACCGACGAGATCGAGGCGCCCGAGATAGTCGAACAACACCTGCGGCTCCGGCGCGCCGACGAGTTCGGGTACTTCCTCGAGATAGCGAAGCACGCCGTAATCCAGACCGCGGTTCGGTATCTCCGACAGCTGTGCGGCGATGGCATCGATGAGCGCCCTGGCCGTGCGCGGATCCTCCTGTGCCGCAGCGAGATCCACGTAATTCGCACCGGCTCCGAAACGCGCCGGGAATATGCTCGTGAACCAACCGACCGTACGCGCCGTATCGATGTCTTCGCCGAGCAACGCGTCTTCGCGACCGTGGCCTTCCATCGCGACGTATGCCCCGCCGGTCGGATCCTGGCCACGCGAGACGCGCCAAGTCGCCAAGGTCATGGTGAGCGCGGCGAGGAGGAACTCGCGGACGCCGAGTTCGCCGGCAAGGCCATCGAGGATCGCGGCCGTCGTCTCGACCGGGAGGAGTACGGGGTGGACGTGACACGAGGACAACGTGTCCGTCTTCGGATCGGGACGCCGTGCGCCGAGCACCGGATCCGGTCCGGTGGATTGGCGCAGCCAGTATTCGCGCTGGGCGGCGACCTCCGCGGCGCCGGCGCGCGCCCGGATCCGCTCCGCCCACAGGCGGTACCCGGTGTACTCGCCCGCTGGAGCCAAGGCCGGGATCTGCGCGGTGGCGATCTGATCCGGTGCGGTGAGCCGGGCCCAGCTCTCAGCCAGATCGGCACAGATGATGTACCAGGAGACCGGGTCGACCGCGATGTGATGGATCGAAAGCAGGAGCAGATCGGGGGCTTCGGACCGGGTGAACCAGACCGCACGCACCAGGTCACCGGCGAGCGGGTCGATCCGCGCCGCGGCGCTGCGCGCGTGGGCCGCGAGGTTCGCCCGGAAGTCCGCGCCCTCCTGCACCCGGGTCAGGATGTCGCCCGCGCGGACACAACCCGGCGCGCGGGTGTACAGGTCGTATCCGGTGGCGGTCTCGCTGAAGCGGGACCGCAGCAGGTCGTGCCCGTCCAGGACGGACTGCAGCGCGGCCTCCAGTCTCGGCTGGTCCACTCCCGGGGGAAGCTCGAGCAGGGTGCACAGCGACAATCTGCGATATCCGCCGTACTCGTGCATCCACGACAAGATCGGAACCCGGCCGATGGCGCCGTAGTCCTCCGCAGTCGCCGCGCGGCCCGGCGTCGCTCCGGAATCGATTCGCGCGGCCAGTTCCCGGATCGTGCCCGCGGTGAGCACCATGCGCGGGCTGGTCGATATTCCCCTTCCGCGAAGCGCGTTCACCAGCGAGATGGCGACGATGCTGTCGAGGCCGAACTCGACCAGATCGTCTTCGACACCCGGCTTCGCGCCCCCGGTCAGTTCGGCGACCACGGCGCAGAGGCTGCGTTCGGTCTCCGTCTTCGGGGCTTCGCCGCCTGCGCTGGACAGCGCTTCCCGCGCTGTCACCTCCAGTTGCCGGGTGTCGAGCTTGCCGTTGGTGGTCACCGGCAGGGCGTCGAGGGCCAGAATGCGCTGCGGAACCATGTAGGCGGGCAGGCGCTCGGCGAGGTCTGCGCGTATCCGGGCGGTCGTGCCGTCCGCGCCGACCACGAACCCCACCAGTGCCGGGCCGCTCGGGCGGCGGACCGCGATCACCGCGGCCGCGCACACCTGCGGCAACGACAGCAGCGCGTTTTCGATTTCACCTATCTCGATGCGGTAGCCGCGAATCTTCACCTGGCCATCCGCGCGTCCCAGATACGCCAGCTCACCGGAGGGCAGCCGCTGCACCAGATCGCCGGTGCGATACATCCGTTCACCGGAGCGGAATGGGTCCGCGACGAATCGTTCCGCGGTGACACCCGACTTCCCCACGTAACCGCGGGCCAGCTGCGCGCCGGACAGATAGAGCTCACCGACGACACCGTCCGGGACCGCACGTAGTCCCGAATCGAGGACGTATCCGGTCATGCCCGCCGTCGGAGCGCCGATCGCCGGCGTCGCGGCGGCGTCGGTCACCGAGGCCACCACGGCCTCGACCGTGGTCTCGGTAGGCCCGTAGCAGTTGTAAACGGCGGTATTCGGCAGCGCGCACAGCTGTTTCCACAACGGCACGCCGATGGCCTCGCCGCCCAACGCCAGGACCGCCGGACCGGCGGTACCACGACCATCGATCAACCCGGCTTCGGCAAGCTGCGCGAACATCGAAGGTGTCGTGTCGATCATGTCCACTCGATGCCGGTTCATACCGTCGACGAGCCGTTGCGCGTCCCGCATCTCCTCGGCGCCGAACAGGTGGATCATGTGGCCGTCGAGCAACCCGATCAGCGGCTGCCATGAGGCGTCGAAACTCAACGACCAAGCGTGCGCGATCCGCAGCGGCCGACCCAATCGAGCCACCGCCGGGCGATAGACCCGGTCGCGGTGGTCGGCGAAGTAGCTCGCCAACGCCGCGTGGGTACCCATCACGCCCTTGGGCTCTCCTGTCGAACCGGACGTGAAGATCAAGTAGGCGCACTGCGCGGGCTCGAACGATGGCGAGGCCATCGCCGAACCTTTCGCGGTCATCGCGTCGCTCATAGCCAGCACCGGGGGCAGGCCGCCGACTTCGGCCAGTGCGGCGGCGCCCGCGCCGTCCACCAGTACCAGGCGCGGCTTCGATTGCCGCACGATGGATTCGATGCGCGCGGCAGGTAGGTCGATGTCGACCGGAACGTACGCGGCCCCCGCGGCGAGCACCCCCAGGATCGCCACGATCGACTGCGCTGATCGCGGCATGGCGAGTGCGACGACGTCTTCGGCGCCGATACCGCGCTGTGCCAGCACAGCCGCCACGCGGGACGCGGCCTCGGACAACTCACGGTAGGTGTACCGCTCGTGTTCGGTGGTCAGCGCCAGCGCGTCGGGCGTCGCCGCGACCTGGCGGGCGAACAACTCCGGCACCGTCGCACCGCGTACGTCCTGCGCCGTCGCCTCCGGAGGTCGTGGACGTTCGTGCGGTAACAGCACATCCAGCGCACCCTGATCCCCGTCGCCGAGAGCCGGCAACCGGCGCAGGACGGAAACGAGCCGGGCGACCAGATCCGAGACGGAAAGCCGGCCGAGCAACGCGGGGACGGCCTCGACTCCCACCGACAATTCGCCGTCCAGCAGATACGACACCACCGCCAGCGGGTAGTGGGTGAGGCCTTGCGATACCGACATCTGGAACCGGGCGCCATCGCTCGTGGCGATCGTTCCGAACACGTCGGCCACGGGGGCGTTCTCGAAGACGAAAAGGGTGTCGAAGAGCGCGCCCCGGCCTACCGCGCGCTGGATGGCCGACAGGCTGAGGTAACCGACGTCCCGCATCGCCGCTGCCTCGCGCTGCAGCTGCGCGCAGGTTCCCGCGACGCGTTCGGCATCGAATTCTCCCGCGCCCAGCTGGATTCGCACGGGGATGGTGTTGATGAACAGGCCGATCATCGTCTCCACGCCGGACAGCTCATCGGGCCGTCCCGAGACGGTGGTGCCGAACACCACTTCCTGACGGTCGGTGAGCCTGCCCAGCACGAGAGCCCAGGCGAACTGCACCACGGTGTTCATGGTGAGCCCGTGCGCGCCCGCCCAGCGCCGCAGCCGGTCGGTGTCGACCGCGTCCAATGTCAGCTTGTGCACCTCCGGCACGATCGTGTTGACGATCGAGGACGAGCGGTCACCGAGGATGAGCGGCTCGACATCGCCGAGATAGTCGGCCCACAGGCGCAGATCCGCTTCGCTGTCTCGGGCCGCCAGCCAGCCGATGTAGTCGCGGTAGGGCCGGGGCGCGGGCAGCGCGGCGGCCGACCCTCCCGCCTGATACACCGCGAAGACCTCGCGGAAGAACACGCCGAGCGACCATCCGTCCATCAGGATGTGGTGCGCGGTCAGGATCATCCTGCGCGACCCGTCGGGCAGCGTCGCGAGCACGACCCGCAACGCCGGGCCGCGCTCCAGGTCGAAGCCGCGCCGCGCTTCCGATTCCGCGATGGCGGCGAATTCGTAGGTGTCAGCGGCACGCTCGAACCAGGGCAGTTCGATGGAACGCGGCACGATCTGCACCGGCCTCGGCAGATCCCGGTCCCAGAACACCGCGCGCAGGTTGGCGTGCCGCCGCACGATCGCCTCCACGCTGCGACGCAACAGCGCCACATCGACCGGGCCGGTGATCTCGACCTCGATCTGCATGATGTAGAGATCGTCCGCACCGGCCAATTCGGCCAGGGAGAACAGGCCCTCCTGTAACGGGCTCAGCGCGAGCACGTCTTCGATTTCCGGCAGCGCCGCCGAATCACGCGCGGCATCGGGCGCTTGTGTCTTCTCCGACATGAAGCCGAACTCCTCAGCGGTTGTTCTCGGACATCAGCAAGACAGCGAAAGTGCGGATCGAACTCACCTACCTGTTGCCTTGCACCTGATATCCCTCAGGCCCGCTCAACCTAGCGACTTAGGTTAGCCTACACAATATAGCCTCGCCAGTAACCCGGGTCGGATCAGGCGCGAAGCGCGCCCGACGACGCCCCCACAGGCGGAGTCCGTTGGCCCACAGGGCAATACCCGCGCGGACACGTACAGGTGTCCAAGTTATGATAGCCTTACCTACCATTCGGCTCGAGGCGCGTCACAGCGGACCGTATGCAGGAGGGCACGGGATTTCGGTCCCGGCGCTCGATGTGCGGCCCTCCTGGTGCGGATCGTCGAGCGAGAGCGATCGAGATGTGGAGTAGTACATGCAGCGCAGACCGAGTTGGATCAGGCAGTTCCACAAGCCGAATTCAGCTGAACTTCTCCCACTCTTGATCTTTCCGCATGCGGGCGCGGGCGCCTCGTCCTACCGCGTCTTTTCTCAGGCGTTGAGCAAGAACTTCGACGTCATCGTGTTCCAATACCCGGGGCGTCAGGATCGAGCCACGGAGCCGGCATCGAGCACCCTGCCCGAAATCGCAGCGGGCGCCTTCGCCGAATTCCGGCAGTCGGAATACAACCGCGGTGTCCCGATCATCACTTTCGGCCACAGCATGGGAGCGCTGGTCTCGTTCGAGTTCGTACGGCTCGCGGAGGCCGCGGGTATCGATGTGCGGCAACTCACGATCTCGGCGGCGGTCGCGCCATGCCACGTGGCGGACAAACCGCCGCACCCGACCGATGACCAGGAAATCCTCGACCATCTCGGCATGTTGGAGGGCACCAGCGCCGATGTCTTCGCGAACCGGGAGGTCATGAAGATGGCGCTGCCGGTCATCAAATCCGATTACCGGGCATTCGATGCCTATTCCTGCGCCGACACCGTCAAGTTGGCGACTCGCATCCACGCGATCTGCGGCGATCAGGATCCGGTCGTCACGATGCGGGACCTCTATGGCTGGGCCACGCACACCGACGAAATCGAGGTCACGATGTTCGACGGTGGGCACTTCTATCTGAACGACCACGCCGACGCGATCGCGGAGTTGTTGGCGCCGTGCGCGCAACCCGTTCGGACAGTCTGAG
This sequence comes from Nocardia asiatica NBRC 100129, assembly GCF_000308415.1. GTDB lineage: Bacteria > Actinomycetota > Actinomycetes > Mycobacteriales > Mycobacteriaceae > Nocardia > Nocardia asiatica. The sequence continues at coordinate 17,291 of NZ_BAFS01000040.1, read as the reverse complement.
TAGCGAGGATCCGTCATGACCACAGCGACGGCCGAAAGCCGCGATCACTTAGTCATTTCCGGAATGGCCGTCGAGGCGCCGGGCGGAATCGACAGCCCCCGGTCGTTTTGGTCCGCGCTTGCCGAATCGAGAGAACTCGTCGGGCCGTTCCCGCGCGACCGGGATTGGCCGCTCGACGATCTGCTGTCGGTTTCCCGCATCGATGGATGGGGAAACGTCTGCGACGCGGGCGGATTCCTCGACGGCGCCGCGGATTTCGATCCCTCGTTCTTCGGAATCACGCAACGGGAAGCCATCGCGATGGACCCACAACAGCGGGTCGGCATGCGGGTGGCATGGAAGGCACTGGAAAACGCCGGAATCAATCCCGGCGCGCTCGACGGCGAGGACGGCGGCTGCTTCATCGGCGCATCCCCGATGGAGTACGGCCCGCGAGGCGCGGAGGTCAACGCCTACAGCGGACATCGGATCGTCGGCTTCGGACAACTGGGCGTCGCGGGCCGGATTTCACACTGCTTGGGACTGGGCGGACCGTCGATGTGCATCGACTCCGCGTGCGCGTCGTCGTTGACCGCATTGCATCTGGCCGCCGCGGCGGTACGAGCGGGAGAATGCGAATGGGCGCTCGCCGGGGCCGTCTGCGTGATGGGATCGCCGGTGGCGTTCTACGAATTCGCGAAGAACAACGCCCTTTCCGCTGATGGGCATTGCCGATCTTATGCCGACGACGCCACCGGCACGCTCTGGAGCGAAGGCGCGGGTGTCGTAGTCGTCGAGCCCGAGTCGCGCGCCCGTCGGCTGGGACATCGGATCCACGGCCGCATTCTGGCCACCGCTACCAATCACAATGGCAAGGGCAAGCCGATCCTGGTTCCCCGCGCGCATGCCCAGGAGCGGCTGATTCGCAAAACGATCGATATCGCCGGGATCGACCCCGCCGTTGTCGGAATGGTCGAAGGACACGGCACAGCCACTCGCGCCGGCGACCCGGTCGAGTTGACCGCACTGCAGAATACCTACGGCCGCGCGGGATCCGATGTGATGTTGGGTTCCGTGAAATCGAACGCCGGACACGCGCAGGCCGCAGCGGGAATGCTCGGATTGATCAAGCTGCTGCTGGCCGGTGAGCACGGTCACATCCCGCCGAGCCTGTTCTCGGAGAACCCGACCACCAAAGTGGATTGGGATCGGTCGAGCTTGCGGCTGGCTACGAAACTGCTGCCGTGGGAGCCGGCGAACGGCGCGCGCTACGGCGCCGTGTCCTCGTTCGGCGCAGGCGGAGCCAATGCGCACGCAATCATTGCGATGCCCGTTCGTGAGGAGCGCGACGATTTCTGACTATCTGCTGCCCGACGGCACCATTCCGGTTCTGCTGTCGGCGGATACGCCTGACCTGCTGCGGGACGAGGCCGCGGCCATCCTCTCCTACGTCACGGATCGTCCCGAGGTAGCACCGCACCGCGTCGCCGAGATGCTGTTCCGCACGCGGGTCGCGCGGCGGCATCGGGCGGTGGCGATGGTCACCGGCCGAGACGACCTCGCCACCGCGCTGCGAGCGGTCGCCGAGGGCGCTGCGCACCCTGCGGTGGTGCGTAACGCGGGTGCCGCCACGCCTCGCAAGCGCGCGTTCGTATTCCCGGGACAGGGTGGTCAGCGCCCAGGAATGGGCAAGCTCTACTACGAACACTCCCCCGCGTTCCGCGCCGAAGCGGATCGCTGTGACGAGATCTTCCACGAGCTGTTCGGCGAATCACCGCTGACATACGTCCTCGACGAGGATTTCCCGGCCGACGACAGCGCGCGAATCGTGCAACCCGCGCTGTTCCTGCAGATGGCCGCGTTCGCCGCGATGTGGCGAGCTGCGGGCATCGAGCCCGGTGTCACGATCGGGCACAGTCAGGGCGAGATCGCGGCGGCGTATGTGTCGGGCAAGATGACGCTGGCCGACGCGATCCTCGTCGTCGGCACGCGGGCGCACGCGGTGGACGAGATCGCCTCCGACGACTACGCGATGGCGGTGGTCGCCGCCGACCGTGACGAGTGCGAAGACTTGCTCGCGCGCCGCTCGGGATGGTCCCAGCTGTCGGTGGTCAATGCTCCGCACATGGTGGGCATCTCGGGCGACCGCGGCACAGTGCAGGACGTCGTGGATACGCTCACCGAGCGTGGCACCTTCGCCCGGGTGATCCGCGTCCGGTACCCGGCGCACACCAGTGCGATCAACCGGCTCGGCGACGACGTCCGAGAGGCGGTGCGGAGCAGGCTGAGCAGCCGCCACTTCCACGAGACCAAGATCGAGTGCATCGGCGCCACGCTCGGCCGCCCGATCACCTCCGATCTGCCCGTCGACGAATACTGGTTCTGGAATCTGCGCAACGTCGTCCGATTCGACAAGGCGATCGCCGCAGCGGTCGCACAGCAGGTGGACACCTTCGTCGAACTCGCCGAACATCCGACGCTGCAACTGTCGATCCAGGAGAATCTGAGCGTCGTCGCGGCCGAGCACAACACGACGGTGACCGGTACCTCCAGTCGCACCGCCACCGATCTGAGCGAGTTCGCGCGAAACCTGGCGGTTCTGGCGACGAGCGACGCGGACTACTCGTGGGATCGCCTGCGCACCGGATCCGAGAAGACGATCCCGCTGCCGTTGCCCGACTTCCCCAATGTGCGGATGAACGAACTGCGGCTGTGGTTGCCATACAACTCCCCCTCGGCCGTCCGGGCCGGGCCGGTGACCCCACCGGCCGAGCACGCCGCCGCGTCATCGGTCACCGAGCATGTCCCCGGCAACCTGGCCGATGCCGTGGCGCCCGCACAACTGCTGGTCGAGGATTGGGTGCGGCTGGTGCGGCGTTCACTGGTCCCGCCGCGCCGACTCGGCCTCATCGATCACACCGGCGCCTGCGCCGAACTCGCCTCGACGCTGTGCGCCGAAGCGGAGAACTACGGCGCCACGGCGCGCATGATCGACATCGAGAACGACGATGACAGCGGCGATGTCGACACAGTCGTGGTGCTGCTCGCCGACCCCGGGCCGCTGGACGACTACGACGCCGTGGCCCGAACCGCCGATTTCTTCGGGCTTCGATCGTGGTGGCCGGGCTTGGGCAGCGAAGTGACCGATTGCTGGCTGCTGACGGCCGGCGGGGAGACCGTGGTGGCCGAGGACGCGCCGCCGCACCCGGTGCATGCCGCGGCCAGTGCGGGATTCCGCTGCATCGGCGCCGAATACCCCGGCGTCGCCTTCCGTCATCTGGATCTGTCGCCCGAACAGTCGCGTCCGGATGCCGCCGGCGCGATCATCGCGGCGATACACACGGCAGGTGAACCGGAACTGGCGGTGCGTGGCGACAGCTTGTACGCCAAGCGACTCGTCGAGGCCGAACGGATGACGCCGGATTCGGCCGCGACGGCGCCGGAGAACGTCGTCATCATCGGGGGCACAGGCAACCTCGGCCTGGAGTTCTGCGATCACTTCTCCCGCCACGGCGCACGACGCATCACGCTGGTGGGCAGGTCAGGTGAAACCGCGGCGACCGCCGACCGGTTGGCCCGGATTCGCCGGACGGGCGCGGCCGACATCCGCACGATCCGCTGCGACGTGCGTGACAAGTCCGCTGTCGCGCGCATGGCGGAAGAACTCCGCGCGACGCCCGCCGATCTGATCATCCACGCCGCGGTCGATTACTCGGATATCGAGCTGGCGCAGATCACCAGCGAGAAGGCCGACCAAGCGTTGCGGACGAAAGTGCTCGGCATCGCGCAGGTGCTGGAAGTGCTCCCCCGGGCGGAGAACTGCCGCGTGCTGCTGTGTTCCTCGATGGCGGCCACGATCGGTGGACGCGGACAGGTCGTCTACGCGGCAGCCAACCGGATGCTCGATGCGATGGCGCACCGGCTGCGGGCCGAGGGCCTCGATTGCGTCTCGGTGCAATGGGGGCAGTGGACGGTGCATCTCGATCTCGGCGCCGCAGGCGCGGCGAAGCTCGCTGGAGCGGGCGTCGTTCCGATGGATCCCGCGGACGCGATCGCGCTCGGATCGAACGGAATCCGCACCAACGCCATCGTCGCGGCATTCGACTGGAGCCGCGCGCGTTCCGCGCTCGAGGCGTATGGATACGGGCCGCTGTTGTCGCAGCTGGCAGCAACACCGGCCGACGCCGATCACGCACCCGATGGCGGAGAGGACTTGCCGCGGCGCATGGTGAAGCTGCTGGCGGAGGTCATCGGTGTGGATCGCGTCGGGACCATCGACACTTCCGTTCCGATGGTCGCGATCGGTCTCGATTCGTTGCAGGCGCTGGAATTCCGTCGGCGAGTCAACGGGGAGTTCGGTCACGACCTGCCCGTCGCGCAGCTTCTCGGCGGAGCCTCCGTCGATGACGTCGTGGCGCTGGTCCGCTCGCACCCGCCGATCCCGGCGCGGACGGGAACACCGGCACGCCCTTCGTCCTCCCCGCGACCAGACGTGCCCGCCGAATCGGTGCGCCCAGCGCAGGCCACGAAGCCCGTGGACATCACCGAGCGTGCGCGGCTGGCAGCCGCGCAGGCGGTGCCGGCCGACCTGGATCACGACCGAATGCGCTCCGCACGCGCGGATCTTGATACCTTCGGGCTCCGAGCGATGATGGAGACCCTTGATCCGGTGTTGCGGGATGGCGCCGTCCACACCGCGGACGAAATCGCCACACGTCTGGAATTCGCACCGCGACATCGGTGGTTGCTGCAGCGCTGGCTCGATGAGCTCACAACACACGGTTATCTCGACCAGGCCCCGGCACACGGCTATCGCGCCGCCGGTCCGGTGCCGACACCGGCTCGTCCCGATCTGCTCACGGTGTGCGCCGACCTGGGCTACTCGCCCGAGTTCGCGACCTTCCTCCAGCGGTCCGATGAGCATCTGACCGAACTGGCCCAGGACCGCGTGCGCGTTCAAGAGTTGTTGTTCCCCGACGGCGACATGCTCACGGCCGAAGCCGCCTATCGCGACAACATCATCAGCAGCTATCTCAATACCGCCGCCCGCGAGACCGTCGCGGGCATAGCCGAGCGACTGGAACGCGACCGATCACCCATCCGGATCCTCGAACTGGGTGCCGGCATCGGCGGCACAACCAACGATGTCCTGGCCGGACTGTCCGGTCTATCCGTGGACTACCACTTCACCGACCTGTCGACCTTCTTCCTCGCCGCGGCGCAGAAGCGGTTCGCCGAGTATCCGTGGATCCGCTACGGGATCATGGACCTCAATACCGACCTCGGTGAGCAGCCGCCCTACGACATCGTGATCGCGGCCAACGTGGTGCACAATGCGCACCACATCGGGAAGACGCTTCGCCAGCTGCACGACCTGCTCAACCCCGGTGGCGCGGTGGTTTTCATCGAGGCCTGCCGGGCGAACTTCCAGCTGCTGACATCGATGAAGTTCCTGATGTCGGCCGGCCCCGGTCAACCGCATCCCGGCAGTTCCGATATCCGGGCCGGGGCACGGATCTTCCTCACCGAAGACGAGTGGCGTGATCAGCTCAGCGAGTCCGGGTTCACCCCCATGCTGGTGCTGCCCGACGCCGATCATCCGATGTACATGCTCGACCAGCGGATCTTCGCCGCGGTCCGCGACTGAGGAGCAAGGAGCCGAGCGGGCTGCCTCGGCTCCTTCGCGATCGTCCCAGCCGATCATGATCGCGGCTGGGACAATCGCGATTGTGCCGCCTGATCAGGAACGGCACGCGCGGCAAGCGCATACCAGCCAACCGTCCGCGGTCCAGCAGGCACGATCGCCGGTTCGGAACAATCGGCCCTCCGGCAGGAACGGGTCGTTCACGAACCGGTCGGGAGCGGACGGATTCCCGCCCTCGGCGCCGAGCGCGGCGCCGCCCACGTAGACCTCGCCGACCACTCCCGGCGGGACCGGTTGCCGGGACTCGTCCAAGACCAGCACCCTGGCGCCCGAGATCGGCCTCGTGCGTCCGGTTCCGTCCAGGGAGCCGCGCGTCACCGTACCGGCGTACGCGAGCACCGTATAGCCGAACGTGGCGATCGACGCCGGCGACCGGGCGGCGAGTCGGCCGGGACGCAGTGGCGCGGGGCAGACCCCGGTGACATCCCAGCGCCGTACCGTCGGCAACTCGGCGCCGGTGGCAGCGATGCGTTCGACCGCAGCCACATCGGCGGTGACGTGGGTGACCGCGTGTGCCGCGACGAGTTCGACCACCGTGTGCGGGTCACCCCACTGCGACTGCGTGGCGACGACCGACGTCGCACCGTCCGCCAGGGCCGCGAGCAACTCGACGGCCAGCTCAGCGTCGCTCCACCCCGAGGCGAGCAGCCGCACGTCGGCGCAACCCCCCGCGCGATCGGATTCTCGATACCGGCGTTCGGCGGCGATGGTACGGCGGTCCTCGACGGCCACTCCCAGTGCCGAATCGGTCAGCACGGCGGTCTCCGGGGCGACGCCGGCGACGGTCGCGGCGCCATCGGCGAGCAGGGCCACCAGCCGGACCAAGCGGTCGACCGACACGTTCGCCGACACGCTGCCCACTGCGGGCGTATCCAGCAGTGCGAAGAAATCGCCATAGGTGAGACGCACTGTGCCGCAGCGGAGCGCGGTACGAATGCCGGGAACCATCCGAGCCCGGCGAACCATGTCGGCGATGCGCGGCGTCGCGGGCAATTCCACACCGGTAGCCCATTCGTCGAGCACCCGCCGTCGCTCGTCAGCGGTCAGTACAGCCGGCTCGCCGACGGGATCGGCGTGGGCCGGCCCGGCGGGATCCCGGACTGCGAAGGTGCCCACGCCTCCCGCGTCGACACCGACACCGGACCCGGCCCGTACCGGGCGCACCAGCGAGTGGGCGGCCGGGGCGCGGCCACCGCGCAGTTCCGAAAGCATCTGTCTCCCTTACTCGCATCACGGCACAGCACGGCTCCCGCGTCACTGGCATCAGCGGGAGCAGCCACTCCGGCGCGATCCGACGGTATGCGCTTCGACTCCCTGGCCGAGCCGAGCAACCACCCGATGCGGTCTTAGCATAGGGTAACCTTACCGGTGACCGGAGACCGAGTACTGCGGCCGAAACCGACAGTGCCGACCGAGGAGCCGCCGAAACGATGAATCCGACTGGAACGCCGTACGTTCTCAAGCGAGAACTGACCGATATTCCCGACGATGTCCGCGCCGCCCCGGCGCCGGTGATTCCTGATTTCCCCGAGCCGTTCGGTCTCCGCGTGGCCGATCCCGACAGCGACGATCCCGCGACGATCGCCGAATGGATGGCGCTCCCTCACCTGGCCGAGACCTGGGAACAACCATGGCCCGCGGAGCGCAGACGCGCCGACATCGCCGCACAGCTCGCCGGAACGTACTCGCGGCCGTGCATCGTCAGCTTCGACTTCGCAGCCATCGACCTGCCCGAACTCGGCCGCCGCGAGGTCGCCTACGTGGAGCTGTACCGGGCGGCGAAGGACGAGTGCGCTCGGTTCTACCACGCCGACCCCCGCGACATGGGTTTCCACATCGCGACCGCGGACCAGAACCTGATCGGCCGAGGCGTCATGTCGAAGTGGATCGGCCTCTTGGCCGAGGGGATCTGGGCCGCCGAACCGGAATGCCGCCGCCTGATGGGCGATCCGGATCACCAGAACATCTCGGTACGCAAGGCTTTGGCCAAGAACGGCTGGGTGGAGCTGGGCGAGTTCGATGTGCGGCCCGGCCGCCGGATCGCCCTGTGCACGCTGCCGCGCGAGCCGCAGGACGTACCGTCGATCCGGCGCTGACCACCCGCGTCTACCGACCGGCCGAACGTTCCCGTGCGCGCACGGCTCCCGAGCGCGCCCGGGTCGGCCCCGCCTGCAGTACCCGATCCGAAAGTTCTCCTAGGCAACTGAGATTCGGGAATCCGGGCCCCTGTGCCAGGCCGGCCAGATTCGGCAGATAGAGCTTGGCGTCGAGGCCGGTCACCGCCAGGTCGTGGCCGATCGCCGCCTCGACCCGCGGCTGCGTGATGGGGCCGCCGATCGCGAGTTCCACCAGATCCGCGGCGTCGACATCGAACATCTCCAGGAACCACAGCGGCTGACCGCCGGTCGCGTCCACCACCAGATCGAAGACATGCACTCGATCCGGGCGCCCTTCGTTGCGCAACGTCAGCGCGACGCCCTCGCCTTGCTCCGCGACCCGCACGACACGCCCTTGCAAATGATGAACCCGATTGTCGCCCAACAGGTTCTCCTGCACACGCACCGAGAACACGCCACGGTCCGTGCGCCGGACGACGTCCCGCCGTTCTTCTATGCTCAACCCCCGCCATTTGGCCGGATCGCTGTACAGCGAATTCTCGAAATAGCTCTCCCCGCGGGTGTAGATCGTGGCGGCAGGCGAGATCACCGAGACGGTCAGTACGTCGTGCCGGACCAACTCGTCCATCGCGGAGCCCGCGGTCTCGCCGCCGCCGATCACGGCCGCTCGCGACGAAACCGGCAACCGGCGACGGCCGACCAGATCCCAGAAGTCGGCGATGCTCAGCACTTTCGGATGAGTGGCCAGCGCACGCCTGCTGTCACCCGGCCCGGTGATCATCAGCTGATCCGCATCGATCTCGGACGCGACGCCGTCCGCGTCGACCACCGAGACCAGCCAGCCGTCGGCCGCCGCGGCGATCTTGCGCACCGCCCCCGGCACGATCTCGACCTCGGCCTTCTTCGCGACCCACTGCAAATACTTGGCCCAGACATGATGGTGCGGATGGGGGCGGCCGCGGTCGATCCATTCGGCGTACGTGCCGCGGTCGATGAGAAACGACGTCCAGCCGAACGCCATCATCGCCTCGTTGATCGCGCGGTTGTGCCCGCGTGCCCAGGTGGAATGGTACGGGAAACCCACGTCCTTCTCGGGGCTGGTGCCCAGCCGGTGCTGACCGTCGGTCCAGCCACCGTTCGGCAACCAATTGCCGCCCACCGCATGCGGTTCCACGACGACCACCTGCGGCGCAGGCAGGCCGAGCTCGCGCAGGACGTATGCCTTCGCCGCGACGGCCATGGCCTTCGGACCCGCACCGACCACCAGAAGTCTGTCCACCGGTTCTCCCATCTTCATCCCAGCCACCGGATCGGCCCCGGCCGCGAAGCGGATCGTCTGTGCCGCCGCCGTCAGGACAGCCGACAAGACTTCCAAGTATACTTAGGCTAACCTTAATCACATGGGTAAAGGAACCAACGGCGTCATGTTGAAGCTGTGGCGCGCCGATGACTATCGACTGCGCGTCACCTCGACGGAGAGCATCACCGACAAATACGTGCGGATCGGCTTCGCCGCGGGCGGTCTGCTCGCCGACCATCCGGTCCACCCCACACAGTTCATCCGGCTGTGGATCCCCGACGCGGTCACCGACAAGTTGCACCACCGTGCGTACACGCTGGTGGATCAGGACCCCGCGGCCGACCACTTCTATATCGAATTCGCTTTGCACGGCGGCCCGGCCAGCGCGTGGGCACAGCGCGCGGCGGTCGGCGAGGAAATCGAAGCTTCCGTACTGGGCTCGAAGTTTCAGCTGCCGGAGACCGTACCGAGCGAGTACGTCATTTTCGGCGACACCGCCTCGCTTCCTGCGATCAATTCGCTGCTCGACGCGATCGGCGACGCGCCCGCGAGAGTGTGGCTGGAATGGCAGTACGAGTCCGACACCTCGCTTCCGGTGCGCAACAAGCCACACCACCAGGTGAACTGGGTGCAGCGCATCGATGACGGCAAGCTGCTGCGCGAACAAGCACATGAGTTGGACTGCTCCAAGGACGTTTTCGCGTGGGCCGCCTGCGACGGCCACACCACCCGCGCGATCGTGAAGGCTTTGAAGACAACCCACCAGTTGCCGAAGACCTCGATCAAGTACCAGGCCTACTGGAAGTAGCCCGGGAGCGCCTCGCCCTTTGCGAGGCGCTCCTCTCCCCGGCCTCAGGCCATACTCTGAGTTCGCGACAGCACTTCGTCGTCGCTCATCGCCGAGACCTCCAGGTACATCCTGGCCACCTGCGCCAGCCGGTCGGCATGCGGATCCCTGCTCTGCAGTCGTTGCGCGAGTCCCGCGATGGTGCGAGCCGCGAACATGTCGGCAACCAACGCGTGGTCGGTGTCCAGCCAATCGCGCACGCGCGCGATAACTGTGGTGGCCAGCACCGAATCACCGCCGAGCTGGAAGAAGTCGTCGTGCACGCCGACGCTGTCGACGCCGAGCACGCCCGCGACGATATCCGCGAGCGCGGCTTCCACATCCGTGCGTGGCCGACCGTCCGCCGCGTCCCCGGCGCTCGGTTCGAGCAGAGCGACCACCGCACGCCGGTCCAGCTTTCCGTTGGCCGTCAACGGCATGCGATCGAGTACCTCGATGTGGGTCGGAATCATGTAGGCGGGCAACAGGTCCGATACCGCTGCGGTGATCTCCGCGGCACTACCGGTCGGTCCGGACACCGCCGCGACCAGCTTCGGTGAACTGGCTCCCACGACCGCGGCGACGGCATGGCGGACGCCGTCCACCGCCCGTAAGGCGGTCTCGACCTCGCCGAGTTCCACACGGTAGCCACGGATCTGCACCTGATGGTCGGCACGACCCAAGAACTCGATGGTGCCGTCCGGCCAGTACCGAGCCAGATCCCCGGTGCGATACCAGCGTGTTCCCTCGTGTTCGACGAACCGCTCCGCCGTCCGCTCCGGATCGTTGCGATAGCCGGCCGCCACGCCGGCGCCACCCACCCAGAACTCACCCGGCACCCAGTCGGGGCAATCACGGCCGGCCGGCGAGACGACCCGGCATCGTACATTGCGCAGCGGGACGCCGAACGGCACCGTCGCCCAGTGCTCGGGAGGATCGACGACCTCACAGATGGTGTTGTGGATGGCCGTCTCGGTCGCACCGCCCAGCCCGGAGAACCGGCAACCCGGGACCTGGCGCGCGAGTCGTCGCGCCAAGTCGGCGCCGACCCAGTCGCCGCCCAGTGTCACCGCGCGCAGTGAGTCACCCAGTTCCCCACCGCCGACTTCCAGGATCATGTCCAGCATGGCGGGAACGCAGTTGAGAATGGAAACCCGGTGGCGGCGAATCAGTTCGACCCAGGAGGTTGCTTCGGCGCGTTGTTCCGCGTCGAGCGCGACCACCGATGCCCCGACCGAGAACATCCCGAAGATGTCGTAGACCGACGCGTCGAACTCCAGGGCGGACAGACCGAGTACCCGGTCGACGGCATCGACGTCGAACCAGTCGTTCACCGCGTCGATGGTGTTCATCGCCGCGCGGTGCGGAACGTCGACGCCCTTCGGCACACCCGTGGAGCCCGAGGTGAAGATGACGTAGGCGATGCTGCGGGTGTCCGGGAGCACCGGCTCCCGCAACGGGTTCGCATGTTGCCGTGCCACGGTCATCGGCACACAGCGGACCTGTTCGCCCAAGTCGGCACCTGCAACGGTGATGGCGACGGCCACCTCACCCGTCCGCAGGATCTCCGCCCGCCGGGCCGCCGGTTGATCGAATCCGATGGGCACGTAGGCGGCGCCCGCCGCGAGGATCCCCAGCACGGCCACGATCTGGTCCGGCCCCTTGGGCAACTGCACCGCCACGGCGTCACCGGACTCGACACCGTTGTCGCGCAGTGCGCCCGCGACCGCCAACGCCTGTGCCGCCAGCTCGCGGTAGGTCCACGCGCCATCTGCACCGTCGCGGCTCCACACCACGGCGGGCGCGTCGGGCGTCGTCCGCGCGTGCTCGAACAGACCTTGGTGCAGGCAACGCCCGCTGACCGGCCCGTCGGTGGCGTTGACGTGCGCGCGCACCGCCGCCTGTGCCACCGGTAGCCGGACCGGCGCCTCGGCATCCCAGCCCGCCGATCCCTCGGCGAGCCTCGCGACCGCCTCGATGTAGCGCGCGAACATGGTGTCGATCATCCCCGCCGGGAACGCGGATCGCCGGACGTCCCAGTTGAGCAGCAGTCCGCCACGGACCTCGGTGACCTGCGCGTCCAGCAGCACCTGCGGCCCCTGCGAGATGATCCATACCGGTTCACCGAAGGTGTCGGTGACCGACTCGGCGAACAATTCGCCGAGGTTGAGCGCACTCGTGTAGACGATCGGCGCCAATACCGGCTCACCCCGGTATCGACCGAGGTCACGCAGCACCTCCAGCCCGGAATAGGCGCTGTGCGAACCACTTTCGTGCATGCTGCGCTGCAGCGACCTGGCTCGCTCGGCGACGGTCACGTTCTCGGTGACGTCCACGTCGAGCATGATCGAGGAGGTGAAGTCGCCGACCACCCGGTCGATGCCAGGGTCGACCGGCTCCCGGTGAAACAGCGGCACATTCAGCAGAAACCGGCTCTGGGCCGACCAGCCGCCGATGGTTTCGGCGAATACCGCCGCCAATGCCATGGCCGGGGTGATTCCGCGCTCGTGCGCGGCGGCCGACAACCGCTCCTTCGCTTCCGGAGCCAGCCAGTGGTCGTAGCGAACCGTGCGATGCGGTTCGACGCGCTCACCGACGGGAATGGTGGGCAGTTCCGGGGCGCCCGGCAATTCCGGCAGCCGCTGCTGCCACCATTGGCGGTCCCTCTCGCGAGCCGCGGTGTCCACCTCGCGCTCGGTACGGTACCGACGATAGCTGTAAGATTGCGTCGGTAACTGCGCTCCGTGGTACAACTCGGCGAGATCCGCGACCAGCACCCGATAGCTCATCGCATCCCCGGCCAGCATGTCGACATCCAGATGCAGCCGGGTTCGTTCGTCCGCGAGCTGGGTGAGCGTGACGTCGAAGACCTGTCCCTTCGCGATGTCCAAGCGCTGATGGGTCTTCTGGTCGCGCAGCCGCACCAAAGCCGCCGCGGCGGCCTCGGGTGCGTGCTCGCGCAGGTCGACCACGCTGAACACCGGGCGTCCCGGCGCGTCCATCGTCTGTTGGGTACCGTCCGGCAGGAATCTGGTGCGCAGCATCGGATGCGCCGCCGCCAGGTCGGCCACCGCGCGCTCCAGTCGCGCGGGATCGACCTGCCCGCCATCGAATTCGACGTACAGGTGCGCCGCCACGCCGCCGAGTTCCTGCTCGTCGGAACGTCCGATCCAGTACGCGTGCTGCATTGTTGCGAGCGGGAACGGGGCGAACTCGTCCGCCCGCTGCGCCGCTTCTTCCGCTGTTTCGCCGGACCGGTCGCCCGCCTGCAGCGCGCTGCCGCCCGCAGCGACTTCGGATCCCCCGGATCGCACCCCCGACGCGAGGATCCGGTGCCAGTCCCCCACCGTCGGCGCAGCAGCCAGTTCGGCGAAGTTGACGTCGTATCCGCGCTTTCGCCAGGCTCCGGCCAACTTCATGGTGCGAATGGAATCGAGGCCCAGCTGGATGAGGTCGTCTCGGTCGGTGATCGTGTTCGCGGCGATGCCGAGTTGCGCGGCCACCGCCTCGCGGACCTCGTCGGTGTCCATCGCCGCCGCCGCGACCGACTTCGCCCCGTTCCCCCGCCTTGGCTCCATCACTGCTGTCACTCCTCTGTCTCGCGGGACGCCCGCACCGGGCCGACGTCTACGAACGCTCCGAAGTCTCAGCAGTTCCGGACGTGTAGCGCCGGCCAGCCGGTCAGGCACCTCGGCAAGGAGCATATCGCAACAAAATAGGGTTGCCTAACCTTCCTTCATTCGGACACGGCGGCTCCCCAGGACGGAGCTGGGCGCCTCCGCCGTACGCCGCTTGCCTTCGCCGAGGACCTTCAGTCGACGGTTTCCTCTTCGCTGCCGGCGGCACGACTTCCGCCGGCGTCCGTCCGCGCCTCCACCCGTACCGCCTCAGCTCACTCGCATCCGCCATCGCCCCGCACCCGGCGTTGTTCTCCCCGACCTATTCCGTCAACGTGCGAAAACTGATCTGGACTCGTGGTTTTCGCACTCCCGACGCGCCGGGGAAGCCTCCGTGAACGGCGGTGCATCCTGGTCCGATAGCTCGTGAACATCGCTAACTTCGAGCGAAAGCGGAACAATTGAAGCGCAGGAGTATCGGATATGTATGGCATGGAATTGTTTTCGGTCCTGTCGAATTGCGCGCGTGACCCCGGCGAACTGAGCCCGGGCCAGGCGCACCTGGCCATGCAGGTGCACCTGGATTGCAGCGTTGAACTGTGCCGGGTCCGCCGCCGCGCGCGCAGGACGCTGGTCGAGGCACGCTTGATGGTGTTGGACGAACGGGCCACGCCGTGATGGAACGCGTTGCGCGATCGTGCCCGCGAACGCCCGGGCGAGCGAAGGCGGGTTCCCGCGCGCCGGATCGGTTTCGGTGCAGGGGTGGAATCGCACGGCGCGCGGCGGCGTTGTCCCTGCCATGACCACAACGGCATCCGATCGATCCGCCGCCCCCGTCGTCGACACCGAGACCGAATTCGGCGCGAAAGTCGCCGAACGGCTGAACCGCGAATCCGTCCTCTGGCTGACCACCGTCGGCCCCACCGGCACACCACAGCCGAACCCCGTCTGGTTCCAGTGGCGCGACGGCGAATTCCTCGTCTTCAGCAAGCCCGCGCAGCCGAAGGTACGCAACATCCAGCGCAACCCCCGGGTCTCGCTGAATCTCAACAGCACCGAGACCGGCGGGGATGTCGTCGTGTTCACCGGCACCGCGCGGATCGCCGAACAGCGGCCGGACGCGGCCGAAATCGCCGCCTTCACCACGAAGTACACCGAGGGCCTTCGCTCGATCGACATGACCGACGAGCAGTTCTACGCCGAATACTCGGTCGTGCTGCGCATCACCCCGGATCGGCTGCGCGGGTTCTGAGCCGATGATGTTCGCGCCGCCGCCGCCCACCGCCGCCTGGCGGCATCGAACCGCTCGCGAGGGGTTCGAGGTGGCGTATTTCCGGGTCACCGAGCAAGGCGTGCTGATCGACGGCTGCACCACAGCCGTCGAGGACGGCGCGGCATGGGTGGTGGACTACCGGATCACGCTGGACACCGAATGGCGCACGCGCCGGGCCGAGGTGGCCGTTCGGAAACCGGGCGGCTGGAACACGCTGGTGCTGGAGGCCGACGGCGCGGGATCCTGGCTGCTGGACGGCATGCCCGCGCCGCTGCTCGACGGTTGTCTCGACGTGGACCTGGAGTCCTCCGCGTTGACCAACGCCCTGCCCGTGCACAGGTCGGCGCCGGAGATCGGGGAAGGCGCGGACGCACCCGCGGCCTACGTGTACGCCTCCGGCGCCGCGGTGGGGCGGCTGCGACAGCGCTACCACCGGGTCGTCGACGGCGAGCACGGACCGCGGTTCGACTACGCGGCTCCGGAGTTCGACTTCGGGTGCACCTTGGCATACGACAAGTCGGGCTTGGTGCTCGACTATCCGGGCATCGCGATCCGGGCCCACTGAGGCGCGGCCGGCGCGGCCCGCGTCAGGTCGGCGACTAGGGTCGATACCGATGAGAAGGCGGCAACAACCGCCGTTGCCGAAGCGGCACGGCTTGGACCCGGCCCGGCTGCGACTACCGGAGCAGGGCCACTGGGCGACCATTCGGGACCATCTGGTGGAGCGCCTGCCCCGGGTCCCGGCCACACGGATCGATGAACTGTTGCACGCGGGCGGCATCGTGACCTTGGACGGGCCGGTCGCCCCCGACGCGCCGTACGTACCGGGCGGCGCGGTCTGGTTCCATCGCGATCTCCCCGAGGAGACGGTGGTCCCGTTCGACATCCCCGTCGTGCATCGCGACGACGACCTGCTGGTCGTCGACAAACCGCACTTCCTGGCCACGATCCCGCGCGGTCAGCACATCTTGCAGACCGCGCTGGTGCGGTTGCGGCGCGATTTGGACCTGCCCGACCTGGTCCCGGCGCATCGGCTCGACCGCGTCACGGCGGGCCTGCTGCTGTTCGTGATCAACCCGGCCCGCCGCGGCGCGTACCAGACCATGTTCCACAAGCGCACCGTGCGCAAAGAGTACGAGGCGATCGCCCGGTTCGACCCGGACCTCACACTGCCCCGCGTGGTGCGCAGCCGGATCGTCAAGGAAAAGCAGGTGCTCGCGGCCCAGGAGGTGCCGGGCGAGCCCAACGCGGAAACCGAGATCGAACTGCTCGAGCACCGCGACGGGCTGGGCCGCTACCGGCTGCGCCCGCACACCGGCCGGACCCACCAGCTGCGCCTGCACATGAACAGCCTGGGCATCCCCATTCTCGGCGACGACTTCTACCCGGTGCTCACCGACAAACCCGTCCACGATTTCACCAGGCCGCTGCAACTGCTGGCCGCTTCGCTCGAGTTCACCGATCCGGTCACCCGCGAGCCGCGCCGCTTCGAGACCACACGCACCTTGCAGGCGTGGACCGATCCGCACGGATGGGCTGGCTGACGGCACCGGGATCAGCGCCCGTGGTCTCGGGTAGCGCCGTCCGGACACGATTTCCCGGCCGAGCGGCGTGCCGCAGCCCGGTGCGACGCGCGGACCCCGGCGGACCGCGACGGCCACGAAAAAGTGATCGATCCAGCAAAACATAGAGGGATCCCTGGTGAACGTGTTCCTCTTCCGTAGACTCGTCCGGGATGTCTGAGCCGGACCTAGCTGCACCGACCCACCCACGCCACAAAGTGCACGCCTACGTCGACGTGGCCGTCGTCGTGATCGTGCTGGCGGGCACCAACCTGATCGCGCACTTCACCACCGCCTGGGCGAGCATCGTGACCGTGCCCGCCGCGGCGATCGTGCTGCTCGCGCTGGTCCGCAGACGCGGCCTCGGCTGGGCGGAGCTGGGTCTTTCGCCCCGGCACTGGCGGCGCGGTTCGCTCTACGCGCTCGGCGCGGTAGCACTGGTGCTCGCGGTCGTCGCGATCGGGGCGGCGCTCCCCCTCACCCGCCCGTTCTTCCTGGCCGATCGCTACGCGACCATCTCGGGCGCACTCATCGCCTCGATGATCGTCATCCCACTGCAAACGGTGATCCCCGAGGAACTGGCCTTCCGCGGTGTGCTGCACGGCACACTGCACCGGGCGTACGGTGCGCGCGGCGTCTTCGCGGCCGGCTCCCTGCTGTTCGGGCTCTGGCACATCGCATCCTCCTTCGGCCTCACCTCGGGCAACCGGGGCCTCAGCGGCATCGTCGGCGGCGGCGTGGCCGGGCAGATCATCGGGATACTGCTCGCCGTCGCCGCGACAGCGGCGGCAGGAGCGGTGTTCACCTGGCTGCGCCACCGCAGCGGCAGCCTGCTCGCCCCGATAGCCCTGCACTGGTCGGTCAACGGCGCGGGCGCGCTGGCAGCCGCCCTCGTCTGGCAGATTTGATTGGC
>NZ_BAFS01000041.1 GCF_000308415.1 Nocardia asiatica NBRC 100129 | reverse complement strand
TTTCGAGCGAAGCGAGACCGAGCATTGCCCGTTCGCGGCCCGGCTCGCGTTTGCGCGGCCGCCGCGCAAGCGACGAAGGAGCAAGCGGCGGCCGCGCAAACGCGAGCCCCAAAGGGGCCGCGAACACCCAGCGCCGCAGGCGCTGGAAAACTACACAGCCGCCACCCGCTTGGCCAGGTCGTCCGCCAGTTGGCGCGCCTGGGCCGGGTCGGTGGCCTCTACCATCACTCGTACCAGTTGCTCGGTGCCGCTCGGGCGCAGCAGTACGCGTCCGGAGTCACCGAGCGCTCGCTCCGCTTCCAGCACCGCGTCTCGGATCTCGGGTGCGCGTGCGACTACGGTTTTGTCGCTGACCGGCACGTT
Organism: Nocardia asiatica NBRC 100129; assembly: GCF_000308415.1. Taxonomy (GTDB): domain Bacteria; phylum Actinomycetota; class Actinomycetes; order Mycobacteriales; family Mycobacteriaceae; genus Nocardia; species Nocardia asiatica. Next base: position 73,602 of record NZ_BAFS01000041.1, on the reverse strand, counting down.
CACCAGGATCTGCGGGACGGGTTGCAGCACGCTCGCCAGATCGGCGAGGGTGCGCCCGGTTCGCGCCATCCGCGCCATCAGGCGCAGACCGGTGAGGATGCCGTCGCCGGTGGTGCCGTAGCGCGGGAACACCACGTGCCCGGATTGCTCGCCGCCCAGCGTGAAGCCGCCGCGCCGCAATTCCTCGAGCACGTAGCGGTCGCCGACCGCGGTGGTGCGCAGGGTTATTCCGGCTGCCCGCATCGCGATGTGCAGTCCGAGGTTGCTCATCACCGTGGCGACCAAGGTGTCCGCGGTCAGTTCGCCCGCCTCGTGCATGGCGAGGGCGAGGATGGCCAGGATCGCGTCGCCGTCCACGACGTTGCCGTAGGCGTCGACGGCCAGGCAGCGGTCGGCGTCTCCGTCGTGCGCGAGGCCGAGGTCGGCGCCGTGCTCCAGTACGGCGGCCCGTACTTGGTCGAGGTGGGTGGAGCCGCAACCGTCGTTGATGTTGAGTCCGTCCGGCTCGGCGTTGATGGCGATCACCGTCGCGCCCGCCTCGCGGTACGCGGCGGGCCCTACCTCCGAGGCGGCGCCGTGCGCGCAGTCGACCACGACGGTCAGCCCGGACAGGTCCTGCCCGGTGGCCTCCACCAGGTGTTCGACGTAGCGCTCGTGGGTGCCCGCCAGGCTGTACTGGTCCGGGACGGCCAGCCCGTGATCACGCGCGCCGGCCGCGTTGCGTACCCGTCCGATGCCCGCGCCGGTCGGGCGGAAGGGCGTCTCCGCGTCGACGAGCACCTCGATCCGGTCCTCGATCGCATCGTCGAGTTTGTGCCCGCCCGCGGCGAAGATCTTGATCCCGTTGTCGGGCATGGGGTTGTGCGAGGCGGAGATCATCACGCCCAGGCACGCGTCGTACAGGCCGGTGAGATAGGCGACGGCCGGTGTCGGCAGCACTCCCACCGAGAGCACGTCCACCCCCGCCGCGGTCAGCCCCGCGGTCACGACGGCCTCCAGCATCTCCCCGCTGGCCCGTGGGTCGCGGCCCACCACCGCGAGCGCACGCCTCTTGCCTCGGCTCAGGATCTGCGCGGCCGCGCCGGAGACGCGCAGCGCGAGCTCCGGACTCAGCGACTCGTTGGCAAGCCCGCGGACTCCGTCGGTGCCGAACAACCGTCCCATACCTCGCCCCTCATTGGTGATCTGTGGCGTGAGCGTCGGCCCGGGAGGCACCGGCCTGTGCACCACGAAGGCCCCGCGAACGCCGCGTCTTCATACAGCGCGAGAGCAGGCGACCAGCTGTTCGCTGGGAGCCTGCTCTCGTACAGCTGCCGCGACGACCGTACCGCGTCCGGCATCGCGAGGATGCCGGACGCGGAAGGTCGACGATGCCGAAATCAGCGCTTCGAGTACTGCGGCGCCTTGCGCGCCTTCTTGAGACCGTACTTCTTGCGCTCGGTGGCACGCGGGTCACGGGTCAGGAAGCCGGCCCGCTTCAAGGCGGGACGATCCTCCGGGGTGACCTCGATCAGCGCGCGGGCGATGGCCAGCCGCAAGGCGCCTGCCTGGCCGGACGGGCCGCCGCCGACCAGGCGGGCGTGCACGTCGAAGGACTCGGTGCGCTCGACGGTCACCAGCGGCGACTTGACCAGCTGCTGGTGCACCTTGTTCGGGAAGTAGTCCTCGATGGTGCGGCCGTTGAGCACGAAGTTGCCGGAGCCGGGCAGCAGGCGCACGCGCACGACGGCCTCCTTGCGGCGGCCGACGGTCTGCACCGGGCGGTCGATCACGACCGGGGCGTAAGACGCCGAGACCTCGGAGTCCTCGTAGCCCGCGCCGTCCTCGACAGCCTCGGCGGCGTCGAATTCCTCGACGAAGTCCTCGTTGAATTCCTCGGGAGCGGTCACTGGGCCACCTGCTTGATCTCGAACGGAATGGGCTGCTGGGCGGCGTGCGGGTGCGTCGGGCCCGCGTAGACCTTCAGCTTGCCCGCGATCGCGTTACCGAGCTTGTTCTTCGGGATCATGCCCTTGACGGCCTTCTCCACGAGCCGATCGGGACGGGTCTCCAACACCTGACCGACGGTCCGCGACTTGAGGCCGCCCGGGTGCCCGGAGTGGTGGTGGATGAGCTTGTCCTGCCGCTTGTTGCCGCTGATGGCGACCTTGTCGGCATTGATGATGATGACGAAATCGCCACCATCGACGTGCGGGGCGTAGGTCGGCTTCGTCTTGCCACGCAGCAGATTCGCTGCCTGAACGGCGAGACGGCCGAGCACTACGTCAGTGGCGTCGATGACGTACCACTTACGGGTCACGTCACCCGCCTTGGGGCTGTACGTAGGCACAGTGCTTCCCTGTCTGTCGTCGGTGTTGCCAGCCGAGCGTGTGGTCGAGTGGTTCCCGGCGGCCGGTGGAGACCCGGGACTCGGCATACGTTCGGGCGATTCACCAGGATTCGACCGGACGTTCCACACGCCAACGAGCCACGATACCAGTGGGGTATCGGGCGGAAGAAATCGCGTCAGATCTCGATCGGAGGGCCGAGGTCGATAGCGCCGGGCGGGCCGGGAACCAGGTAGCGCAGAGTGTCCACCTCGGGCCGCGCGCACTCCGCGATGCTTTCCTGAGCTTTCCGATGGTGTCCCCGCGCGGTAGTGACCCCCGGCTCGGGCTGGACGAGAGCGTACGGAACGGACGGACACGCGGCGGAATCGGCGAGTTCGTCCGTGACGACCGATTCCGCGTCGAGGACGGCCGGCTGTGCGGTCAGCTCCACCCCGTCAGCCCCGGACGGCAGGGCGACCACAGCCAGCGCAACCGCTCCGATGACGGTGTTGGCTCCGAACAAATTGCCTTTCATCTTGTTCCAGAGCTTGCCTTTGCGCTGCTGGTCCTCGTCCTCGGGCTCCGAAGCCGGGGCCGGCCACCCGCCTTGGTGCTGTTGCCCTGGGTACGGCCCCGATCCCGGCTGCGGCGGCCGCGGCCCGAGCGGCGGCACCGGCCCACTGGGCGGCCCCGACGGCGGGGCCTCGCCCCCCGTAATCCGGTCGGCTCGGTCGTCGGGCGCGCTGGGCGGCCGGGTGAAGCGGCTGCCCAGCTCGGCGAGGTTGGGCGGGAGGCCGCGCGGCACCTCATCCCGCCCGATCCTGGTGGTCGCCTCGTCGGGCTGGGTGGGGTATCCGGGCCCGTACTGGACGCCGGGCACCGGCCGGACCGGCGGCTGCTCCTGGTGGTACGGCCCGGCCTGCGCCGGTTGCGGCGGCGTGTGCTCGGCCTGCGGCCGCGCGTCCATCGGGCGCTGCGGGACGGGCGCCGGTTCGGCGTGCCTGCCCGCGGGCTCCGGCTCGCCCGCTTCGGTGTCGCTCACCAGCAGGTGCGCCGCGCCGAGCACGAGCGCGTGCATCGGGTGGTCGGCCACCTGCAATCGATGTCCGAGATGGTTCTGGAAGGCCAGGCGCAGCGCGTCGTTGAATCGCACGTTGCCCGACAGCAGGACCGTCGAGGTGTCCGCGCCGATCGAACGGGCCGCCGCCATCACCTCGATCACGACGTCGTCGGCCGACCGCGCGTCGCGCATGGCCTCCGCGTCGACGGGGACGTCGACCGACTCGGTGGGCTGTTCGTCGTCGCCGTGCACCGCGACCACCAGCATGCTGCGGCCGTCGGAATACACGCCCGTCGCGCCGATGCCGCGCGGCATCGTCCGATCCGGCGGCTGCACCAGCCCGAGCGCGCGGACGTAACCGGACAGCGCGACGCTCTCCGGCAGCGGCTCCACGACGACGTCGAGCTGTTCCACCATCGCGGCGTACATCTCCACCTTCTCGTCCGGCCAGTTGTCCGGGAAGGGCAGCGCCACCAGGTCCGGTTTGCCGCGCAGGTGCTTGCCGATCTCCGCGAGCGGGTTGTACATGCGCGCACGGAAGACCAGCTCGGCGGGCCAGGTCGCGCCCGCCACCACGATCTGCGGATGTCCCAGGATGTCGCGCACGTCGGCGATCGCCATCCCGAGATCAGGTCTGTTGCGTTCCACGCCCGCCGTGTGCAACCGGCCCGACGAATCCGCCAGCAGATAGGCCGGCGGCGTCCACATGCCCTCCACCTGCACCGGGCGGATGGGAATGCCACCGCCGCCGGCGGCCACGGACACCACATCCCAGCCGAGATGCACTGCCCCTACTCGCACCGTCACAGGCATAAGTGTGCCCGGTCCGCGGCCGAGATGCTCGTCGTTGCCTTCCCGCGCCGCTCGGCGCCGTTCCGGCGCGCCGGGACGCTCGCGAACCGTTCGGACCGCGTCACGCCGCCGACTTCTTCAGTCGCAACCGGCGCCAGGTGAACAACGCCAGCACCAAGGTGATCAACAGCAGCACGCCCACATTCAGCGCCCAGATCTCCGGCTTGTGCTGCCACAGCGTGTCGGGCTGCGCGTTCAGGAACAGCTCGCGGATGTTCACCGTGGACGCGCCCGAGGCGTATCCCCAGCGCGCCGGGAACAGCCAGGACACCTGCTCGAGCACGACACGGCCGGTGACCGGGATCAGGCCACCCGCCATCACCAGCTGGGCCATGATGGCCACCACCAGCAGCGGCATCACCTGTTCGTTCGATTTCGCCAGCGACGAGAGCAACAGGCCGACGACCACGCAGCAGATAGCGGTGAGCGCGATATCGATGTACAGCTCCGCGCTGCCGGAGGCCAGCACCGCTCCCTCGCCCGGGCGCTTCTTGCCCGCGAGCACGATGCCGACCAGCACCGCCGACTGCAACAGCGCGGTCAAGCTGAACACGGCGATCTTCGCCATCAGGTAGGCCGAGGGCAGCAGTCCGACGGCGCGTTCGCGATGGAAGATCGTTCGTTCGCCGACCAGGTCGCGCACCGTGAGCGTGGAGCCCATGAAGCAGGCGCCCAGAATCAGCACCACCAGTAGCTGCTGCGTCTCGCTGCCGCCCTCGGGCACGAAGCTGCCGTCCGGCAGCGCTTTCAACGCGCCGCGCTGGAAACCGTTCTTGCCCGGCACCACCAGCGACAGCCCGCCGAGAATGAACGGCAGGATCACCAGGAACGTCAGATAGCCGCGATCGGCGAGGATCAGCCGGACCTGACGGCGCGCCAGGGTGGAGAACTGCTTGCCGCGGCTGGACTGCGGTGGACTGCCCGCGGACCCGTACGGTTGCTGTGGCGGCGGAGGCGGCGGCGCGAACGCCTGCCGGGAACGGTAGGCCGCGAACGCCTGGTCCGGATTGGCCGCGACGTTGGCGAAGATCTCCGCCCAGTCGCTGGTGCCGAGCGCCGCGCCGACCCCGGCCGGGTTGCCGCAGTAGGCGGTCTTGCCGCCGGGCGCGAGCAGCAGCACCTGATCGCACATGTCCAGGTGCGCCACCGAGTGGGTCACCACGATCACCACGCGGCCCGCGTCGGCCAGTTCCCGCAGCATCACCATGACCTGGCGGTCCAGTGCCGGGTCCAGGCCCGAGGTCGGCTCGTCCAGGATGAGCAGCGACGGACCGGTGAGCAGTTCCAGCGCCACCGAGGCCCGCTTGCGCTGACCGCCGGACAGGCGATCGACCCTGGTGTCGGCGTGCTCGGTGAGCGAGAGCTCCTGCAGCACACCGTCGATGACCTTCTGGCGGTCGGCTTTGCTGTTGTCGCGCGGCAGTCGCAACTCGGCCGCGAAACCGAGCGCCTGGCGCACCGTGAGCTGGCGGTGCAGCACGTCGTCCTGCGGCACCATGCCGATCCGGGAGCGCAGCGCCTCGTACTCGGCGTGCAGGTTGCGCCCCTCGAAGGTGACCACCCCGCCGGAGGGCCGGGTGGTGCCCGCGATCAGGCGCGACAGCGTCGACTTACCGGCGCCGGAAGGGCCGATCAGCGCGGTGAGCGTGCCCCGGCTGGCCGACATGTTCACGTCGACGAGCAGTTGCTTGTTGCCCTCGACGGTGAAGCCGACCCCGTGCACCGCGAGCCCCTGCTCGGCGACCGGCTTCTGCCGGTGCACCAGCGTGCCCTGCTGGACGACGAAGTCGACGTTGCCGACGGTGATGATGTCGCGCTCGCGCAGCACCGCCCGTTGCTGGCGGTGCCCGTTGACGAAGGTGCCGTTCGCCGAACCGAGATCCTCGATGACCAGCCCCTCCGTGGAGGCGACCAGTCGGGCGTGCTTGCGGGAGGCCAGCGGATCGTTGACGACGATCTGGTTGTCGGTGGTGCGGCCGATGCCGAGGCCGGTCTGGGGAATCCGGTCGGCGCGGGCAATGGGCGCCGTGCTGGCCCTGGCCCGGACCGGGGGCATGTTCGAGGTATCGGCCCTGGTGGTCATGTTGACGTTCAGCGCGGGCGCGGGCGCGTCCTGGGGCGCCGGGTACTGCGGACGCTGGAACTGCTGCGGCGGCCGCCGGACAGCGTGCGGCGGCGGGCCCGGCTGCGGCGGCCCCGGCTGCGGCGGAGCCTGCTGTGGCGCCTGCGTGGGGCGGGCGCATCGAAGGTCGTTGCGGGGGGCTGCGGGTTCGCGGGCAGCAGGTGCAACAGCGGGCCGCTGATGGCGTCACCGAGCCGGACCTGGGTGGGACGGTCGATGGACACCGGCTGGGTCAGCCTGCGCGCGTCCACGAACACCCCGTTGGTGCTCTGGTTGTCGGTCAACACCCAGGCGCTGCCCTGCCAGGCCAGCGTCGCGTGGACACGCGAAACAAGCGGGCTGTCGACGAACAGCATCACCTCCGGCGCGCGGCCCATCGTGACCTGCTGGCTCGAATCGAATACTCGTTCGTTTCCATCATGGCGCACGGTGATGGTCTGCGCCCCCGGTGAAGACATGCAGCGGATACTATTCCATCACCCGGACATCGGCGGTGCCCCCGATGCGCCAATTGCCCCGATCCGGCGACCGATGTGAACGCTGTGCCGGCCGACAAAGGGGGAGCCTTGCCGAGAGTCGACGCGACCGCGATCGTCGCGGCTCTACTGGGGATTCTGGTGCTGGCCTGCGGATGCACCCGCTCGGTGGACGGCAGGGCGGTCTCCATCTACGACGATCCGTTCAAGGTCGCCGGGCTGCCCACCACGAGCGGCCCCAGCGGGCCGCGCACCGGCGTCGCCGACAGCCCGCTGACCGCGGCCAACGGCGACGGAGGTGCCGTGGACACCCTGGCGCTCAACGCCGTCGACGACATCCAGAGCTACTGGCGCGGCGCCTTCGGCAAGGAGTTCCAGGGCGAGTTCAAGCCGGTCGAGAAGCTGTTGTCGTGGAACGCGAAAGCCGGCCGCGGCGAGGCGGTCGAGTTCTGCAAGGAGTCCACCTACCGCTTGGTGAACGCCGCCTACTGCCGCCTGGACAATTCCATCGGCTGGGACCGGTCGGTCCTACTTCCCACCATGGAGGAGACCTTCGGGAAGATGGCCGTGGTGATGGTGCTCGCGCACGAGTACGGGCACGCCGTGCAGACCATGGCCAAGCTCGTCGGGCCGAAGGACCCGGTGATCGTCAAGGAGCAGCAGGCCGACTGCTTCGCGGGCGCGTTCATGCGGCACGTCGCCGAAGGCAAGGCCGCGCACTTCACCATCAACACCTCCGACGGCCTCAACTCGGTGCTCGCCGCCACCGTCGCCATCCGCGACTCCGACCCCGACGATCCGGAAAGCGTGCACGGCTCGGCCTTCGAGCGCGTCACGGCCGTGCAGATCGGTTTCACCGACGGTCCGCGCGCCTGCAAGGGCATCGACATCGATGAGGTCAACCAGCGCCGGGCCAACCTGCCGCAGACCTTCAGCGACGACGCAGGGCACGGCGAGCATCCGATCACGAAAGAAAGCCTGGTCGAGCTGACCAAAGCGCTCCGAGCGATTCTGCCGGTCGAGGACGAGCCGACCTACGACTATTCCCGGGCGAAGATCGAATGCCGCAACGGCGTTGTCACCGCGCCGGTCTCGTACTGCCCGGCCGCGAACACGATCGCCACCGACATACCCGGGCTCGCCGAGCGGGGCGCCTTCGCCGTGGACGAGGACGACCCGCTGCCCATCAAAGTGACCGGGGACTACAACGGCTACATCGTGTTCATATCGCGATACACGCTGGCCGTCCAGCAGAACCGCGGCCAGAGTCTGGTCGGCGCCAAAACCGCGCTGCGCGCGGCCTGTCTGTCCGGCGTGGTCACCGGCAAGCTGGCCGAATCGGGGCGTCCGGTCAACCAGGGCGACATCAAGCTCGCCGCGGGCGATCTCGACGAGGCGGTCTCCGGTCTGCTCACCGACGGTCTGGCCGCGAGCGACGCCAAGGGCAAGACCGTGCCCAGTGGCTTCTCCCGGGTCGATGCCTTCCGCGCGGGCGTCCTGAACGGGGAAAGCACCTGTATGGCGCGCTATTCGTAAGGAGTGTCGCCGCAGCCGGACGACTCCTGGCGCCGGCCACGCATGGTCGGTGCGGACAGCTCACGGGGCGAATCAGCGGCCGAACGGCGGCGGTGCGGCCAGTTCGAAGCGGAGCACCCGGTTGCCGAGCATGATCTCGGCGCCGGGGAGGAGCACCATGGACTGGTGCGGCGCCAGGCGCACCCAGTCGCGGTAGCCCGGCAACCGGGTGCGGGTGCCGTTGGTCGAACCGCTGTCCACCACCGTCACGTCCCAGTTCACCAGGCGGATCTCGGCGTGGGCCCGGGACATGCCACCGGAGGCGTCCTCGACGCGCAGCGGGACGAGCCCGCTGTCGGCGGCCGGGGAACGCTCCGGATCGCGGCCGATCACCGCGTCCGCGGCGAGCATGTAGGTCATGCCGTCATCGAGGATCAGCATCCCCAGCGGCGGGCGGACCACTTCGATCAGCGCCTGGGTCTGGTCCACCGGCATCCCGCAGACGGTGCAGAACGCCGATCGAGGATCGCTGGGATGCGCTCGGGCGCATTTGAATCCCATCACCTTGACGGTCAGCGCGGTGGCCTTGGCGGTGGCCTCCAGCCTGCGCTGCAGTTCCGGGTCGGGCTGCGGCGCGGGATTGGTGCCGCCCACCTGGGTGGGCGCGTGATGTGGGTCGATCGGCGGCGGTTCGATCGGCGTCTGCTCGGCCTCCGCGTCGAGCATCGCGGTGGACGGCGCGGTCGGGTACCGAGGTGGTCCGGCGGCGTGCCGTGGGGCGGGTGCCGATTGCGGTTCCGGCGGGGGCGGCTGATGCCGCTCGGATTCGGCTCGCGGCTCGGACTCGATGCGCGCTGTCGCCGGTGGAGCCGTCTCCGGGCGGCGATGCGCGCCGGCGGGACGGGACGCCCGGCCACCGCTCCACCACTCGCCGCCGGAGCCCTCCGTCCACACGATCGCGCCACCCGCCTGCGCGATGCCCTCGACCAACCGGCCGATGCCGCGCTCCGGGGGCAGATCCGGGATCCGGCCCTTCCCGTCGTCGACGAACAAGGCCGCCGCCCGCGCGGGAATCTCGGCGACGCGGTCCACCGTGAACGCGGCGTCGCTGCCGCGGTACTGCTCGACGCCGCCGGCACCGACCAGCACGGCGGTGACCGCTCCGTGCAAGAAGATCGCCACGCCTCCGTGCTCGGCGGTGGACAGGATGCCGAAGTCGATCGGTTCGCCCGGGCTGATCCGCTCGGCCTCTTTCATGAGCCAGCGCGTCGCCTGCCGGGCCACCAGGGCGCCGGGCCCGTCCGGCTCCCGGTCGGCCGCCTCGCGCACGAGTGCGGACAGTGATGCGAGGGCGACGGCCGCCGGCGAATCCTCGGTCGGCCTACCCGTTCTGCGATGCGCGACGACGACGACCGCGCCCGCGACCCTGGCCACGGCGTGACTGCCTGCGACGACCTCGACCTGCCGATCCATCAACGCTATCGGCCTCCACCAGGGGTGTAATGCGGGGTCGTCGCCACACCGACAAGGGTATTGCAATACGAACGCCGTCGGTCCCCCTGCCCGCCGTCCGTCGGGTAACTTCAGTGTCAGCAACGGGAGGAACGAGGGGCCTGAGATGGTTCGGACGCAACGCATCGCACTCACCGCGTCTTGCCTGGCACTGGCAGGGATGCTGACCGGTTGCGCAGGCGTGCAGGGTACGCCGACCGCGGGTGAGATCGATGTGCGCATGCTGGAAGTCGGCACCTATCCCGTCGACAAGCACGAGTACAGCCAGGAGTCCGGCGGCAAAGGCGCGCTCTTGGAAGGCATGCGGATGTCCGACGCCGTGGTCCCGACTGTGCGCATCGACCCAGCGCTGAAGTACGGGCGCGGCAGCACCGTCGTCGTGGACGCCGAGCAGGCGCTGGACTTCGTGGCCAAGGTGTCCAAGCCGGTCTTCGACAACCGCAAGCTGGTCGTCGGATACGCCGCCAGCGGCGCCGACCGGCCAGATCCCGCCGGCCAGACCAATCCGTCGCCGGAGGCCACCGCCGTCACGAACGTCGTGTTCCGCTTCCCCGACGAGTCCACCGCGAAGCTCGCGGCGCGCGAACTCGAGGACGTCGACATCGCCGTCTCGCCGGACAACCGCAAACTGACCTCCACCGAATTCGCCGACGCGTTCATCCACTGGCGGCCGGGCGTCGCCAACGTCGGTGCCTTCATGGCGCACAAGGAATTCGTCATCTCGCTGTTCATCCAGCGGCCCACCGCGGACGGCGACGACTTGGTGAAGTGGATCGACAAAACCCTCGCCGCCGAAGTCGCGCAACTGGACAAGTTCACCGCGACCCCGATGAACAAGCTGGACACCCTGAAGGTGGACCCGGACGACCTGCTGGCTCGCGTCGCGGTCGCCGACCGCAAGAACCGCGCTCCCGACCCGGCGGCCTTCGCCGTCTACGGCGGCTACCACACGGTGCACCGCGCCGACGACGAATCCACCCACCTGCGCCTGATCGAGGAGGCGGGTGTGGATCACATCGGTCTCGTCGACGACAGTTACGTCGCCCGCACCCGCGACGCGGCCGCCGCCCAGAAGCTGCTCACCGGCCTGCAGGAGAGCGAGGGCGCCCACTACGACCCGATCAGCGCTCCCAAGGACGTCCCCGGCGCCAAGTGCCTGCAGCTCAACAGCAAGGGCGACCCGGATCGGGAGTACAAATACCGGTGCTATGTCGCGTACAAGCGGTACGTCGGAGTCGTCACCAGTGATAAGGAACCCGACGTGCGACAGAAGGTCGCCGCGGAGTATGCGCTGCTGGCGAACAGTTTCTGAGATCGGAACCGGTAGGCGCCGACGCCATCGCGGTCCCCGGCCGCGGGTGGGCCGAAGTAGGATTCCGGCGCAACTACCGCAGTTAGGGGAGGGAAGTGCAGCACGGCGCCATGTCGAGATCCATTCGAACCGCCTGTGCCCTGGTGCTGGCCGGGGTCGTCGCCGTCGCGGGCGGTGCATGTGGCGACCCGGAGGCCGCGCCCGAGCAGTCCGCGCCGCCTGTCGACCTGGCGCAGCTGGACGTGGGTAATTACGCGACCCAGCCACGCTCGCTGGGGACGGCGAAGAATCCCGAGCAGGCGCGCATGATCGAGGCGGAGCGGCTGGCGAACTTCGTGCCCCTGCCGTCGGACATCGACCCCGCGTTCGTCACCGCGAATCCGTCCATCGCCAAGGTGTTCCTGGACCCGAAGGGTTCGCTCGGGCGGATCATGGACGTCTCCCGCTTCGCCGAGGCCGCGCCTGATTTCGTGGCCGGGTTCCTGAGCAGCGCGGGCAGCGCGCCGGACAACCGGGGCACCGATCTGGTCAACGCCATCCTGATCTTCCCGGACGAGCAGAAGGCCGCCGCCGCGGCGGCGGCCCTGGAACGCGTCGACTTCGAGGCCAACAACCGGAACACGCCCGTACAGATCCCGAAGTACCCCGCCGCCCACGCGCACTGGCAGCCGACGGACCAGTCGATCGGGTCGTGGTTCGCCACGGGGAAATTCGTCGTCTACACCTGGGTCTACGACTACGTGAAGATCTTCCTCGAGAAGGTCGACCTGCCCCCGTTGATCACCTTGGTCGAGAAGAGTCTCGACACCATCGTCCCGGCGATCGGCCGATTCACCCCCACCCCGGTCGACCAGCTGATGACCTTGCCGATCGACATGGACGGCATGCTCAACCGAGCCCTGCCACGTCCTCGGGAAGACTCCTGGATCGACCCGCCGGGCGCGTACACGGGCCAGGGCGCGCTGCACTTCACCATCGATTCGGCCGAGGACCGCAGGATCATCGAAGCGGCGGGAGTGGATCGGTACGCCACCGACGGAACCGACCTGTTCCGCACCCGGGACACGGCGGCCGCCGTGCAATTACGCGAGGAGCGCGGCGGTCTGACGAAGAAGTTCCGCGCGGCCCAGGCGCCGAAGGGCTTGCCCGCGGCGCACTGCAAAGAGTACATCGGCAACAAGACGGTCGTCGTCCGGTACTACTGCTCGGTGACCCACGACCGGTACGCCGCGTTCGCGTGGTCGCATCAGCTGCTCGACGCGCAGCAACGCATCTCCGCCCAGTACGCCCTGTTGGTGAATGCCGCATGACCACATTCCGCACCGCCGCCGCGGCTCTCGCGTGCGCGCTGACCGCCGCCATCCTCACCGGCTGTGGCTCCACCACACCGGGCGTCGCGCAGCCCGGGGAGATCGACATCCGCCGCCTCGACACCGGCAACTACCCCACCGAGCCGCCGAACGCGCACGACGACGACTACCAACCGCTGTTCATCGACATGGGTAAGGTCGCCGCGATGCGGCTGGCCGATCACGTCGCCTCCGCCTACGACATCGATCCCCGGATGAAGTACAGCTGGACGCCCGCGAGCGTCAGCAAAGGGGTGCTGCCCGGCGAACTCGGACGCCCGGAGGACATGCGGCCGATCGCTGAGCGCAACCGGTTGATGTACGGGTTCCACACCAACGGGTCCGATCAGAACGTCAGCCTGTTCGCCTCGGGCTGGCCGACCAAGCCCCGGCCCAATTCCACGACAGTCGCCACGACCGTCATGCAGTTCCCCGACCCGGAGCGGGCCCGCCAGGCCGCGACCGAGTTCCACGACGCCGATCTCGGCGCCTACCGCGACCAGAACGAGCCGGTCACGCTGCCCCGGCAGCCGCAGGCACGAGCGCACTGGCGTCCGGGCTCGCCGTTCCTGCGCGCGGTGCTCGCGCACGGTTCCTACGTGGTGTCGTTCCTGGTCTCGGCCAACGCACCCGACCGCAACGCCCTGATCGGCCTGGCGGAGAAGGCCTACGACGTTCAATTGCCACTGCTCGACCAGCTGCCCCCGCTGACCGAAGAAGAGATGCTGCGGCTGCCCTGGGACCCCGACCATCTGCTGAGCCGGACCCTGAATCCGGCAAAGGTCCAATCCCCGAGTTACGACGACTCGCACGCCCTTTTCGGCCTGCGCGGAATCATCCAGTACGCCGAGGACCGCGATTACGCGAAACAACGTTTCACCGCGATGGGGGCCGAGAAATTCGCGGTCTCCGGCGGAACGCTGGTCATTCGCACCGCGAGCCGGGAAGCGGCGCGCCGGGTCGCCGCGGAACGCATCACCCCCACGGTGGTCGCGGGACCGGCCGATCCGCCGCCACACCTGCCGGATTCGGCCTGTGTGGAGAACCGGTCCGGGCTTTTCGACGACCGGCGTTTCACCTGCGTCGTCGCGTACAAGGAATACGTCGGATTCGTCGCCGCGAATCAACTGCTGGACGCTCAGCAGCGCGCCGCCGCACAGTATTCCATTTTCGCGAACAGCCGATAATGCGGCACTTTCGCCGCTTCCCGGGTCCGATATGCTGCGTGGCGAACGCAGCGGCCCGCGTCGAGTCAGGAGATCGTGGAATATGGCGATGAGCCCCGGGACCATCGTCGGCGGGTACCGCATCATGCGAGTGCTCGGCGCGGGCGGCATGGGCACGGTGTATCTGGCCAAACATCCCAGTCTGCCCAGAACCGACGCGCTGAAAGTGCTCGGCGGTGAACTCAGCCGCGACTACGAGTTTCGTACCCGATTCGAGCGCGAGGCCAATCTCGCCGCCGGACTCGACCATCCGAACATCGTCTCGGTGTACAACCGGGGTGAGGAACACGGCCAGCTGTGGATCGCCATGCAGTATGTGGCCGGCACCGACGCCGCCGCCGAACTGGCCCGCGACCCGCATGCGATGAATCCGCTGCGCGCGCTGCGTATCACGACCGAGGTGGGCAAGGGCCTCGATTACGCACACCGCAAGGGTCTGCTGCACCGTGACGTCAAACCCGCGAATTTCCTGCTGTCCACCCCGGCCGACGGCGAAGAAGAACGCGTCCTGCTCACGGATTTCGGTGTCGCCAAAGCCAATGACGACACCACCGAACTCACGCAGACCGGCAGCTTCGTCGCCACCATCGCCTACGCCCCGCCCGAGCAGCTCACCGGCAGCCCGCTCGACCACCGCGCCGACGTCTACAGCCTCGCGTGCTCGTTCTTCAAATTGCTCACCGGCCGCAATCCTTTTCCCGGAACGCAACCCGCGCTGGTGATGATGGGGCATCTGCACGAGCCCCCGCCGCTGGCCACCGCGGTCAGCCCCGGCCTGCCGCCTGCCATCGACCAGGTCTTCGCCCGGGCCTTGGCGAAGAATCCGGCCGAGCGCTTCCACAGCTGCCGGGAATTCACCGACGCGGCCGCGAGCGCCCTCACTCCCGGCTACAACCCCGGGGCCACCAATACTTCGCCCACCTACCCGATCCAGGTCTTCGATCCGCGGCCGCGGACCGATCCGAGTGCCGCCGTCGCCGCGCAGGGCAGTGCCACCGCGTCACCCGCACGGCGGAATTGGCTGCTCGCGGCGGCCGCGGGCATCGTGACGGTGGCCCTCGCCGCGGGAATCGGCATCTGGGCACTGAACCGGGACGGGTCCGCTCCGGGGCCCGCGGCCGCCACGCCCACCAGCGCGACCGCGCTGTCGCCGCTGGAGCGGGCGCGGGCGGACAATCCGGTGTTCCGGGGCAAGACGATCACCATGGTGGACGTGCCCCGCGGCTCGCAGGTCTCGATCTTCCTGGGCGGCACGCCCCAGACCAAGTTCCTGGAAGACCTCGGGTTCGTCTACAACCTCAACTACGGGCGGCAGGGCGAGGAGGCGTCGCCCCGGGAGCTGACGTCCTCCACGCGACTGGAGGTCGCGGCGGACGGCTATGTCCTGGCCGTGCGCAGCGACGAAAAGGCCGGTGGCGGAGGCCTGCTCGGTCTTCCGTACCAGGTGGCGGGCACCCGTGCCACGGTGATTCCGCTGGATGATCCCGCCGCCGTCGCCGCGGTCCGCAATTGGAGCGAGTCCTCCCAGCAAACGTTGCTCGACCGCCTGGTGCCGGTGCTGCGCAACCGGGTGAAGTAATTCCGGCGCGTCCGCTGGATCGCGTTTCGAGCTTTTCGAGTTCCGGATCAACAACTTTCGCCGCCCCGGAACTGCATTCTGCTGGTAGCGGCGGACTTAGGCGTTCGGTAAGGTGTACCGCAGCCAGCCCACTCGCCGATCATTACAGCAGCGAGCAGGGGGAAGGAGGGGAGCCGAGCGCTGGCGTTACAAACTCATGCAGACCCGGACCGCATCGGGGTCTTCCGAGCAGGCCCGTGCGTGGCCGCCGAGACCACGGACGAGTCGGGCTGAGGGGCGCAGTGCCCTGATCCTGTGGGGCGAAGCCGAATTTCTCGAGTCGGATGGAACCGATCAGACCCGCACCGCGTCCAATCAGATGTACAGGCCAACTGAGGCTTCCGCCGTTGGCCGAGACGGGAACCGAAAGGAGCCGAAATGGCAGGACAGCTCGAAGCGAGCGAAGAGGCGATCTCGAAGTTTGTGGACAACTGCCGGCAGCGGCATCAGGATCTGCAGACCGCGATCACCGCTCTGAACAGCAAGTCGGATCAGACCACCGCCACCTGGAGCGGTGCGGCGCGTCAGGCGTTCGACACGTTCATGGACAGCTACTTCGCTCAGGCGCGGAAGCTGAACGACCAGTTGGATCAGACCTCGGACAAGCTGGCCCACGCCGGACGGAAGTTCGCCGACCAGGACCAGCAGTTCGCCCAGCAGGTGGCGGCGCAGTCCTCCAGCCTGGACCTTCCCTGATCCGATAGCCGTACCACAGACAACAAGGAGCTCCCCATGGTAGTGAACGACCCCGGTCGGATTGCCTCCAACTTCGGCGAGGTCGAGGCGGGCGCACAGGCCATCGTGGCCGAGGCGCGCAGCGTCATGACCATGCTCGAAGACTTCCACAAGCAGGTCACCGACTTCGTGACGAACTACTGGAAGGGTGACGCGAACGACGCGTTCGCCTCGCTGCAGGCCCAGTGGAACACGCAGGTCACGCAGCTGAACACCACGCTGGAAAGCGCCGGCAAGCTGGTCAGCAGCGGAAACTCCGATCTGCAGGGCACCGACACCGCGCTGGCGGGCCTCTTCTGAGATCCCGTCTCGGCTGATTCGAGCCCCCGGTGCTTCGGTGCCGGGGGCTCGAATCGTCTACGCTCGCCCGCGTTCTCACCTGGATGCCCGGGGACCGCAGGACAGGTCACGGGACTACGCGGACCGAATCTCCGAAATTCGCGCACACGGTTTCCAATTGACCCCACCCGTCTCCCGCGTACTGGCAGCCGATACTGACCTGAACGCCGTACTCCAGCAGAACATGCCATCGGACGGTTGATCCGTCCCCGGGCCGTTCGGAGTAGGCCAGGCCGGAACGGCCGCCGAAGACCACGTCACGTTTCAGGTCGGTCAGCACCCCCGGCGGGCGCTGCGCCATCTGCGCCTCCAGTTTCGTGGCGACCTGTTCATATCCGGAGCCCACCGCCAACGGCGTCTGCATCACCGTGATCCGCTGCCGGACACCGGCTTCGGGTACCAGATCGACACGGGCGCGTCCGCTCTCCGGCGCCGGAGCAACGCGCCAGCCCGGCGGGGTCCGAAATCGTATCCGGCCGAATGTTTCCGGCCCCGCGTCAGCCGAGGTGCCGATCGGCGGCGGCACGACGCTGGCCGGCGCCCTCTCGGTGCTCGGCGCCGCGGTCGCGCCCTCGTCTCGGCGCCCCGACGAGACCACCACGCCGACGACTACCAGAGCGATGACCACCACTGCCGCGATCGCCGCGGCCGCGAAACGCGCCGTGCGCGAGCGCGGCTCACGCTGCGCCGCGGCGCGTTCCCGGAGCGGTCGCATCCATTCGTTGGGCGCGGCCGGCACTTCTGGCGAGTCGCCCGATTCGAGTCTGTGGCCCCGGACAAGATCGGAACCCGCGACCGGACGCAACTCGACGGCCGCGCCCGTGGCCTGCGCGACCGCGGTACGGAGCAGGTCGAGTTTCGCGGTGTCGGTGACGCCGACCACCTGGACGAGGTCGATCGGGCCGCTGGCGAGCAGTCGAGCCACGAGCGCGGACAGGCTCGCGAGACCCGGTGTGTCCGCGGCGATGTCGTCGAGCGCGAGCGTGGGCTCGTGCTCGCAGGATTCGACATGCACACCGCGATGGCTCCGGATGACGGTGGACGCGGTGGTGGTCAGCAGGCCGAACTCCAGGACCAGCGTGCGCTGGCTGTGGCTGGTGCCTTCGTCCGACGCTACCGAGCGCACCGCGATGTGCTCGAACACGACCATCGGCGTGCACCGGCGCGCGGCCTGTTCCAGCACCCCGCGACGGTCGCCGCCCCATTCGGTGGGGCAGATCAGAGTGATCCGGGCGCACGGGGTGATGACGCGAAGATTCTCCAGCACCTTCGTGAACACCGCGGCCATGGCGTCCACCATCGAGGGCGTACGAGGCGGCAAGGCGATGGCATCGGCGGGCGCGAACTGGACCACCGAGCCGACCTGCGTCCGCGGATTCAACGGCTGGCCCACCACGAGATCGAAGCCGTTGCTGCCCAGCACTACCGAGGGCGGCACATCCCAGTGCGTATCGGCGCCCCGCGCCCAGATACGCGCTTCGGTGACGACGAGTTCGACCTCGGACATCAGGGCGTTGGCATCCACGCCGTCTGCACCAGGCCCTCGGTGTTACGGGTGACATAGGTGCCCCGGCCCGGCGGCATCGGACTCGGGCGCTTGGTGCCCATCAGGACACCCTCGTCCTTGCTGCAGCTCAGGATCAGGCCCGCGGAACCCAGATCCCGCATCCTGGCCAACGTCGCCTCGAACATCGCCCTGCTCGCGCCACCCGAACGCCGGGCGATGATCACGTGGAAACCGAGGTCGCGGGCGTGGGGCAGGTGTTCGAGCAGCGCTTGGACCGGGTTACCCGCGGAGGTGGCGACCAGGTCGTAATCGTCGATGATGACGTACAGCTCCGGTCCGCTCCACCAGGAGCGTTCCCGCAACTGCTGCGGAGTGACGTCGGGCCCCGGGGTGCGCTTGTTGACGTAGGCGGCCAAGTCGTTCATGTTCTGGGTGAACTGGGGCGCCGTCGAGCCGTAGCCGGCCAGGTAGCCCTCCGGGACGAGGCCGAGCATGCTGCGCCGGTAGTCGCCGAGGATGAAGCGGGCTTGGTCGGGGGTGTTGGACGCCGCGATGCCCTCGATCAGTGATCGCAGCAGCGTCGTCTTCCCCGATTCGGTGTCGCCGATGATGATGAAGTGCGGGCTCTCCGCGAAGTCGATGTGCACCGGCGCCAGTTCGGACTCGTTGATGCCGAATGGGATTCGCAGGCACTTCGTGTTCGGGTCGACCTGCGAGGGCCAGTCACCGGCCAGGTACAGCAGTTGCTCCCGGGGAAGTTGCTCCGGCAGCATGCGGACTTGCGGCGCGTGACGGCCCGGCGTCAGCCTGGCGATGGTGGCGACCGCGTCCGCGACGGCCTGGCTGAGGTCGGTGGGGTCGGAGCTGCCGTCGATGCGGGGCAGGCCGGTCAGCATGTGCAGGCACTCGGGCGTCATACCGCGGCCCGGCCGCCCCTGCGGAACCAGCGAGGCGAACTTGCGGCCGAGATCGGAGTCCATCGGGTCACCCAGGCGCAATTCGATTCTGGTGCCGATCTGATCCTTGAGCGCGGGCCGCGCCTCCGCCCACCGGTTCAGCGCGATGACCACGTGCACGCCATAGGACAGGCCCTGCACCGCGAGGTTCATGATGGTTTGCTCGAGCATCTCGAAGTCCTGGCGGATCGAGCTGAAGCCGTCGATCACCAGGAACACGTCACCGAACGGATCTTCGTGCGCCCCGGCCGCGCCCGGGCTCGTGGCCGGGTCCGTCGCGCGCAACCTGCGGAAGTCCGTCATCGATTCGATGCCGAGCTGGCGGAAACGGGCCTCGCGCTGCCGGACAATGGTGGTCATCTCGGCGATGGTGCGGCGGACCTGGTCCTCGTCCAACCGGCTGGCGACCGACCCGACGTGCGGCAAGCCCTGGAGGCTGGCCAGCGTGCCGCCGCCGAAGTCGAGGCAGTAGAACTGCACCTGTTCGGCGGTGTGCGTCAACGACATCGCCATGATGAGGGTGCGCAGCGCGGTGGACTTACCGGACTGCGGGCCGCCGACGATGGCGACATTACCCCGGGCGCCGGACAGGTCGACGACCATCGGGTCGCGACGCTGGTCGTAGGGCCGGTCGACGATGCCGATCGGGGCACGCAATGTGGACACCGCCGAGTACTCGCCGGTGAGCAGGGAGCGCGGCAGGAGCTGGTCGAGTGTGGGCGCCTCGTCCAGCGGCGGCAACCAGATCTCGTGCGCCGGGCGGCCGTGGCCGCGGATCCGGGAGACCAGCATGGTCACGTTGGACAGCTGCTCGCCGTCCTCGTCGTGGTGTTCCTGCTCCGGATTCGGTTCGGGTGGCAGCGGAACGCGGTCCGCGGACCGGAAGTCCACGTGGGTCGCGGTGAAAGGGCGCGCCTTGACGTCGATTTCGCCGGACTGCGTGGCCACGGTCATGTCGCGCTGCGAGCCACCGCCGACGTAGGGGCCCGAGACGTAGGAAGCCTGGAAGCGCTGGATCTCGCCGGAATCCGCTTTCAGGTAACCGCCACCGGGATTGTTCGGCAGGTTGTAGGCGTCCGGCACGCCGAGCACCTGACGAGACTCGTTGGCGGAGAATGTCTTCAGACCGATCCGATAGGACAGGTGGCTCTCCAGGCCCTTGAGCTTGCCTTCCTCCAGCCGCTGCGAGGCGAGCAGCAGATGCACGTGCAGCGAGCGGCCGAGGCGGCCGATCATGACGAACAGCTCCGCGAAGTCCGGGTGCTGGGTGAGCAGTTCGGAGAACTCGTCGAGCACCACGAACAGCGCGGGCAGCGGGTCCAGGTCGGCGCCCGCGGCCCTGGCCTTCTCGTATTCCGAGACGTTGGCGAAGTTGCCCGCGGCACGCAGCACTTCCTGGCGGCGGTTCATCTCACCGGCCAGCGCGTCCTTCATGCGGTCGACGAGGTCGGCCTCCTCCTCCAGGTTCGTGATGACGGCGGCGACGTGCGGCACCCCGTCCAGGCCGAGGAAGGTCGCGCCGCCCTTGAAGTCGACCAGCACCAGGTTCAGCTGGTCGGGCGAGTGGGTGGCCAGCAGGCTGAGCACCAAGGTGCGCAGGAACTCCGACTTACCGGAACCGGTGGCGCCGATGCACAGACCGTGTGGGCCCATGCCGTTCTCGGCGGCCTCCTTGATGTCCAGTTCCACCGGAAGTCCGTCGGCGCCCACACCGAACGGCACGCGCAGGCGTTCCCGTCCGTAGCGCGGCCGCCAGGCGTGCTCCGGGTTGAAGGCGCCGATATCGCCCAGCCCCATCAGCTGGGCCCAGCTCGAGATCACCTCGGAGTCGTCGGTTTCCACGTCGCTGCTGCGCTGCGTGGCCGCACGGTACGGCGCGAGCCTGCGCGCCACCTGCTGCGCCTGCTCGGGGCTGATCCGGTCGATGAGTGCGAAGCGCTCCTGATTGCCGGTCGCGCCGCGGCCGACGCACTCGCCGTTCTCGACGATCATCTTGATACCGCGGGACACCGCCAGGCGCGGCGCGTAGCCGCACAGATCGATGATGGTGACGCCCTCGTACCCGGATTCGCGCAGTTGATCGTCCTCGGCCTCGAGCAGGCCGCCGTCCACCACGAATACGATGTGCACCATGTTCGCGTTGGCAGGTTGATTGCGCGAGTACCGGACCCGGTTGCCCAGCAACGGGTGCAGCCCGGTCATGGCCTCGCGGATCGAGCCGTAGAACATGCGCTGGGTGCCGATGCCGTCCTGCGCGTCCGGGTGCTGGGTGTGCGGGAGCCACTTGGTCCACTCCCATTCCGGCGCGGTGTCCGGGCCGCAGACGACCGCGACGAGCACCTGGTCCGGCGCCTGGAACATGCACAGCTGCACCAGCATCGCGCGGGTCATGTCCCGCGCTTGCGCGCGATCGCCGTCCAGCGCGATGGTGGCGAAACCTTTGACCGCGATGGCGGTCGGCAGGTCGGGCACGGTCGAGTGGGCGCGCACGAAGCGGCGCAGCGAGACGGCGGCGATCGGCTCCAGCTCCTCGACCGGGCCGGTCTCGGGGGCGACCAGCCGGGTGGCCAGGCGCTGACCGCCGAGACCGATGCGGGCGTGGCAGAAGTCCTTGTCCCCCGCGCGGCGTTCCCACATGCGGCTGGTGCCCGCCAGCATCCAGACCAGGCCGGGCTCCGGGTGGCTCCACTCGACGGAAGCGCGCTGCTGGGCCGCGGTCTCGTTGACGTCCTTGCGGACCTGGTCGAGGTAACGCAGGTAGTCTTTGCGGTCCTCGTTGGCCTCGGCGGCCTTCTGGCCCTTGCCGCCGCCCTGGCCCGCGAACATGCCGACCATGGAGAACAGCATCATGAGCGGGAACATCATGCTCATCGGATTGGAGGCGATACCGCCGCCCTGGGTGAACAGCAGGGCCATCATGCCGACCATGCCGATCACCATCACGACCGGCATGAGCTTCATGACCAGGTTTCCCGGTGTGACCCGGGGGATTTCGGGCGGGGGCTGTAGCGTCACCTCGCCACCGGGCGTTCGGGGCATCTCGCGGCGCGCACGGCGCTGGAAGCGGACAGTGCTCATCGACGAGAATCCCCCTTCGGCCAGCTGTGATCCGGCCTCAGTGTAGAGGTCACAGCCGACATGTCGTACAGTTCGACCTGCATTCTGCTGCCCGGACCCTGGGTTCGCAAGCTCGCACTCGGCCGGCGAGGCTGCGGAATCACGAGGTAGAAGACCGAGTTGGGGGAAGCTTGACGCACGCGCGACTTGACCACATCGACGAAGAATCCTCGCGCGGGATCGTCCGCGCTCCCGACCTCGCCCGGGTGACGATTCTGGCCAAGCACACCCAGGTCGACATGGCCATACCGGTCGACGTGCCGGTCGCGCTGGTCATTCCCAGCGTGGTCGACATGGTCGCCCAGCACAGCCGCACCAACGACTTCGACAACGAGGGCGAGCGCTACGAGCCCGCGGAGTGGGTACTCGCCCGGATCGGCCATCCGCCGTTCTCGAACTCGCTCAGCCTCGGCGAGCACGGTGTCCGCGACGGTGAACTGCTGATGCTGGAAAGCGCTTCGCACACCGCGCCGACGCCGCTGTTCGACGACATCATGTACAACGTCGCGATCGCCGACACCGACCACTACCGCAGCTGGACCCCGCGGGTCGCGCGGATCACCGGCTCGGTGCTCGCGGCGATCACCATGATCGTGGGCTGTCTCGGCCTGCTGCTGTCCCCCGACTCGCTGCCGATCGGTGTGGGCGGGTCGATCGCGCTGGTGGTCGCGATCCTGCTCGTCGTCACCGCGATGGTGCTGAGCAGGATGTACGGCGACACCGGCACCGCGCTGGTGCTCGGCGGCTGCGCGCTGCCCGCCGCGTTCAGCGCGGGCATGCTCTTCGTGCCCGACCATTACGGCTGGGCGCACGTCCTGCTCGGATCGGTCCTCGCGGGCGCGACGGCGGTCCTGGCTTGGCGGGTCACCGGCGTCGGTCTCGCGCTGTTCATCGGCGTGGCCACGCTCGCCGCCTACGCGGTGCCCGCGGCGCTGGTCGGCCTGCTCACCGGCCAGCCGGAGCGCGCGATCGGCGCGGGCGCGGCGGCGCTCGGGCTCGCCGGGCTCTCCCTCGCCCCGCGGATATCCATGCTGCTGGCGAAACTCCCGCTGCCGCCGGTTCCTTCGCCGGGCACCCCGATCGACCCGACCGAGGACGATCCGGACGATCACCGCGCGCTGCCCACCATGGAGGTGCTGCGGGTGAAGTCCGAACGGGCGCGCATGTACCTCGCCGGCCTAGTCGCGGCGACCACGCTGGTCACCGCCATCGGCGCGCTCGCGGCCACCGACCCGGCGGCCGACGACCCGTACTGGCCGGGCATCGCGCTGGCGCTGGTCTGCGCCGCGGTGCTGATGTTCCGCAGCCGCACCTACGCCGGTGCGGAGCAGGCCGTGGTACTCATCGCGGGTGGCGCGGCGATCGTGCTGATCATGCTGGTGGGCGCCAGTTTCGCGATGCACCAGCCGCTGGCCGTGTTCGGCGCGGCGATGGTCGCCTTGGTCGCGGCGCTGATCCTCGGCATCATCATCCCGAACCAGTCGGCCACCCCGCCGATGCGCCGCGGCGTCGAACTGCTCGAGTACACCTTCGTCGCCGCCGTACTGCCGCTGGTCTTCTGGGTGGCGGATCTCTATTCGCTCGTCCGTGGGCTGTGATGAGGTCACTGCGCACCAGTGCGGCCGCTGCGGTGCTGTCATTGAGTGTGTCATTCGGAGTGGGCGCGAGCCAAGGCGTCGCCTACGCCGATCGCCCGCCGCCGGTGGATCCAGGACGACTGCCCGCGGGTGATCCGGCTCGACCGCCCGACAAGACCGAACATCCGACCAGCACACCCTGTTACAGCACCCAGCAAGGCGGAGACGGCCCCGCTACGCCTACTCCGCAGCGATTGCTCAACCTGCCGCACGCTTGGCAGTTCTCTCGCGGCGAAGACCAACTCGTCGCCGTGATCGACACCGGCGTTGTCCCGCACCCCCGCCTGCCCGGTCTGGAAGCGGGCGGCGACTATGTGGCGGACGGCGGCGATGGAATCAGCGAGGACTGTGACGCGCACGGTACCGTCGTGGCCGGCATAATCGCCGCGAAACCCACTGGAGAACAGAGTTTTTCCGGTGTCGCACCCGAAGCGCGGATCCTGTCCATTCGCCAGACCAGCGCATTGTATGAAATTCCAGGCCGACAAGACAGGCGACCAGAGGACCCGCCCAAGGGGTACGGCAATATCGACGCGCTGGCATCGGCGATCCGGCGAGCTGCTGACCGTGGCGCTTCGGTCATCAATATCTCGTTGGTCTCGTGCGTACCTAGTGGCCAACCTCTAGCCGACGGCGCGGTCGGCGCCGCCGTGCGTTACGCGGCACTCGAGAAGGATGTCGTCATCGTGGTCGCGGCGGGCAACACCGACGGGAACTGCAAGCCGAGCAACCCCGGGATCGACCCACTGAAACCGGACGCCGATCTCTGGAACAACGTGACCACCAACGTCACTCCAGCACGTTATGACGACTACGTCCTTTCGGTCGGTTCCATCGACCAGAACGGCGCGCCGTCGAGTTTCACCGTGCCGGGACCTTGGCTCGGCGTGGCCGCGCCGGGCGAGGACATCGTCTCGTTGGATCCGCGCGGAACCGGCACTATCACAGGCAAATACGAGAACCAGAGTTTCGTTCCGCTCAAGGGGACGAGTTTCGCGGCGCCCTACGTGTCCGGAGTAGCCGCCTTGGTGCGCGCTCGCTTTCCGGAACTCAGCGCCCTCGATGTCATAAAACGTATCGAGGCGACGGCACACGCACCGGCCGAAGGCTGGAACCCCTACGTCGGCTACGGCGCAGTTGATCCGATCGCCGCGCTGACCGCCGAAGTACCGAAAACACTCCCGCCGAAACGACCCGCGGCGGCCCAAAGTGTGCAACTGCCGATCCCGTTGCCGCCCCCGCCACCGGACAACCGCGCCCGCGACGTGGCGCTGATCGGCAGTGGCAGCGTCGCGGCGCTCCTGATCCTGGGAATGCTCGCCTCGTTCCCGATCCGCCGCAGGTTCGGCGTCCACGAGGACTAGCGAGGATCGCTGAGCCGCACCAGCGAAAGCACTGTGGCCCGTCGTTCGACGGGCCACAGTGCCTACGAATCGCTCGCCCCGATGATCAAAGGCCGCGGGTTCGACTTAAGAGTGCCAGCTGTACGGAACAGCAACCACGTCACTTCGGCCAGCCTTTGCGCAGGACAAATACAAGAGGACGTGGGCTGCAGAGCTTGCGGGGTTCGGACTCAGCCGACATAGCTTTTGTCGACGAAATACCCGTTTTGCCCCTTCTTGCAGCTGTAGAAGGGCGCCCATGACGGCGATGTCGATGTAGGCTCCTCACTCCTACGCCGACGTTCAGCCTCATTCTCGGGATCCTTACGGCTCAGCTCTTCCTTGACCTCCTCGCAGTGCGATTTGGTCATACCGTCAGCTGTCACGGGCTTCGCATTGGCAGCACCTGCCATCCCGCCCCAGCCAGCGCTTACAACTGCGATCGCAATAATTCCGGAAACGACTGATTTTCTGGTTGTCATCAATTCCCCACTTTTCTGAGCCCGCGGACAGTCCGTGAGCCGGAGATAGTTGCATTCACTCAGATCAACGAGTACCGACTCCTTGATCTGTGGTCTGTTCGTGATCGAGCCGAGGGTATGGACTATTGAGTACGAGTCGCCAGCACAAGCCTTTCTACTCGCGACCCGGAACATATGGTTTGCACCCGAGACTAGTGGCGGCTGTAGTAGACAGTGATCGAAGGCCACGTACCCTCAGCTGTGATTTCGTTGTGCAGGACGAGGTCCTGGATGGAAACGTCGCCGAGCTGCTCGATCGAAGCCGCGATCGTCCGAAGCAACGTCGCTACATCGCCCTGTCCTGGACCAGCTGGATTCGACTGCGAGAAATGGTTGATTTGATATTGGACGCCTGCCATGGCCACTCCTTTAGATCGCGCTCTGTTAACGATTACGCTTCTGCTTGTTCCTGTCACCGTTGTACTTCTCTGCCTGCTTGATCTTCTGCATCGCGCGGTTGTACGCGGCCTGATCGTAGGGACGACCGGCGTTCTTGTTATCGAGCGCCTCCTGCTCTTCTCGAGACAGTTGAGCCGGCGATGGCGCTTCCTTCACGACACCGACAACCGCAGATGCTTCTGCTATCGGGGACGCTCCGACCACACCAGCGCCGAAAGCACCGAGTAGAATCGCGGCTGCGGCGATCGAGTGGCGAGCGTACTCCATATGAATTCCCCTCCTGAATCGTAACCACATGTGTTCACTGCAGTGCAAATCACACAGCTTCATGCGGTCTCCTGAGATTGCGAAGCTGACACTCCACAACCTTCAACTCTCTTCGACGCGGAACTTGCCGCCGTCTGACACGCGTGACTTCAGGTATACGTGCCTGCCGACTGTGTCGGCGATCCGATGCAACTCGAAGAAGCAAGTGCCGATACCTGCGGCCTGCACTCTCTGATGTCCGATGTCACTGGCGACCCTTTCGTTCCAGATCTATGCTTGTCACTGTTCATAGACGCGCCGTGTAGACGATCGGTTCCATCGAGTTTGAGAATTCTTGTGGATCCACGCCACGCAAGGACCGCTAGCGCTTACTGCCCGAAGGGTCGGACGACTAACGGCAACGCGCTTGGCGGGTTCCAGATCGCCGGTCGCATGGAAGCGCTGAGGTCATCGGTACCGTCGGATTCGACGGGCCACACGCTGTGAGCTGGGTACTCAGCGCACCCCGCTGATTCCGCGGACTCCACGATCTGACAGCGGTGCAACGGGATGCCGCGCCGGAGTCGGCCGCGTACTCGCAAGAGGAGCGTGCACATACGGTAGTGCAGCATGCACGTGGGTTCCGATGTATCCGAGCATGCTCCCGTCCGCCCGGAGTCGAGAGCAAAAGCCACTCACCTGCCTGCGTGCGAGAGGTTTCGGCGATACCACTCCTCCCCCGAACGGTGCTCATGGGCGCGGAACGCAGTACAGTTCCCGGGGACTCTTGTTCAGTTCGGCCACAGGGAATCGGCCGATATCGGGTACTTGGGGGACGACGATGGCGGAACCGGCCGGCGCGGGACCACGACCGCTGCTCGGGCGCATCTCGATGCAGAACTTGTTGGTCGCGCAGATGATCGGGCTGTTGGCCGGAGTGGTCGCGCTGTCGGCAGGGTTGCCGGGGCTTCCCGCGTTCGGCGTGGCGGTGGTAGTCGCGTCGATCCCGCTGATTCCCGTCGCCAAGCGCACCCTCTTGGACTGGCTCGCCACCTGGTGGCGCTATCTCACGCACCGGGACTACGAGCTCGGTGACACCGTCGACTTCCGCGGCGCAGACGGGCGCTCGCTCGGCCTGTACTGGGACGGCAGCCGCGTGGTGACGGTGGTCGAGGTGCTGCCCCCGCCCGGCGGACTGACCAGGATCGCTCGCACCACGGTGCACGCCTCGCACCTGCTTCCGTTGGCGGAGCTGGCGAACTGCCTCAACCAGCACGACATCCTGCTCAGCGGCATCGACATCATCAGCCACGGGCACCGCAGCCGTTCCGGCACCCCCGCGGGCAAGATCTACGAATCGCTGCTCGGCCCGCTGCCCGCCACCGCGCACCGCACGGTGTGGCTGGCGATCAGCTTCGACGCGGTGGCCTGCCCGGAGGCGACCGCGCGCCGCGGCGGCGGAGCGGAAGGCGCCTCCCGGGCGGTCACCATCGCCACCCAGCGGATCATGCGCACGCTCGAGGACGCCGACTGCAACGCTCGCATCCTGACGGCACCCGAGATTCGCAAGGCGGTCCTGCAGATCACCGGCGGTTACGACCCTCGCGCGCTCGAACACCGGTGGCGCTATGCCGAAATCGGCAACAGTGTGAACGTCGGCAGCGCCGTCGATCCCAAGCGGCTCGACTCGGATCTGCTCGCCCAACTGTGGGTGGCTCCGTCCCGGGGCACCACCGTGGCCGTGCGCCTGCGCCCCGGCAGTTCGGCCGATTCGGTGAGCATCGGCGCCGCTTGGCGGCTGACCGCGCGGGAACTGCCGGAACGCTCCGAGCTGCCGGGCATGATCTCGATGAACGGCCGCCACCGCGACGGGCTGCTGGCTCATCTGCCCATCGCGGTGCCCGGTGTGGACGACACCGTCCCGATGATCGAGCACCTGATCGACGTGGTCGACGACCTGCATCTGCCCTCCTCCGGCTGCGGACAGCTCATCGGATCGGACGACGAAGGCAACGGTGTCGCGGTCCGCATCGTCGGTGCGGGCATCTCGACGGTGTACGTCGCGGGCGAGCTGTACCTGGCGCAGCAGATGGTGTTCCGCGCGCTCGCGGTCGGCGAGCGGATCCTCATCCGCACCGACCGGGCGCGGGCATGGGAGAACCTGGTCACCACGATCGGCAATCCGGAGCGGCTGACCATCGCGGTCGAAACGCACCAGTCCGACGCGGGATTCACCGCCACGGTGGTGGACGGGGTGCTCGCACCGGCCCCGCACGCGGGCGTCACCACCATCTACGTCACCGGCGATCCGACGGGCTGGCCCGCCAGCCGTCCCGACCTGGCCATTCATCAACCGGGCGCGATAGGCAACCACGTGGTGCTGCGCACCGGCACGGCGCAGGTCGATCTGACGCTGGTGTCGATCCCCAGCGAGGCCACCTACATCGGCCAGCCGCGCGGCCGCCGCCCCGTGGCGACCCACTAGCGACTAGCCGGGGTACGGATCCGCGGTCCGAGCGGCTCGCAAAGCGCGTCCCCACCAGGCCAATTGGCGCAGCATTCGTTCCGTCGCATCGATGGCGGCGGCGTCGCTGGTGTCACCCGCCTCGTCGAAACGCTTTTTGGCCTGGTGAAAGCTGACCGTCTCACGAACCGACACCATGTGGATTTCGGCGACGACTTGGCGCAACTGCTCCACCGCCCTCAAGCCCCCGGACAAGCCCCCGTAGGAGACGAAACCGATGGGTTTCGCGCGCCACTCGTGTTTCGCCGTGTCGAACGCGGTCTTCAGTGACGCGGGATAGCCGTGGTTGTACTCGGAGGTGACGACGACGAACGCGTCCGCGTCCCGCAGTCGCGCACGATAGGCCGTGGTGTGCTCGTTCTCGGTGAGCTCGACCGGCAACGGGGTGTGCGCGAGATCGACGACTCCCGTAGCGAATTCGGGCCGAGCGCGCACAGCACGCAGGAACCAGTCCGCGACCACCGGCGCGAACCGTTCCGGCCGCACACTGGCCACGATCACCTCGAGCCGCAACGGAGTATCCACCGCGAGAGCCTAACTCGGGACCTGTCCACAATCGGGCACCGCCGCACGCGCAGACATGCGGTACTTCTCAGTCCGCCGCGGCGAACTCGGCCAGGTCCTGGGCGGGCGCCACGGTGGCCGTGAAATCCAGGGCCCGTCCCGCCACTTCGTGCCCCGCGGCGGCCAGCGCCCGTGACAGGTGTCCGCCGAGGAGCCCGGCCGCGCCGGTGACCAGCACCCGCATCGGTCTCAGGGCAGCTCGAACGGCAACGACACGCCCGCGTGGACGCGGCACCGGTCACAGGTCTCGGTGCCGTCCACCGCGGCCACCGCACGGCGAACGAGTTCTTTGAACGGGGCGAGGTTGCGTTTGAACTCGGCGAAGACGTCGACGGCGTGCACGCCCTCGCCTTCTTCCAGCCCCGCGTCCAGATCGGTGACGAGAGCCACCGCCGCGTAGCACATCTCGAGTTCGCGGGCGAGCACCGCCTCCGGATGACCGGTCATGTTCACCAGTTCCCAGCCCTGCGCGGCGAACCACCGGCTCTCGGCGCGGGTGGAGAAGCGCGGGCCCTCGACCACGGCCATGGTGGCCGCGTGCATCATGCGCAGCTCGTCGGACTCGGCCTTGATCGCGGCGGCGCGCAGTTCTTCGCAGTACGGATCGGCGAAGGACACGTGGATGCCACCGCCGTCGAAGTAGGTCTGCGGACGGCCGGAGGTCCGGTCGACCAGCTGATCCGGCACCGCGACCGTGCCGGGGCCCCAGTCCGCGCGCAGGCTGCCGACCGCGCAGGGCGCGAAGATCCGGCGCACGCCCAGCGCGCGCAATGCCCACAGGTTGGCCCGGTAGGGCAGGGTGTGGGGTGCGAATTCGTGGTTCTTGCCGTGCCGCGGCAGGAACGCCACCGTCCTGCCCTCCACCTCTCCGACCGCGATGCCCGCACTCGGGGCACCGTAGGGCGTCTGCACCTCGACGGTGGTCGCCTCGTTGTCGAAGAAATCGTAGAAGCCGCTGCCGCCGATGACGGCGAGCGCGGGCCGGGGGTGCGAACTCATACGTCGATTGTCTCGTCCCGCGGCTACGCTCGCGCGGGGGGATCGGCGTTACTCTGCTTGCACCCGACGGCCCGGGCTGGTCACCGGTCGATCCGCCCGGCAGGCGCGGGCGGCCGGACCTGACAAGCCGGGCCGCAACCTGTACCCTAGGGGGGTATTGATCCGGTTCCCGGGACCGGCAGGCAGCGAGGAGACATCGGTGGCGGATTCCCCCCACGACCACACGGCGGCCGACCACGCGACGCACGGCTACATCACCGCCAAGGACGACTACCTCAAGCGGCTGCGCCGCATCGAGGGTCAAGCGCGCGGGCTGCAGCGGATGGTCGAGGAGGAGAAGTACTGCATCGACATCCTCACCCAGGTGTCCGCCATGACCAAGGCCTTGCAAGCGGTGGCGATGGGCCTGCTGGAGGACCACATCAGCCACTGTGTGGTGGACGCGGCCGTCGCGGGCGGCCCGGAGGCCGAAGCCAAGATCAAGGAAGCCACGGACGCCATCGCCCGCTTGGTCCGGTCCTGACGGCGCTAGCCGTGCCAGCGGCGGTAGACCGCGGCCGCTCCCGGGTGCAGCGGGATCGAACCGGTGCTGATCAGCGACCGGCCGTCGAGGAACTGGGTGCCCGCGGCCTCGGTTGGCACCAGCGCGTCGGCGTGCCACACCAGCAGTTCGACGATGGAGGCGGCCACGTCGTCGGGCATGGTCTGCGCCGCGAGCAATAGGTTCGCCACCCCGATGGTGTGCACCGAGACAGCACCCGGATAGGCGTCCGCAGGGATCGCGACTCGGTCGTACACCGGGCCGAACCTCTCCCGCATCGGCGCGGCCAGCTCACCCAAGTCCACCAGCCGCATCCGGCTCGGCACCGCGAGCCGCGCGGTCGGCACACCGCCCGCCCACAGCAGCGCGTCCGCCTCGCCCGCGGTGAGGGCGGCCACCGCCTCCGCCAGTGGCCGATGCGTGATCGCCACGTCGACGGCCGGATCCAAGCCCGCGACCCGCAGGATCCGGGCGCCGGTGAGCGCCGCGCCCGACCCCTGCGCACCCAGGCTCACCCGCGTTCCGCGCAGATCCGCGACCGAGCCGATCGGACTGTCCGCGCGCACGACCAGCTGCAAATAGTTCTCGTAGACCCGGCCCAGCGCCGATACCGGGCCGGAGCTCTCCGGCAGCGAATCCGCGAGGGCCAGCGCGGCGTCGACCTCGCCGTGGGCGAGCAGCCGCAGGTTGTCTTGTGATCCTGAGGTGGTGACCCGCTCGATCCGCACGTCGCCGCTGGTCGCGGCGGCGAGGCCGAGCAATGCGGCGAAGGCGTGGTAGAAGCCGCCGACTTCCCCGGAAGCCAGTCGCACCGTCGCGCCTCGGCCGCTGGGAGCGCAACCCGCGAGACTCGCGGCGACGGCCAATGCGAGGAAGCCGCGCCGGCCGATGCCGCGCCGGATGATCGATTCTCGACCGGTCATCGAGCCTCCGCCGCAGGTAGTCGCACGGTCACCGCGAGACCGCGCGGACGCACCGCCGCCACCGTGAGAGCGCCGCCGCGCGCCTGCGCCAGCGCCGCGGCGATCGGCAGGCCGAGCCCGGAGCCACCGGAACCGGCTGCGGAGCCACGGAAGAAACGCGTGGTGAGCTTGTCGATCT
Source organism: Nocardia asiatica NBRC 100129 (assembly GCF_000308415.1). Taxonomy (GTDB): domain Bacteria; phylum Actinomycetota; class Actinomycetes; order Mycobacteriales; family Mycobacteriaceae; genus Nocardia; species Nocardia asiatica. The sequence goes on along the minus strand of NZ_BAFS01000041.1, from coordinate 41,683 downwards.
CGTCGGGACGGACACCCGTGCCGTCGTCACGGACGGTCACCGTGACCCAGCCCGGCTCGGTCTCCACGACCAGCTCGGTGCACGCGCCCGACCCGGCGTAGCGCGAGGCGTTGCTCAGCGGTACGTCGAGCATCTGAGCCAGCACGTCGGCCGGGACCGCCACGTCGGCGCGATCCGCCGTGGGCGCTACCCGCAATCGCTGCCCCGCGGCTTCGAACGCTGTGCACCACGCGTCGAATCGATCGGCCACCACCTGCACGGCGTCGCACCGGTTGTCGTCCTCGGTGGTGCGCGCGAGGTCGAACGCCGCGGGCGTCTCGGCCACGGCCAGGGTCAGCAAGCCGTCGAGCAGCGCGGTCAGACGCTCGACCTCGGCCCCCGCACCGCGAAAGGTGCCCGCCGCACTCGCCGGGATCGCGGGCTCCAGGGAATCGAGCCGGATGGTCAAAGCGGCCAGCGGGTTGCGCATGGCGTGCGCGGTGTCGGCGACCAGTTGCCGCTGGGCGTCCGCCGAGTCCGCGACGGCCACGGCCATCGCGTCGAACGATTCCGCCAGCGCCCGCATCTCCGGCGGCCCGCCGTACCGGCCCGCGATCGACACCGGGGCGACCGTGTCGGCTCGGGGTTTCGGCAGCGTCGCGGTCAACTCCGCCACACCGTGCGACAGCGCCGCGAGGGGCCGCAGCACCCAGCGGCTCAGCGTCACCGCCAGCAGCATGAACAGCGCCATCGCGGCCACCCCACCCAGCACGATCACCGCCCAGGCCCGCGCGATGTCACCCCGGGCGCGGGCGGTCGACGCCTCGATCACCACGGCTCCGTTGACCTGCACACCGGTGCCGACCGGCCGCGCCACCAGCACGGTCGGCGCTCCCCACGGCGTCAGCTTGTCCACCGCGTGCGGGCGCTGATTGCGCCGCGCGGCCACCACCGCGGCGGCGATGCCGGGATCGCGCACGTCCGCGCCGGCGTTCACCGTCGTCGCGCCCCGCGCGTCGACCACCAGCACGTTCTCCCCGTACAACTCGTGATAGCGCAGCACCTCGTCGGCCAGCGCGCGGCTGTCCCCCGCCGTGACCGCGTCGTCGGCGAGAGTGGCGAACCGGTCGGCGTCCCCGGAACGCGCGAGCACCAGCTGCTGGGTGCGATTGGTCGCGATGGTCAGCGACAGCGGCACCGCGAACGCCAGCACCGCGATGGCCGCGAACAGCGTCAGCGCGACGAGCAAGCGACGCCGCATGGCATACCTCCGGCTCGCCGGGCCGCGCTCACTGTCCCCACCGATATCCGTACCCGCGGATGGTGGTGATCAGGCCGGGCCGATTCAGCTTCGCCCGCAAACCGGCCATGTGCACGTCCAGCGACCGCGAGACCGCGACGAAGGCGTCACCCCAGATGCGATCCATCAGCTGCTGGCGGCTCACCGCGGCCCCCGGCCGTTCCACCAGCGCCTCGACCAGCTCGAACTCCTTCTGCGTCAGCGTCACGGGCGCACCCGCGACCTCGACCACGCGAGCGCCGAGGTCGACCCGCACGTCCCCGGTGACGACCACCGACGGCGCGTGCTGCGCCGCGGCCGCGGCCCGCCTCGTCACCGTCTCCAGCCGCGCGACCAGCTCCGCGATCCGCGGCGGCTTCACCAGATAGTCGTCGGCGCCGCCGCGCAGACCGCGCACGATCGAGCGTTCGTCGCTGCGCGCGGTGAGGATCAGCACCGCGACCGAGCTCACCTCGCGCAGTCTGCGCAGCACCTGCAGACCGTCGCCGTCGGGCAGTCCGAGGTCGAGGATCACCGCGTCGTAGTCGCGGTGCGCGATCAGCAGATCGGCGCCGCGGCGCATGCGTTCGGCGCGGTAACCACGGGCGATGAGCGCCTCGACCAGCGCGTCTCCCACGCCGTCGTCGTCCTCGACCACCGCAAGCCGCACGCGCCGATCCTCCCACAGGGGTCGGACCGGCGTGGGTGCCGGGCGGTCAGTGCTCACGCACGGTGACCATCGGCCGGGCCTGCTCGGCTGCCCCGCTCTCGGCGACCGCGGCGAGCTCGTCCGCGTCGATCGTCGACGAGGCCGAGGTCTCCCGCATGAAGTAGTAGGTGACCAGCGAGACGGCGATGCATCCCGCGACGTACCAGAAGTACAGCGACTCGTGGCCCGCCTTCTTCAACGCCAGCGCGATGGTCTCCGCGGTGCCGCCGAAGATGGCGACGGTCAGGGCGTAGGGCAGCCCGACGCCGAGCGCGCGGATCTTCGTCGGGAACAGTTCGGCCTTCACGATCGCGTTGATCGAGGTGTAGCCCGTGATGATCACCAGTGCCGTCATCATCAGGCCCCACGCGGCGACCGGATCGGTGGTGCGCGCGAGCACCGTCATGAGGGGCACGGTCAGCAAGGTGCCCGCCACGCCGAAGAAGATCAGCAGCTTGCGACGCCCCACCCGGTCCGACAGCGCGCCCGCCAGCGGCTGCAGCACCACGAAGACCAGCAGCGCGATGAAATTGATCCAGGCGACAGTGGACTTGGAGATGCCCGAGGTGTTGATCATGAACTTCTGCATGTAGGTCGTGTAGGTGTAGAACGCGACGGTTCCGCCCAGCGTCAACCCGACGACCAGCAGGCATTCCCGGGGGTATTGCAGCAGGATCCGCAGCGACCCGCGCGACTGCGGCGCACCGGCAGTCGCCGCCCCGCCTTCTGCATCGCGCTCCTGCTGCCGCCCGGATTCGGCGCGGAACTGCGCGGATTCGTCCATGCCGCGCCGCAGCCACATCACGACCAGCGCACCGGCGGCACCGATCACGAACGGAATCCGCCACCCCCAGGCGTTCATCTGGTCGGCGTCGAGGAACTGCTGCAGCACGATCTGCACGCCCAGCGCGACGAGCTGCCCAGCCACCAGGGTCACGTACTGGAAGCTCGAATAGAACCCGCGCTTGCCCGCCGAGGCCACCTCGGACAGATACGTCGCGCTGGTGGCGTATTCACCGCCGACCGACAGCCCTTGCAGCAGCCGGGCCACCAGGAGCAGGGCGGGGGCGGCCAGACCGATGGTCTGGTAACCGGGCGTCAGCGCGATCATCAGCGAACCGGCCGCCATCACGGTCACCGACAGAGTCAGTGCCGAACGCCTGCCGAACCGGTCGGCGTAGCGGCCCAGCGCCCAACCGCCGATCGGGCGCATCAGGAAGCCGACCGCGAACACGGCGGCGGTGGACAACAGCTGCGCTGTCGGATCGTTCTCGGGAAAGAACGTCTTCGCGAAGTACACGCTGAACGCGGCGTAGACGTACCAGTCGTACCACTCGACCAGGTTGCCGATGGATCCGCGCAGAACGTTCGCGACCACCCGGCGTTCGCCCACGGGCTGTGTCGTAGTCACAAGATCTCCTTCTCCGACGCCTCATCACGTCGTCGCAGATCAGTGTGTCGGCAGTCACAAGCCCGCGGAACGGCTCTCGCCGCTTCCTAACAGTCCCTTAGGACGATCACCGCGAACAGCTCCGGCCCCCCGCGGCAGCCGGGGGCCGGAGGGCACGCGAAAGTCAGGATCGCGTGGTCAGCAGGGGAGCGAGGGTGCGCAGCGCAGGGAGGTAGTTGTCGCCGAGCACTTGCACCGCGACATGGCCCGCGCCCGCGTCCAAGTGTTCGTCGAGCCGGGCGGCGATCCGCTCCGGCGTGCCGTACGCGACGACGGCGTCGAACAGCCGGTCGGTGGGCGGGACGGTGAGGTCGGCGTCGGTGAAACCGAACCGGCGCAGGTTGGACGTGTAATTGGTCAGACCGAGATAGAACCCGACGGTCTCGTCGGCGACGGCGTGCGCCGTCCGGGCGTCGTCGGTCAGCACCACCTTGTGCTCGGTCGCCAGCAGCGCGTCCGGGCCGACGATCTCGCGCGCCTTCGCGGTGTGCGCGGCGGGCACGAAGTAGGGCAGCGCGCCGAGGGACCGCTCGGCGGCCAGCTTCAGCACGCGCGGACCGAGCGCGGCCACCGCGCGGCGCTCGGCGGGCACGCCCGCGGCGTCGAGGTCGTCGAGATACTCGACCAGCGCGTCGTAGGGCTTGCGGTACTCGCCCGTGTGCTCGGGATGTCCGGCGCCGATGCCCAGCAGGAACCGGCCGGGGAAGCGCGCCTCGATCCGGTGGAACGAGTCGGCCGTCTCCTTCGCCCGCGCGGCCCAGATGTTCACGATGCTGGTGGCAACGGTGATCGTTTCGGTCGCCTCGAGCAGTGGTTCGACCACTGCGAGGTCCGCCGGGGGCGAGGCCCCCAACCACAGCGCGCCGTATCCCAGCTGCTCCAATTCCCGCGCGTCCTCCGGGCTGAACCCGTTGTACGCCCGCCACACTCCGAACCGTCCGAGACTGTCGAATGCCATGTCCCGAGCCAACACGGGCCCATCGGCGGCTATTCCGTGCCGGCGGATCTCCGACTTCTTTCGTCCCGTCAGGTCGATGCCGACCCGATCAAGGTTCGCTACCGTGGCGATTGCACAGCTATCGGCGTCCGCCGCCGTGGCGGACGTCGCCACTAGCGAGAGGGAGGTGATCGCTGTGCTCAGATTCGATCCATTCCATGACATCGACACCGTCGCCCGTCAATTGCTCGGTGAAAGCGCCGGAACCGCTCGCGCACCCCGATTCATGCCGATGGATCTGTTCAAAGCGGGTGATCACTACGTCTTGAACGCGGATCTGCCCGGCGTCGACCCCGGCTCGATCGACGTGAGTGTCGACAACGGCACGCTCACCCTGCGCGCGCAACGCACCGTGCCGAGCGAGGAAGGGGTCCAGTGGATCGCCTCGGAACGCTTCGCGGGCACCTTCATGCGCCAGCTGTCGCTCGGCGAGAACGTCGACGTCGACCACATCAGCGCCACCTACAACAACGGCGTGCTGTCGGTGACGATCCCGATCGCGGAGCGCGCGATGCCGCGCCGCATCCAGATCTCGGGGGCCGCCCAGGAGCCGAGGACGATCGAAGCGCAGACGAAATCATCCGAACAGTTGTCGCCGACGCAGCAGGAACAGACCCAGCAGCCCGGCCAGTCACAGCAGCAATACCCGCAGTCGTCGAAGTGACCGCGTCGCTACCCGCACTCCGCGACCGGTGCGGGTAGCCCGAACCCCGCTCAATCGCCGCAGCAACCCGCGCCGGAGACCGGTACCGACCGCATCTCCCGCGTCTGCGCGTTGCGCGCGGCCAGTTCCCCGTCGGCCGGATAGTCGACGCCGATCAGGCTCAGCCCGTGGGCGGGCGCGACGGTGACCGAACTGGAACGCTCCGTCTCCCGCAACAACTCGGCGACCCATTCCGGGGTGCGCCGCCCCTCTCCGACCGCGATAACCGCGCCGACCAGGCTGCGGACCATCGACCAGCAGAACGCGTCGGCGCTGACGTAGGCGATCAGCAGATCGCCGTCGCGCACCCAGTCGAAGCGCTGCAACTCGCGCACCGTCGTCGCACCCTCCCTGCGACGGCAGAAAGCGGCGAAATCGTGCAAGCCGAGCAGTTTCCGCGAAGCCACGCGCATGGCCGAGACATCGACGCCGGATCGGCAGGCGACCACGCTGCGGGCCTGCAGCGGCTCCGCCCCGTACGGCGCGGTGGTCAACCGATAGGCATAGTGACGGCGAACAGCGGAGAACCGGGCGTCGAACTCGGGCGCGGCCAGGCGCGCGTCCTTGATGCGCACGTCCTTCGGCAGGAAACGCGCCATCCGGTGCACCAGTTTTCCCGCATCCAGTTCGGCGGCGGTGTCGAAATGCGCGACCTGCGCCTCGGCGTGGACGCCCGCGTCCGTCCGGCCCGCCACGGTCAACTGGATCGGCTCGCGCAACACTTTGCTCAGCGCGTCCTCCAGCACTCCCTGCACGCTGCGCAAACCCGGCTGACGCGCCCAGCCGAGGAAATCCGTGCCGTCGTAGGCGATGTCCAGCCGGACCCGCGACATGCCGGTGTCCGGCGCGTCCTCGCGCGGCCGGTCCACATCCGATCCCACCGATTCCTCCACGGTCACATGATCCTCCGGTCGAAACGAACGAGCCCGCCGACCCAGTGCGGGTGGCGGGCTCGTACGCGAACTCCGACGCTGCGCGTCAGGCGTCCTTCTTGTCCTCGGCGGCCTCGTCGGCAGCCGGAGCCTCGGCGGTCTCGGCCTCGGCGGTCTCGGCCTTGTCCTCGACGGCCTCGGCGGCCGGAGCCTCCTCCGCCTTCTTCGACGCGGCGACCCGACGAGCGCGATCGGCCTCGTTGGTCACGGTCTTCTCCCGGACCAGCTCGATGATCGCCATCGGCGCGTTGTCACCCTTGCGCGGCAGCGTCTTGGTGATGCGGGTGTAGCCACCCTCGCGCCCCTCGAACGACGGCCCGATCTGCGCGAACAGTTCGTGCACGATGTCCTTGTTGCGGATCACCTTCAGCACCTCGCGACGGTCGGCCAGAGTGCCGGCCTTCGCCTTGGTGATCAGCTTCTCCGCGTAGGGACGCACGGCCTTGGCCTTGGCCTCGGTGGTGGTGATCCGGCCGTGCTCGAAGAGCGCCGTGGCCAGATTGGCGAAGATCGCCTTCTGGTGCGACGCCGACCCGCCGAAGCGGGCACCCTTCTTGGGCTTGGGCATTGGTTTGTTCTCCTGTGTCTTTCGCCGGCGCTCCCCGGCGCCCTGCGTGGTTACGCTCTGCTATCGCCTCCGGGCGCGTCGCTCACGCCGCGGGTACGAGGCCGGGGCCGGGGCGCCTACCCCGGCGGCCTAGAGCTGTTCGGTCTCGGCGTAGTCCTGCTCGCCGCCATCGGTGTCACTGAACGTGCCGCTGTCGCTCCACGTGCCGGTGCTCGCGTCGTAGCCGACCACGCTGGACGGATCGAACGACGCCGGGCTGTCCTTCAGCGAGAGGCCGAGCGCGTGCAGCTTGACCTTGACCTCGTCGATGGACTTCTGGCCGAAGTTGCGAATGTCCAGCAGATCCGACTCAGTGCGGGCGACCAGCTCGCCCACGGTGTGCACACCCTCGCGCTTGAGGCAGTTGTAGGACCGGACGGTGAGGTCCAGGTCCTCGATCGGCAGACCGAACGAGGCGATGTGATCCGCCTCGGCCGGCGAGGGGCCGATCTCGATGCCCTCGGCTTCGACGTTCAGCTCACGGGCCAGGCCGAAGAGTTCGACCAGGGTCTTGCCCGCCGAAGCGAGCGCGTCCCGCGCGCTGATGGAGTTCTTGGTCTCCACGTCCAGGATGAGCCGGTCGAAGTCGGTGCGCTGCTCGACGCGGGTCGCCTCGACCTTGTAGGTCACCTTGAGCACCGGCGAGTAGATCGAATCCACCGGGATCCGGCCGATTTCCGCACCGGAGGCCTTGTTCTGCACGGCGGGGACGTAGCCGCGACCGCGCTCGACGACGAGCTCGATCTCCAGCTTGCCCTTGTCGTTCAAGGTCGCGATGTGCATGTCCGGGTTGTGCACCACGACGCCGCTGGGCGGGACGATGTCACCGGCGGTGACGGTGCCCGGGCCCTGCTTGCGCACGTACATCGTCACCGGCTCGTCCTCCTCCGAGGACACGACCAGGCCCTTGAGGTTCAAGATGATGTCGGTGACATCCTCCTTCACGCCCGGGACGGTGGTGAACTCGTGCAGGACGCCGTCGATGCGGATGCTCGTGACCGCCGCCCCCGGAATCGAGGACAGCAGGGTACGCCGCAGCGAGTTGCCGAGGGTGTAACCGAAGCCCGGCTCGAGCGGTTCGATGGTGAACTTCGAGCGGTTCTCCGCGACGACCTCTTCGGTCAGCGTCGGACGCTGTGAAATCAGCATTAGGATCATCCTCCTTTTAGGGCGCCCGCTATTTGACGCCTCGTCTCAGGGGTTGTGCGTGGCCGCCCGCGTCGGGACGGCCACGCACCAGCAGCACTGCCGTGCGCGCATGCCGTCCGAGGTGTGTGCCGAGGACGGCTCGCCGAGCTTTACTTCGAGTAGTACTCGACGATCAGCTGTTCCTGCAGCGGCACATCGATCTGGGCGCGCTCCGGCAACTGGTGGACCAGGATCCGCAGCCGGCCCGGGATCACCTGCAGCCAGCCCGGAACCGGGCGGTCGCCGACGGTCTCGCGCGCGACCTGGAACGGCAGGGTGCCCAGCGACTTCTCCTTGACATCGATGATGTCGTACTGGGTGACCTGGAAGCTGGGGACGTCCACCTTCTTGTTGTTCACCAGGAAGTGACCGTGGCTGACCAGCTGGCGGGCCTGCCTGCGGGTACGCGCCAGACCGGCGCGGTACACCACGTTGTCCAGGCGGGTCTCGAGCAGACGCAGCAGGTTGTCACCGGTCTTGCCCTTGAGGCGGTTGGCCTCTTCGTAGTACCGGCGGAACTGCTTCTCCATGACACCGTAGGAGAAGCGGGCCTTCTGCTTCTCCTGCAGCTGGAGCAGGTACTCGCTCTCCTTGATCCGCGCGCGGCCGTGCTGGCCGGGCGGGTAGGGGCGCCGCTCGAACGCCTGGTCGCCTCCGACCAGGTCGACGCGCAGACGACGCGACTTGCGGGTGATAGGGCCTGTGTAACGAGCCATTGTTCGCTGTTCCTTTCCCGCTAGACGCGACGCCGCTTGGGCGGACGGCAGCCGTTGTGCGGCTGCGGGGTGACATCGGAGATCGTGCCCACCTCGAGGCCGGCGGCCTGCAGCGAGCGGATCGCGGTCTCGCGGCCCGAACCGGGGCCCTTCACGAACACGTCGACCTTCTTGACGCCGTGTTCCTGCGCCTTGCGGGCGGCGTTCTCGGCGGCGAGCTGCGCGGCGAACGGGGTCGACTTGCGCGAGCCCTTGAAGCCGACGTGACCCGACGACGCCCAGGAGATGACGTTGCCGTTCGGGTCGGTGATCGACACGATCGTGTTGTTGAACGTGCTCTTGATGTGCGCGTTGCCGTGCGGGACGTTCTTCTTGTCCCTGCGACGCGACTTCTGGGTCTTCTTCGGGCCCGCGGCCCGACTCTTCGGAGGCATCGGTTATCCCTACTTCTTCTTGCCGGCGACGGTGCGCTTCGGGCCCTTGCGGGTGCGCGCGTTGGTCTTGGTGCGCTGGCCACGGACGGGCAGGCCACGACGGTGGCGCAGACCCTGGTAGCAGCCGATCTCGATCTTGCGGCGAATATCGGCCTGCACCTCGCGGCGCAGGTCACCCTCGACCTTGAACTCCGAAGCCTCGATGTAGTCACGCAGCTTCGTCAGATCGTCGTCGCTGAGATCCTTCGAACGCAGGTCCGGGCTGACGCCGGTGGCCTCGAGGATCTCCTTGGAGCGGGTACGGCCAATGCCGAAAATGTAGGTCAGTGCGATCTCCATGCGCTTCTCGCGCGGGAGGTCGACGCCCATGAGACGTGCCATCTGGCAGTTTCCTTAATCGTTGCGGAGGTCTGCTCCCTGTCCGTCCCCTCGTCTTGGCGGGGCACCGGCCTCCGAACCGGTGGTAGGCGCGCACGCCCAGGGCGAACCCTGATATCCGCAGCGTGCGGCTGGTGCTGGGAGTTCTTCTTGCCAATCCGAACTGCGGTTCGGTGCTTGGCTGGTGTCGCGTCGAGCGGCGCCTTCGGCAAGCCTCGGGCGGGTGAAGCGAGGTCTCCCTCGCCTCCGCTCAGCCCTGGCGCTGCTTGTGGCGCAGGTTGTCGCAGATCACCATGACCCGGCCGTGACGGCGGATCACCTTGCACTTCTCGCAGATCTTCTTGACGCTCGGCTGAACCTTCACGTCCGTCCAATCTGTTGTGGTTCACAGGGGTGTGAACACAGTTTTTCCCCAGTCGGCGACTGGGGAAGCTCTGTAGTGAGTCTTTCGACTCGGTCCCGGCTCACGCCGGGACTGCCGGGTTCGTGCCGACCTGATCGCGCGGGGCACGATCACTTGTAGCGGTAAACGATCCGGCCGCGCGACAGGTCGTAGGGCGAGAGCTCGACGACCACACGGTCCTCGGGGAGGATACGAATGTAGTGCTGCCGCATCTTCCCACTGATGTGCGCGAGAACCTTGTGCCCGTTCTCGAGCTCGATCCGGAACATCGCATTGGGCAGCGGCTCGACAACTCGACCCTCGACCTCGATGGCCCCGTCCTTCTTCGCCATGTCCTCCGCGATCCCGGTTACGCTCAACCTGGTTGGGTTTGCCTGGTCTGCTCGAATGACCGGCCGCCGGAGCGGGCCGCTCGCACACGAACAGGCGGCGCGTAGGTGCACCGCCGCTCCAGCTTACCGATCCGTTCCGGATCGGGCAAAAATGCCTCCCTGTATACCCGCGTCGCCAGCGGTTTCGCAGCCGCCTTCCCATCCGTGGCGGGGGTCGGGTCCTGCGCCACGACGGCGGCCGGTTGTCGCGTAAACTGGCCGCTGTCCAGGTATTTGGGTCGAACAGATCGAGGGGGATGCGTGAGCCGGCGGAGCGAGCGAGGCACCGGCGCGGCGTCCTTGGTCACGGCCGAAGCGAACGGCAGGGAGGCGAGGCCGTGAGTGAGCGTAGCGAGCGAGTCACCGGCAGAGCACCCCGGACCAGGACCGAGCCGACCGGCGGCGCGAACACGACGGAGCCCAGCGGCAGCGAGGGGACGTCGTGAGTCGTAGTAACGACGGTCTCCCGATGCTGCCGCCCTGGCTGTCGGAGAGCGAAGTCACTCAGAGCGGCTACGAGGCGCCGGTACAGAACCTCCCGCACGACGATCTCATCGAGGAATCCCCCAGCCGCAGGCGCGGCCGATTCAAGAACCGCTCCCCCGAAGCGGACCGCCCGGACGCCGCGCGTCCGGAGAAGCGCCGCAAGGGCTGGCGTCGCGACAAGAACGAGGGCCATACCGACGACGTCCAGCGGCAGAGCGCATCGAGCCACCCGGCCCAGCCCGGGCCGAACGAGCCCGCGCCTGGTCAGCGGCCACACGACTCCTGGGCACAGCCGTCGAGCGACCCCACGCCCGCTCAACACCAGCCCAACTCCTGGGCACAGCCATCCGGGCCGAACGACCCCACACCCGCTCAACACCAGGCCAACTCCTGGGCACAGCCATCCGGGCCGAACGACCCCACACCCGCCCAGCACCAGGCCAACTCCTGGGCACAGCCGTCGAACGAGTCCGCGTCTGGTCAGCGGCCGGACTCCCGGGGACAACAACCTGGGTCCGACGGCACATCGTCCGCGCAGGGCAGCTCGTGGGAAGCGTCGCCCCAGCGGGGCGCCGTTCCGCAGTCCGGCCTGCCGACCCGCAATCCCTCGCAGCCCTCCCCCGGGTTCCAACCGCTGGGCAGCAGGCCCGCGGAGCAACCCGACGCCCAGCAGGTGCGAGCCCAGCACCGTAGGCCGGATCTGCCGCCCCCACCGCCGCTGCCCGACCCACCCCGACAGGCGGTCGAGGAGCGCCCCGCTCCGCCAACGCACGAGGAGCACGCCCCGTCATCGCACAGTCCTAGCGGCACCGGCCAAGCCACCGGGACCGCGACCGGCCGACCGCTGTTCGCGCCGCAGCCCGGCGGGTGGCCGTCCACCGGCAATCCGCGCCTCGACGCCGCGCTGTCCGCGGTGCGGCCGAGCCAGTGGCCCGGTACTCCGCCCGGGCAGCAGACCCAACTCCCGAACAGTGGCCAGCCCGTCGCACCGCCGACCGGCCTGAACCAGGGGTGGCCGACGGGCGCCGCTCCCGCAGCGCCGACTGCCGGTGACAGCTCCGCGCAGGCGCCCCATGCCGGGCAACCCACCGCGCTCGCGCCGGGCGCCGATCAGGCACAGAGCGCGGACTCTTCTGCACTGCCCCCCGCGCCGCCGACCAGCGCCCCGGCGCCGCCGACCAGCGCATCGGCGGCTCCGACCACCGCCGCACCATCAGCCGCCACCGGCGCAACCCACTCGCGGCAGGCGAGCGACCAGCCCGACGCCCACTCGACGCCGCCCAGCGCCCACTCGGGAACGCAGGCCGACGAGCGGACACTGGAATACAGCGGTCCGGCCGTGCCCGGCGTCGACAGCCCGGCCTCCGAAGGCGTGGATGCGGTCCCACAGAGCCGCCAGGCAGCTCCGACCGAGTCGGCGGATGCGGAATCCGGTCCCCGGCCCACCCCGGCCGCCACCGAAGCCACGCCGCCGGTCGAGGCCGAGGCCGCACCATCAGCGGACGCGGGCCACGTACCGCAGACGGCCGGTCGACCCGCCGTCGCGCAACCGTGGACGGCAGCCTTCGACGAATTGCCGGCGGTGCCGGATACCGAATCTGCCGAACCACCCACCGGAGACGACGCACCTCGCAGGCGCGATCAGCCCGCGCCGCCGACCGAGCCCGCCACCGGCTCCGAGGGGCCGCCGCCCTGGCTCGCCGGTCCGCGGCCCGAGGGGGCCGAGACCTCCGCGACGGGTGCGCCACGCCGTCTCCCACCGCTACCCGATCCGTCCGCGCCTCATGAGCGGCCGGATCATGGTGTAACCGGCACGCAGCCCCCCGCACCGGCGCAGGACGAGCGACATCTGCCACCACGCGGTGCGGACGGTCCGCCGCCATGGCTCGGGCACACCCCGCCGGAGCAGGCAGGTCAGCCGAGCGCACCCGGACTCCCGCCCGCGCCGAACGCGGGTGCCGCACAGGGTGAACAGGCACTCGCCCAAGCGGACCGGCCTGCGAATAGCAGCGCTACCGAGACACCGGCCGCCGCCATGCCCGGTCCGCATGCCGGACAGAGCGGAGCAGGTCCGGTTCCTGCCGTTCCCGGCGACGCCTTCGCGGAAGGCGGCCCGGCTCCCGCGCAGTCGGCCGAAGCCACCGGACAACCCACGGCGAACGTGCAGGCGAATCCTCCTGCTTCGCAATGGCAATACGGTGCCACGGCGTCCGGCTGGACCGCCGCCGCCGAAGCCGGCGGCGCGTCCGTGCGACCGATCGGCGGTGGACGACACCGGTTGCCCGCCGAGCCCAACGCGCCGATCACTGCCGCGGCTCCCGCCGCGCAAGCGCCGGATTTCGACCAGGTACCGATACCTCAGCAACGACCCGCGCCGATTCACGGCGAGGCGGGCGCCGCACAGCCTGGACCGTACGGCGCGAGCGGCGAGTACGCCTGGCCCGTACCGCAATTCGCGAGTGGGCCGATGCCCGGCGCCGCGACGCAGCCTCCGGCCGACCAGTGGACCACCGCCGGACATCCGGGCGCCGTGGCGACCGGCCCCGAAGGCCGTCCGGATCGTCTCACCGCCGGGTCCGCTCCCGCCGAGCAGCCCGCGGACCAGTGGCGCAACGTCGCCGAGCGGAACGCCGCGCCCGAATCCGACCGGACGGCACAGTATTCCGCGCCGCCGATCCCACCGCAGCACGCCGAACCGCAGAACTACGGGCAACCGACCGCGCAGGCGCCGCAGCAGTGGGGCACGCCGCCGGGCTACCCGCAACCGCCCGCCCAGCAGCCGGGCGGTCAGTTCCAGCAGCCTTCACTGGACAATGTGCCGATGCGCCGGGCCAAGCGGGCCCCGGGCTCCGGGTGGCGCAAGGCCGTGCATCACGTGTCCGGCGGCGCGATCAACCCGGGCATGTCCGCCGAGGAACGCAGGCTGCAGGAACTCGTCGCGCGGATCAGGCAGCCGGTGCGCGGCGACTACCGGATCGCGGTGCTCTCGCTCAAGGGCGGTGTCGGAAAGACCACCACCACAATGGGTATCGGCTCGATCTTCGCTTCCATCCGGGGCGACCGGGTGATCGCCGTGGACGCCAATCCCGACTTCGGCACGCTGTCGCAGCGGGTGCCGCTGCAGACCAGGTCCACGGTGCGCGATCTGCTGCTCGACTCGTCCATCCAGCGCTATTCGGATGTGCGCAGGCACACTTCGCAGGCCACGAGCCGTCTGGAAGTGCTGGCCAGCGAACGCGATCCGGCCGCGTCGGAGGCGTTCAGCGAAGAGGAGTACCGCGCGGTCGCCCGGATCCTGCAGCGGTTCTACAACATCATCCTCACCGATTGCGGTACGGGACTGATGCATTCGGCCATGTCCGGTGTGCTGGATCTGGCGCACTCGCTGGTGCTGATCTCCTCGCCCGCCATCGACGGAGCCCGTAGCGCCGCGGCGACGCTGGACTGGTTGTCGCTGCACGGCCACGACCACTTGGTGCGCAACGCGGTGGTGGTGATCAACTCGCCGCGCGCCGGATCGCCGAATGTCGGTATCCAGCAGCTACGGGAGTACTTCCTGTCCCGGTGCCGCGCCGTGCACATCATCCCGTTCGACCCGCACATGTCCGAGGGCGCCGAGATCGATCTGCACCGGCTGCACAAGCAGACCAAGCGGGCCTACGTCGAGCTGGCCGCGACCGTCGCCGACGACTTCGCCACCGATCACCGCCGTTACCGTCCATGACACCCGCCGGGCCGCGGCCCGGCGGGTGAGGGCGAGCGGATCAGCCGCTCACCACTCGGGTAGACGCCGTCTGCCCGCCATGACGTCGCGCACCAGATCGTCGTAGGCGTCCGCGAGTTCGGCGAGGTGATGCCATGCGTTGTGCAACAACTCGTCGTGCGCGTCGAGAGTCATCAAGGCGTGATGCGCGCGCACCGAAGACTCGGCGAGGCGGTCGATCACCGCACCCACCGTTTCGGTGTGCAACGTGGCGCCGAGCCGATGTTGCGGCACGCTGCGCATCACCCAGTCGTCGATGGCCATCACCAACTCGACTCTGCGACGCTCGATTTCGCGGATCACCGCCACGGAGGTGTCCACCGAACCGCCGCGGCCGACCAGACGGCGCTCATGTAGCACTGCCAGATCACGAGCGAACCACAGGAGCGGACCACCGACCACGCGGTGCCCGCGACACGCCCGAACCAATAGATCGGACGTGGGAACCAATCCCGGTGCCGAAGAGCGCACCGAAGGATCGACACACCTCGATGTGCCGGGGAGGGCCATTACGACCGTTGTATCCGAACCTGCCACGTTGCCTCGCCGTCATCGCCGCACAACACCGGATCAGGACGTTCATTACAATAAACCTCTGAAGGCACCTGTCAAGCGTTAACGGGCCGCAGAGAGTCACGGGGAGTACACTTCGTTACCTGCATGACCAACCGAGGAGCAAGATGGCGGACGGTCCGACGTATCACCGGATCGCAGACCTCCTCCGCGAGGAGATCCGCGCAGCCAAGTGGAAGCCGGGCGATCGTCTGCCCAGTCATTCCGAGCTTGCCGATCGAATGCAGGTCTCGATCACGACCGCCCGCAACGCTGTCCAAGTGCTGGTGACCGAGAACCTGGTCTACACAGCTACTTCCCGCGGCACGATCGTTCGAAACCAAGAAGTGCTCGAATCCGTTGTGACCGACTCTATCCGCCCCGACCGGCCGCAGACCCCGCACGACATCTTCGAGGAGATCGCGCGGGCCGCGAACCGGGAGCCGTCGAAGGAGTTCAGCGCGAAAATGGAGCCGGCCGGTCCCGAGGTCGCGTCCTGGCTGGGTGTGCCGCGGGATTCCTGGGTGCTGGCCAGGACCGTGGTCCAGTATCTGGACAACGAGCCGTGGTCATGGGAGGTCAGTTTCTATCCCCGGGATCTGGCCGAGGCCACCGGAATCGACTCCCCGCACGACATTCCGGAAGGCACCACCCGGCGCCTCGCCGACCGTGGCCACGCCGAGACCGCGCATCGCGACACGCTCGTCGCCCGGCCCGCGAACGCGGAGGAAGCCTCGGTGCTCGGCGTCGCCACCGGCACCATCCTGCTCGACCACTTGCGCATCGGCGCGAACCACACCCGCGTCACCCGGGCCACCCGGCATCGTTCGCTCGCCACCGGCAACCGCTTGGCCTACGAACTCGGCGACGCCGAAGGCACGGCGGTCATCCGGACCACGCTCGCCGACTCGCCCGGGTCCGGTCCGGCCTAGCCTCATGACGATCGCGCTCCGTCAGGCAACAGTGGGCGATCTCGGCATGATCTGCCGTCTGCGCGTGCAGCGTACGGCGTGGCTCACCGCGCGCGGGTCCGACCAGTGGACGGTCGCCGGGCGCGGACTGCCCATCGAGATCTTCGCCCGGGCCGTCGGACACGCGCTGGACGCGGGCGAGACCTGGATCGCCGAGGTGGCGGGCGAACCGGCGGGGACCATCACCGTCAACGACCGCGCCGATGCCGGTCTATGGTCCCGCTGGGAACTCGAGGACTCGGTGATCGTCCATTTCATGATCGTGGACCTGCGATTCGCGGGCCGGCGCGTGGGCCATCGCATGCTCGCCCACGCGGGAACGCTCGCGCGCCACCAGCAACGCCAGTGGGTGCGCCTGGACGCCTGGACCACCAATACCGACCTGCACGACTACTACCGCTCGGCGGGATTCCGGCTGGTCCGCATCGCGGGGCCGCTCATGCTGGGGCCGTCGCGCGCGCTGTTCGAGCGACGCGTGGACAGCTGGGAGCCCGAACTACCGGTACCGGTACCGATACTCGGACGGCCGACTGCCTCGGCGGTTCTGCGTCCACCGCAAGCGAACAACTGAAGCCCGCTCCGAAACCGTGAGCGCTGGTGACAGAAGCGCGACCGCGGCACGGTCAGACCGGCGGCAAGTGCGCGATATGCACCATCTCGATACCTCGACTGCGCGACACCAGTGTTCCGCGACCGGGCGGCAGCTTGCTCGGCCGCACGTCGCCCATCAGCTTGCCCTCGTCGCGCGACCCGCTCATGATCAACGTCTCCACCGACAGGTTCTTCATGGTGCCCAGCACCGGGTCGTACAGCGCACGGGACACACCGCCGCTGCGGCGCGTGACCACGAGGTGCATGCCGATGTCGCGGGCCTGCGGCAGGTATTCCAGCAGCGGCGCGAACGGGTTCATGCCGCTGCCGGTCACCACCATGTCGTAGTCGTCGACCACGATGTAGATCTCCGGGCCGCTCCACCAGCTGCGTTCCCGCAACTGCTGCGGTGTGATGTCCGAGCCGGGAATCCGCTTGGCCAGGTATCCGGCCACCTCCTGCAGCATCGGACCGCAGGTCTGCGACGAGGTGGAGTATCCGGCCAGGTGGTCGCCCTCGACCACACCGAGCATGGTGCGGCGGTAGTCGATCATGATGATCCTGGCCTGCTCGGTGGTCGACTGCTCGACCACGCCCATCACGATGTTGCGCAGCAGGGTGGTCTTGCCGCTCTCCACGTCGGCGAACGCCATGAAGTGCGGCTCGACGCCGAAATCCAGGACCAGCGGCTGCAATTCGGACTCGCCGAGACCGACCACGACCCGGGTGGGGCCGAGTTCGATCCCCTGGGCTCGCGCGGAGGCCAGCAGTTCGTCCCGGCCGAACCGCAACGGCAGCATGCGTACCTCCGGCGCGCGGCGGTTCGGGTACAGCTGCTCGAGCTCGGTGCGCGCGTGCGCGACGCCCTCGGCCAGGCTGCCCGGATCGGAGTCGGAATCCAGACGCGGCAGGGCGATCAGCATGTGCAGCTGGTCCGGGGTCATACCGCGACCCGGGCGACCGACCGGGACCTGATGCGCGGTGCGCCTGCCCATCTCCGAATCCGACGGATCACCGAGCCGCAGTTCGAGTCGGGTGCCGATCTGGTCCTTGACCACCGGACGGATCTCGGCCCAGCGGGAGGCGGCGATCATCAGGTGGATGCCGAACGACAAACCCTGCGCTGCGATGGCGTTGATCTGCGGTTCCAGCACGTCGAACTCTTCGCGGATCGCGGCCCAGCCGTCGATCACCAGGAATACGTCGCCGAACTTGTCGTCGGCCAGCGGGTTCGCCGGTCCGGCGGTGCCGTCCGCGACGCGCGGGTCGTCGGCGAACTTCCGGCGCCGGAACTCGGCCATCGACTCGATGCCCAGTGCGGCGAACCGCTCCTCGCGCTGGCGCATCAGCGTGGTGAGTTCGGCGACGGTGCGGCGCACCCGGTCGCTGTCGAGGCGACCGGCCACCGAGCCCACGTGCGGCACCCCGGACAGGCCCGTCATGCTGCCGCCGCCGAAGTCGAGGCAGTAGAACTGCGCCTGTTCGGGGCTGTGTGTGGCCGCGGTCGCCATGACGATGGTGCGCAAGGTCGTCGACTTGCCCGACTGGGGGCCGCCGACCACCGCGACATGCCCCTGTGCGCCGGACAGGTTGACGGTGAGCACATCGCGCCGCTGCTCGTACGGCTTGTCGATGACGCCGATCGGCATCCACAACTGGCCGTGCCGGTTGACCGGCGAACGCCAGTCCGGGTCGGGCAGCAGCATGTCGACGGTCGGGGATTCGTCCAGGGGCGGCAGCCACACCTCGTGTGCCGGGCGGCCGTGCCCGGTGAGCCGCTTGACGACCACGTCGAGCAGCGTGTCGGGGATGCCCTCGTCGGCGCCGGGGACTGCCCCTGCGGCCGACGGCGGCGGGGGCAGCTCCAGCAGGGGGTTCGACGGCGCCGCGGGCTGCGCCTCCGTCTCCGTCTCGATCGGCTCGGGCAGTTCCACGGGCGAGGCGGTGAACAGCGCGGGACGGTGCCCGGCGACCGGGCTGCCGTCCTCGCCGGTGACCGTGCCCTGCGGCGCGACGTACGGTCCGGACACGTAACTCGCGTTGAATCGCAGCGGATCCGACGCATCGCTTTTCAGGTACCCCGAGCCGGGCACGCTCGGCAAGTGGTAGGCGTCGGTGATGCCGAGTACCGCGCGCGATTCGTTCGCCGAGAACGTGCGCAGGCCGATGCGGTAGGACAGATGCGATTCCAGGCCGCGCAGCTTGTTCTCCTCCAGTCGCTGCGAAGCCAGCAGCAGGTGCACGTGCAGCGACCGGCCCAGGCGGCCGATCATCACGAACAGCTCCGCGAAATCGGGCTTCTGCGAGAGCAACTCGGAGAACTCGTCGACGACGATGAACAGGGCGGGCAGTGGGTCGAGCGGCACGCCGGCGGCGCGCGCCTTCTCGTAGTCGGTGACGTTGGCGTAGTTGCCCGCCGAACGCAGCAGCTCCTGGCGGCGGTTCATCTCACCGGCGAGCGCGTCCTTCATGCGGTCGACCAGCGACAGTTCCTCTTCCAGGTTGGTGATCACCGCGGCGACGTGCGGCAGCGAGTCGAGGCCGAGGAAGGTCGCGCCGCCCTTGAAGTCGACGAGCACCAGGTTCAGCGCGTCCGGCGAATGCGTGGTGACCAGCGAGAGCACCAGCGTGCGCAGGAATTCCGACTTGCCGGACCCGGTGGCGCCGATGCACAAGCCGTGGGGGCCCATGCCGTTCTCGGCCGATTCCTTGATGTCGATCTCCACCGGCGTGCCGTCGGGGGTGATGCCGATCGGCACCCGGAGCCGTTCCCGGGCCGTGCGCGGACGCCACACCCGCGCCGGATCGATCTGGGCCGCGTCCGGGATCTTCAGCAGCGCCATCAGTCCCGGGTCCGTCGTGGTTCCCTCACCGAGACTGACGATCTGCGCCGCCGTCGCGAGGCGGTATCTGGCCAGGGAGCGGGCGAAGGCCTCGGCCTCGGCCGTGCTCACCTGGTCCGCGGTGGCGAACTTCTCCACACCGGCCGCACTGCGCGCCGACACTTCGCCGTCCGCGGCGACCAGTTGCAGTCCGCGCCGCGCCGCGAGCCCGCCTTCCGGTGCGGTGAGGTCGAGCACGGTGACCGAGTCCAGACCCGATTCGCTGACCAGCCGTTCGCTGCCGCTGACGTAGCCGTCGTCGATGACGACCACGAGGTGCAGCCGCCCCTGGGTCGGCTGCGGGTTGCGCATGAACCGGCCGCGCTCGAGCAGTTCGGCCGCCAGCGCCGTCTCCAGCTCGCCGAGCGAGTGGTACATCATCCGCGCCGAGCCCATGCCGTCGCGCTGGGTCGGATGTTGCAACTGCGGCAGCCATTTCGCCCAGGACCAGGCCGGACCGTCCGGGTCGGCGCAGACGATCGCGACGGCGAGATGGTCGGGGCCGTGGAAGGTGACCAGCTCCATCAGCATCGCCCGCACCAGCATGTGCGCGTCCTCGGCCGGACCGCTGATGTTGATGGCGGGAAACGCGCGCAACGACACCGCGGTCGGCAGCCGGTGCACCACCGAGTGGGTGCGCACGAAACGGCGCAACGCCACGGTGGAGACCGGTTCCAAGTCCTCCAGCGGTCCCGTCTCCGGGCGCGCCAGTTTGGTGGCCAGCCGGTGGCTGCCGACCCCGACGCGCACGTGCCCGAAGTCCGGGTCGTTTGGCCTGCGCTCCCACATCCGCCTCGTCCCGATCAGGGACGGCAGGTCGGCGGGCTCGGGATGACTCCACCGGAGCGTCTCCAACTGCTTGCCGCCCGTGCGGCGCACGTCCTTTCGGACCTGGTCCAAGTAGCGGAAGTAGTCCTTGCGCTCCTCGTTGAGTTCGACCGCGCGTTTGGGACCGCCGCCACGGAAGCCCGCCATCATGCCGACCATCGACATGAGCATCATCAACGGGAACATCATCATGAACGGATTGGCCAGCATGTTGCGGCCCATCATCGCCATCATGGCGATCATGCCGACCACCGCGATCACCATGACGACGGGCATCAGCTTCATCATCAGCGGCGCGGGCAGCGCGCGTGCGATCTCCGGAGGCGCCGACAGCGCCACCTCGCCACCGGGCGCCCGGGGCGGCGCGATGCGGGGGCGGCGCACAAAGCCTTCGGTAACCATGGTTCCTTCGTTCGGTCGGCGACGAGCGGTCGATGCGGCGGCCGCTAGGGATCGAACTCCGCGTTCGGGTCCGGCCCGGACCGGCGGAACGGGATCGCCACCGCGGCGCCCACGGCCAGGCAGGCCAGGCAGACGATGGAGCCGATGACGGCGATCCGGCGCGGTCGCGGGTCGGGGCCGGGCGGGATCACCGGCGCGGCGACGGCCCGTGGGACGTCGGCCCCTGCGCCGACGGGCTGGTCGGGCAGCTGCGCGGTCAGCGCGGCGAGCGGATCGATCAGGCCGTGCCCGATCCGGTCGTCGCGTCCGGTGCCCGGCCCGTGCGCGGTGCGGATGATGCGGTCCATCACCTGCTGCGCGGTGAGTTCCGGAAAACGCGAGCGCACCAGCGCGGCCAGTCCGGCCACATAGGGCGCCGCGAAGCTGGTGCCCTCCACACCCCTGATCCCCTCGGTGGTCTGTACGCCGTCGACCAGCCCCGCGCCGCCCGGCTTGCTGTCCAGCGACACGATATTGCGGCCGATCGCGGCGACGGCCACCCACGGCCCGTGCAGCGAGAGCTCGGAGACCTGGCCCGTCGAGTCCACCGACCCCACCGAGAGCACGTAAGGCGTGAACCACGCCGGGCTCGCGACCGTCACCACCGAGCCCCAGCCGGAGCCGTCGTTCTGTTTCGAGCACGCGCCGTCGGGCTGTAGATTGCCCGCGGCCGCGACCACCACGACATTGCGCTCGTAGGCGTACTTCACCGCCGCGCCCAGCGAGCCGTCGGCCGTGTCGGAACCGGCCGCGGTGCAGGCCACTTCGGAGATATTGATGACGGTCGCGCCGAGGTCGACGGCACGGACGACGGCCGCGGCCAGCGTGAGCACGCTGCCGTAACCGTCGCTGCTGATCTTGCCCGGCGGGTCGTCGCGGCCGCTGCGGTCCTTCGGTTCGTAGGCCAGGCTCAGTTGCCGGATGGTGAGCAGGTCCGCGTCGGGCGCGACGCCGGCGAAGGCGTCGCCGGGACTCGGCTGTGCCGCGATGATCCCGGCGACGAGGGTGCCGTGGCCGTCGCAGTCGACCGTCCCGTCGCTGTCGGAGACGAAGTCACCGCCCGGTTGCAGGGAACGCAGCCGCGGATGCGGATTCACCCCGGTATCGATGACGGCCACCTTCTGCCCGGCGCCGCGGCTGAACCGCCACGCCGACGGTAGATCCAGCACCCGCTGCGCCATCGGCGGTTCACTGGGCGGACTGCCGGTGAGCACGGGTTCGGCGCAGACGGCGCGCTGCTCGGTCGGTTCCAGCGGCGCGGGCCGCCCGCTCAGACCCTGTGCGGCGCCCAGTGCGCCGGGATCGATCCCGGGCGGCGCGATCGCCTGCGCGCTCGGCCACGGCACGCCGATGGCGGCGCCGACCACCGTTGCGGCACAGGCCATCCGCAGGACGCTCCGGCGGAAGGCGCTGCCGGTCATATGTTCCGGGCCATCGAGTAGACGTTCATGACCCACAGCACCAGCGGGATCACCGCCACGATCAGCAGGTACTCGAAGACTTCGATCATCCGCCTGGTCACCGGGGTGACCTCGATGTGCGGACCGATCACACCGAATCCGATCACACCGGTCGCGAACGCGAGCAGCACGCCTGCCGCGAGCGGGGTGTATTCGACGTCGCCCGCGGCCATCCCGACGATCAGGGCGACGGCGGTGACACAACCACCGCCGATCATCGTCGCCGCCTGGACGAGATCGGCGAACGAGCGGCCGCGCAGCGCGAGGATGATCGCGGCCACGACCGCCAGTGTGATGCCCTGCCAGCGTGGCGAACCCAGCGGATCGGCCACGCCGAACGCGCCGACGACGACGCTCGCGGTGCACGCCGCGAGCAGGCCGGACTGGAACCGGTTGGCCGTGCGCGCCCGTTCCCCGAGGCCCGCCGCCGACGGCAGGGCGCTGGCGCCGATGGCGCCGACGCCCTCGATGGTCGGTCGCGGCTCGTGGTCGGCCGGATCGATCGCGCCGCCCGCGGTCGGCACCGGCGGAATCGGCAGCCGCGCGAGCACGGCTGCCAGCCGCGGCACCGCCGAGACGATCGCGATCCCGGCCACCACCAGGCCGGCCGACAGCTTCGGCAGGCCGGGATGCCAGATCAGGTAGATCACCGCCGCCACACCCGCGAACACCGCTAGCGCCGCGGCGCAAGAGAACAGCGTGGCGCCGGTGCCGGTTATCCGATAGCCCAGCAGCGCCGCGACCAGCAGCACCGAACTGCCCAGCAGCAGATGGGGACTGCCGAGCGTGCCCGGCACGAGCAAGGCGGCGCCCCCGAACAGCAGCAGTAGCCCGTTCAGCGACAACCAGGTGGCGGTGACCTGGTCGGTGTACTTGCGCGCCGCGATGCCCGCGGCGACGAATGCCGCGACGCCACTGCCGAGCAAGGCGAAGGCGGGCGCGAGCGGATCGCCGTTCCCGCGCGAGACCACCAGCACGGCCAGCGCGATCAGCACGGTCAGCGCCGAGACGACCAAACCCATCCAGCGGGCGGCCGTACCGGACCAGCTCCGGAATTCCTCTGCGGTGAGGCGGGATACGGCGTCGATGACGTCGTCGAAGAGGGCGGGCGCCTCCTTCGCGGCGACCGACCGCAGCACCAGTAGTTCACCGTCGTACACCTCGGCCTCGGTGAGCGTGCGACTCGGCGCTATCGCCTCCCTGCCCAGCCGGGCCAAGGTCCAGTGCTGCGCCTCCAGCGGCGTCGCTTCCTCCTCGGCCTCCGGCCGCTCCGGGTTGCGCGATTCGATCAGCGCCACCAGATCGCCGATGAAGGTGGCGATCGGCACGGTGGCGGGCAACCCGACATCGACCTGCGTGTTGCCGCCGATGACCGAGACCCGACTCAATACGGGCTCGGTGGCACGAGTACCGCTCGCCGACTCGATCAACGGAAACCATCCCCCGCCCTCATCCGGAACACCGATTCGCGCACCGCCAACCGCAATTGACCGAACACGCCTCGAGTGAACACTTCAACACGCGTCAAGCACTCTCACACATAGACGACTCTTGCGTTGCGACCTCCCGGCAGCTGAACCTAATGTAACGGACGCACCGGGCCACGCGCGATCGGTAGTCTGGTATCCAGATGAACGTCTCTACTACGAGAAACGAAGATTTCGGGGTTCGACAGCAATGACCGGCAACCGCCAAGCACAACGCGCATTCGACGCCGGAATCCTGTCACTCGGATTGTCCATCGAGGGGCAAGAATCCGCACGTGATCTCGACTATGCGAAACTGGCTTTTCAACGCGCCACGGAGTGGGATCCCACGATGTGCGACGCCTGGCTCGGCCGCGCCGCCGCCGGAGAGCTGACCAAGGACGTTCTGTTCAATCTGCACAAGACCAGTGCGAGCACGCTCTATCGTGAGCAACGCAGGCTCGGTCTGCGTCCGCGGGAGCTCGCGGGCCGCTTCCTGCCCGGCCTGTACATCGATTACCCGCTGGCCAACCACACCGAGATCACCCTGGCCTGGGCGGCACACCTGATCGCCGACAAAGAGTACGACGAGGCCGAGCGGGTGCTCGACGACCTCGACACGTTCCGCAAAGGCCAGCTGAGCAACACCGAAGGCGAGATCGACGACCGCATCTGCGCGTATGTGCGCGGCGTCCTGCACTACAACACCCAGCGCTGGCCCGATGTGATGGCGGTGCTCGCCGGTTCGGCGGACTGGGAGGACCCGTACCTGGCGGCGGGCGCGCACGTCATGGTCGGCACCGCCTGCGCCCAGCTCGGCTTGTTCGGCGAGGCGATCCGGCGGATGCAGCAGGCCGAGGCGGGCCCGATCCCGGCGGCCCGCTCCACCGCGATGTTCTGCCGTGGCCTGTGCCTGCGGGAATCGGGCAACGAGAGCGAAGCCCAGGCGCTGTTCGAGAAGGTGTACTCGCAGGCGCCGGATTTCGAGGCGAACGCGGCCGCGATGCGCGACCGCACCTATCGGATCACCGTCACCAGCCGCGAGGTGATCGATGCGCGGACCGACAAGTGGGACCCGGCGTCCTCGCCGTCGATGGAGCAGATGGAGCAGGCCGAGAGCCAGGACCGGGCGAAGAAGATCCTCGTCGAGGCCCGCGCCGAATTGGACTCGCAGATCGGTCTCGCCTCGGTGAAAACCCAGGTGGCCAAGCTCCAATCCTCCGCGCAGCTGGCGAAGATCCGGGCCGAGAAGGGGTTGGCGAGCCAGCCGCGCGGCCAGCACCTGGCCTTCACCGGGCCGCCGGGCACCGGCAAGACCACCATCGCCCGGGTGGTCGCCAAGATCTACTGCGGTGTCGGCCTGTTGAAGACCGACAAGGTGGTCGAGGCCAAGCGCGTCGACTTCGTCAGCCAGAACCTCGGCGGCACCGCGATCAAGACCGAGAAGCTGATCGACACCGCCATGGACGGCGTGCTGTTCATCGACGAGGCGTACACCCTGATCCAGACCGGTCTGCAAGGCGGTGACGCGTTCGGCCGCGAGGCGGTGGACACCCTGCTGGCGCGCATGGAGAACGACCGTGATCGCCTCGTCGTGATCATCGCGGGCTACGACGGCGAGATCGACCGGTTGCTCACCGCCAACGACGGCCTGGCCTCACGTTTCTCGAAGCGGCTGCAGTTCCCCTCCTACACCCCCGAGGAACTGGGGCAGATCGGCCAGGTCATCGCGCGCAAGCGGGACTCGGACCTGTCCGACGGCGCGCTCGAGCAGCTGGTGCAGGCCTGCGAGCGCCTGTACGCGATGCAGAGCACCGACCAGAGCGGGCAGCCGCGCCGCGGCGTCGACCTCGCGGGCAACGGGCGGTTCGTCCGCAACGTGATCGAGGCGGCCGAGGAGGAGCGCGAATTCCGGTTGGCCAACGACGAATCGCTGGACCTCACCGACATCGATGAGGCGGTGCTGCGCCGCATCGAGGCGTCGGATATGAAGCTGGCCCTGTCCGGCCTGCTCACCTCGCTGAACGTCGGTTGGACGGACTGAGTCCGGCCGACGATCGCGGTCGGGTCGGCGGACCAGGGCCGGTCGAACGTCTATCGCGTGGGCAGCGAATCGTGACCGACCAGCGCTTCGCGCGCGGACAGGGTAGGGCCGGGCACCATCTGGCCGATGATCGCCCACGGCGCGAGGCGTGGGGAGTTGCCGAGGCCGAGCACGTTCGCGGCGGCGGCGTCCGGAATGCCGTAGCGCACCCCGGTGTCGGCGACGTAGAACAGGCTGCCCCGGCGCGGGCTGCCCGGCTCCATGCCGGTCACTTGGACATATTCGCCCGAGCCCGGTGACAGGTAGACCGCGTCCACCCGGTCGCCGACGCCATCGGAGGTGGACAGCTCGACGGGCTTCGCGGATTCCGGAACCGGCAGGCGGGTGCCGACCAGCAGGCCGACCGTCGCGCGTTCGCCGGGGCCGTCGCCCGCGTCGTCCTCGCGCTGCGCCGGAGCGGTGCCCGGCGACTTCGCCCAGGCCACACAGGTGACGGGCGCGTCTTCGGCGGGCAGGATCTCGGGGTTGCGCACCGGGAAGTCGTCGATCGGCAAGCGCTGGACGACGGGAACCCGGTCCAGCACGTCGGGCGGCACGGTCGCGATCTCCCGCATGCCGTGCGAATCGGCGTACCTGATCACCTGTGCGGTGAACGGCGACACCGGCTGCACGCCGTCGGCGAGTACGACATACAGCGCGGAATTGCCTTCCCGCCCCACGCCGGACACCGAGATGACGCCGCCGACGGGGATGTCCGCCAGCGGGCCCGGACCCCGCGCACCGGCCTGCGGTATCTGCGGCGGAGTCAGCGCGGGCACCTGCCTCGTCGCGCCGAGCAATCCGGTGCCGACCGGCCGTGGCCGGTGCGCGGTGAGGTCCAACGCCCTGCTCATCACCGAATTCGCCGGGTCGACCTCGGCGCGTTTGCCGTCGTAGACCAGGTAGGTCTTGTTGTCGCGGCGGACCAGCAGCGCCTCGTCCGCACCCGCGGTGCTGATCCGGTCGGAGAGGGCGGGCCCGCCCGCGACGACCGTCGTCACAGCTCCCGGCGAAGCGGCGGCGCTACCGCCCTCGGACAGCGGGATCGTCTCGCACAGTGCCCACTCCGAATCGTCGCCCTGCGCGGACCCGGGCAACGCGCTCGGCGCGCCGGGGATGCCGAGCAGCGCTCCGCGCGGCAGGTCGTTGAGCTTGCTGTCCTTCACCGCGTGCGGCTCGGCGTTCGTACCGGTGATCAACCGCGCCGACGCCAGGTTCAGCACGGGGTGCAGGGTCTTGCCGCCGTCCTCGCGCTGCACCACCACGTACAGCGCGCCGCTCTGTTTGCCCGACACGATCAGGGCATCGCCGATCGCGCCCTGCGGACGCAGGAAGGCCAGGATCGCGGCGCCCGCCACCACCAGCACGCCGAGCACCGCGCCCACCAGCAGCGAGCGAATCTGGGAACGCATCGGATCGTGCAGCATGCGTACGTCCCGACGAACCAGCGCGTGATCGAGCCTGCGCAACAGGAATCGATATCCGTTCACCTGGGCGCGGGTGGTCAGCTGTGCAGGCACATGGTCTCCATCGAGCTATCGATCACCATCTCTTTCGACACGGTACCGTAATTCGGACGACGGCCCTGAACCGATGGAATCCGAAGCCGATCAATGTTGGCCGCATGCAGGCGAGGCAGGGATAAACAACTGTGGACGAGACGATGAACGGCGAACCAACCGGCAGCGAAAATTCGGATGCGCCGGAGCCGGGAATTCCCCGCCGGTCGGCCTATGACACATTGCGGGATCCGGAATTCTGGTTGTTCCGCATTTTTCCGCTGCGCGTGATCGTGCCCGTGGTATTACTCGCCGCCGCCCTCGCGTGGATCGTCCTCGCGCTCGCCGACTCGATCTGGGGCGCCTGCGCCGCGGGCGCGGTCGCCGGGCTCGCCGGTCTGACCCCGATCGGTGGCCGCACGCCCGCCGAACGGGTCGGCAGCGCGATCGCCCGCCGCCGCCCCGGCCTGGGTGCGGCCGAACGCCTCGCGCAGGCGCCTGCCCTCGACGTGCCGCTCGCCGAGGGCGGCGGTTACGGCGTGCGCTGGGACGGCGATCTGCTGCTCACGATGCTCCGGATCGACCCGCCGCCGGACACGCTGACGCTGCTCGATCGCGGCTCGCTCAGCACCGACCAACTGCTCCCGCTCACCGAAATCGCCCGCTGCCTGGATCAATTCGATCTGACGCTGGCCGGTGTCGACGTGGTGAGCACCGGCGCGCGCACCGCGGGCACCGGCGTCGCGGCCCAACTGTACGACCGCATCCTCGGTCCACTGCCCGCCATCGCGTACCGCACCTGCTGGCTCGTGCTGCGGATGGATCCGCTGGCCAACGCCGAGGCGGTGGACAACCGCGGCGGCGGCAGCAGCGGCGCGCTGCGTACCGCGATCATCGCCACCCGCCGGGTCGCCAACCGGCTCGCCGCCCACGACATCGCCGCCTCGGTGCTGACCGCCACCGAGATGAACACCGCGGTGCGCCGGCTCACCCATGGCTTCGATGTCGACCAGCTCGCCGAATCACCGAAATCGCTGGAGTTCCAGGGGCGTTACCTCACCCAGTACCAGATCGCGGCCGACATGATCGGCCCGCGCGGCCTGGCCGGCATCTGGGCGGTGCCCAGCCTGTCCACCACGGTGACGCTGCGCTTGCGGCCGGGCGCGAGCCGCCACGATCGACACGCCGATCTCGCCGACACCGTGGTGCTCAACGCCGTCGTCCGCTTCGACACCGTCACGCCGCCGGAGCAGCCGCCGCTGCCCGGCCTGCGCGAGCTGGTCGGCAACCAGCTGCGAATCCTGCTGGACACCTTGCCCATCGGTTACGCGGGCCGCTGGGGCAGTGACATCGCCTACCGCGGCACCTTGGCCGCGCTCGCCGGGTTCGCGGTGCCGACCGCGGGCTGCGGTCAGCTCATCGGCGCCGACGAACGCGGCCAGGGCATCGCGGTGCCGCTGATCGGCGAGGGCACCCGGCACCTCGAGGTGATCGGCAACCTGGACCTGGCCCAGCAGGTGATCCTGCGCGCCACCGCGCTCGGCGCCCATGCCATCGTGCACACCGCCCGGCCCGAGGCTTGGCACACCATGGTGGTGAATCTCAATGCTCCACATGTGCTTTCGATCGCACCGCGCGCCGCGGGCGCAAGCTACCACCCACCGGCTCCCCCGCCCGCGCCCGCCGCGCCCTATCCGAGCACGACGGTGCTGGTCTTCGACGGCATCCCGCCGATCGCGCACGCGGGCGGCGCGACGGTCGTGCACGTGCGCAGGCCCGACGACCCCGGCAGGTCGGTCGACGCGGACGTCACGCTGATCCAGGATCCGCAGGCGCCCAACCGAATCACGGTGCGCACGGCCGCGCGAAGCGCGACAGTGCTCATGGTCACCACACCGGACGAGATGCACTACATCGGCGAGTCGCTGGCGGCGCGATAGCCGGCGGACACACGAGACGGCCGGCTGGAACCCTTACCGTTCCAGCCGGCCCTCGTCCGTCGCGCGGGCGATCAGAAAGCGGCGAAGCCGTCGCCGACCTTGCCGTCGGCCTCGATGGCGCGCCCCAGCGCGTTCTCCACCTTGGCGGCGAGGTTGTCCAGCTTCTGAAGGGTGTCCTCCAGCTCGGTGGTCAGGTTCCGGTGCGCGGTGTCGAAGTTCGTGACCGCCTGCTCACCCTGCAGGTTCTCGCGGAACGCGGCGGCCGCGCCGTTGAGTTCGTCGATCTGCGCCTTCATGTTGGAGCCGTACTGGTTGAGGTCACCGACCATCTCGGTGATGGCGGGCGAGTTGTACTTGATCGTCATGGTTGTTCCCTTCTGGTCGTTCGGTCGGCGATCCGGCTGGGCGGCAACAGCGCCCAGGGGTCACAGACCACCCTGGTCGGAGCCGACAATGGTGTTCTTGCCCGAGGTCACGGCCTGCGAGAGCCGGTCGAGCTTGCCGTTGAGCGCGGTGACCTCGTCGTGCCACTCGGTGGCCGCGGTGTTGAATTCGCGGTGGGCGTCCCCCTGCCAGCCGCGCGCGACGGCCTGCACCGACTCGTCGATCTGGTTGATCGAGGTGCGGAGGGTCGAGATCGAGTCCTCCATACGGCTGACGACGCTGTCGATGCCGCCTTCTTCGACACCGTAGGTCTGCCCCGAACCGTCGCCGAGAGTTGTGTAAGACATTTCGTTGATCCTTCCGTCAGAACTTGTGATGGTGAGATCCGGACGATCTCACCGAGCAATGAGGCAACCGAGTTACTTGCGACCCGAGAGCTACGGTGGCAGCCACCTCCCCCCGGGCAGCCCTTCCAGCAACGTGGCGACCGCCTGCGTCACCCGGTGGTCGGTGCCCGTCGTGACCGTCGACCAGATCTGCTGATCCGGCGCGACCGTGGGAGCGACGACGACGCGTCCGCGGCCGGTGTCGTACACCACCACCGCGCCGGGCGCCCGGCTGGTCAGCCCGTCCTGGTGGGAGTAGGCCACGATCTCGGCGTAGGCCCGGCAGGTGCCGAACGCGAGACCGAGCACGGCGGCGTCGCGTTCGCCGACGCCGACGGCGTACATCGCGTCGGCGTAGCCGCTCGATGTGTCGGCCGCGTCCAGCCGATCGGCCAATTCGTCTGCCGGAGCGTTGAATCCGGTGATCTCGGCGGGTTCGCACGGGCCGAGCGCGGCCAGCAGCGGACGAGCCAGCGACGCGTCCGAGCCGTCGGCCCAGATCGGATGGACCTCGAAACTGTCACCTGAGCGCACGGCGAGCGCGTGCTGCTCGCCGCGACGCGCCAGACAGAAGCGGCGCGTACCGTCTTCGGTGTAGACGCGGGCGACCAGCTCACGATCCGGCTGCGCCAGCACGACCAGCGCACCGGCCAGTTCCGGCTCGACTTCGCCCTCGGCGTCGAGCACCCCCTGGCCGGTCAGATCGGCTGCCGCGCGCTGCTGGGCGGCACGGTATTCCTCGATCGAATCCTGTCGCGGTGCGACCGACAGCGCCAACGGCAGCGTCTGCACCCCCAGCCGTTCGGCGACGACGAGCAAGGCGTCGTTGGTCAGCGACGTCACCCCGCGCCTCCCGTCTCCGGCGCGGCTTCCGCCTGCGCCACGGCACGAGCCGCGGGCTCGGCGCCGCCGAGCACCGCGGGCGCCGCCTGGATCTCGCCCTCGGCCCCGATCTGATCGCTCACCTCGCCCGGGAGGCCCGCGCGCGGGAATCGAGCCGCATCCTGCGCCGCCCCGGCCGGACCCATGGCGCCGGGAGCGAGCGGTGCGGGCTGACCGCCCGCGCTCACCGTCGGCACCGGCGTCGTGCGCGGCACGACTTCGGACGTCGCGGCGGACTGGGCGTACACCGGTGCGCGGTACGCGGCGGGCACCCGCGGCATCGCCGGGACCGGCACCACCCCGATCGGCACCGCACCGTACGGCGCCGCGGCCGATTTCGCGACCTCGGCCGGTGCCGCGGTCCGCTCGGCGGTCAGCGGCTGTTCCGGCGCCACCACGGGCGGCTCCTGATGCTGCCACGGCATCGCCAGGGGTTCGGTGGCCATCTCGTAGTTCCGCATGACCCGCGAAGCCACCGCCTTCGCCATGTCCTCCTCGGCATCGGTCTGTGCCGCGACCGCCCGGATCGGCGCACCGAGCATCCCGCTCATCGACTGCAGCGTCCGCTGAACCTGCTGGAGGGCTTCGAGATCCGCCGTGTTCGGCATCGCGAGGCGGGCGATCTCGTACGCGGTGACCTGGGCCTGGAAGCGGGCGGCGTTGGCCGCCGCCGCAGCGGCGGCGTCGACCAGCCAGTCCCGCAGTGCGGCGACGCGGTGGATCACCTCGTCGCTGCGTCCCGACTGCCAGGCGCCGCGCATGTCCGCGAGCACCTTCTCGTACTCGACCACAGCGGCGCCGAACGACGCGGCCAGGCGCGACCACGCGGCGACGGCCTCGGCCATCGGCACGGCGCCCGGCCCCGTGGTGAGGTCGCGCGCGAGCCGCTCGGGCGGTCGCGCGGTCCACACCACGCCGGTGAAACCTGGCTGCGGTGGTTCGATCATTGCTGGGGACGACCTTTCGGTTGCTCGACGACGTGCGGGCCGATCAGGCGGACCGGCCGCCCGTGGTGTCGAAATCCGCGGTGTTCGCGGACTCCATGCCGTCGAACTGGTCCGAGTGCAGCCGCAACGCGGCCGCCAGCTTGCGCATCTCGTGCACGCTGGCCTGCGCGCCGGCCAGATACGACGACGCCACGTCGTTCGCGGTCTGCGCGGCCCGGCCGGAGACCTCGTCGCCGCCCGCGGGAACGACGGTCAACGCTTCCTCCGCGGAGCGCAGATCCGCCGCCAACCGGTCGGCCAGCGCGTCCAGCCCGGACGACGCCTTACTCGCGGTGACCGCGTCGAATTGCACGCTGTCGTACACGTCACCCCTCGCGTCACTCATGAGACCCTCCTGTGTACTGCTCGGCACCCGCGTCAGAGCGTGAGTTCCTTATCCGGCGGTGGTTCCGATGTCGTGTCGGCCGCGCCGACCACCGGCAGCGAGACCCCTTCGATCCGGCCGACCACCTCGTCGCCGTGCTGGCCGGTGACCATCTGGCCGCGCAGCGCCTCCGTGGTCGATTCACCTTCGCGGGCCAGGCCGGCGCCCACGGCCCCGGCGCCCATCGGCACGAGTCCGCCACCGGTTCCGGCGACGCCGGTGCCCGTCGCGGTGGTGGACGCCACCGACGACATTCCCGTGCCGGTGCCGGCGGCCGGGGCGCCGATGCCGCCGAGCGACCCACCGGCGACACGGGTGCCAGGCCACGGGTTCAGCGGGGTGGCCGCCGCCGCGATCGCGCCCACACCACCGCCGACGCCGCCGACGCCACCGGAACCGCCCATGGCCGAGCTTTCCTTGCCTTCCTCGCCCGCACCCGGTTCACCCGTGCCCCCGTGAACACCCGGGCCCGCGATCGGTTTCGGTGCGAGCAGCGACGGATTCGCCGCCGCGAGCTGACCCAGCGATTGGGCCACTTGGCCCGCCGTACTGATCAGCGGCGTGATCATGCTCATCAGCTGGGTGAGCTGCTCGGCCGACTTCACACCCGTCGGCGCGTTGGTGATCGGCACCTTCTGCCCGGCCTGTGTCATCGTCGCGCTGTGCCCGACCATTTCGGCCTTCGTCTTGGCCGTGATCGCCAGCGCCTCCGTCATCGCCTCGATCGCGGAGGCGACCAGAAAACCCTGCCCGCCGGGCGAAGCCGCCAGCAGCGGCGCGAACGCCATTGTGGTGGAGAACTTCGCCACCACCGCCGACATCAGCCCCGCGCCCGTGAAGACACTGCCCGCCGCGTCGACGAGCACCGACTTCTCCTGCGTGCTCTGCGCCGCCAATTTGTCCGCGTCGGTCTGCGCCTCACCCGCCTTCTTCGCGGCCTCCATCGCCGCCATGCCCTGCCAGACCGTCATCAAGGTCTGTACCAGGGACGAGCCGACCTGCATCACGGTCTGCATGACGGTGGAGACGTTCTGCAGCAACTGCGTCGGGTCGACCGGGGGCGCGGGTGGCGGCGCGGCGACGTCACCGGCCGGTGCTGGCGCGGGTGGCGGCGCGCCGAGTTGCCCGGTGCCGAACGCGGAGGCCAGCTCGGTCAGCGGGCGCATGAGCGCGCCGAGATCGATCGCGGGCAGCGGTGGCAATTCGGGCAGCTGCACGAAGGCGGGCAGCTGCGGCAGGTGCGGTAAACCCATGCTGTGCAGGACGTCGTTCACCGGCATGTCCAGCATGGGCGCGAGAGCGCTGCCCCGCAGCAATTCCAGGACCGTCGGATCCAGCGGATCGGCGCCGGGCGGCGGAGTGGCTCCTGGCGTCGTCATGACTGCGTTCGGATAGCTCCGATGGCCGCGCCCGACGCGCTGTCGGTGCCCTCGTACGTGGCGGCGGCCTGATGCGCGGTCAACGCGGTACCCGCGTGCACGGCGGCGAGCTGCGCCACCGACGAAAGATGGTTGGCCTGCGCGAAGGCGTACGAGACGAGGAATTCCTGGCCGATCAGGCCGAACACCGGGACCACCGCGGCGACCGTCGCGGCTTGGTCGGCCGCGGCGATCGCCCCCACACCGGCGGCCATGGCCGCCGATTCGCTTCCGTACACACGCAGCGCATCCGGGACTACTTCAATGTGGCTCATGATCATCGTCCAATCCCGAAACATCCCCCGATGTTTCGTATTCAACCCTACCTAGCGGAGACCGCATTTCGCGGTCACGTCGTGGTTAACATCCGGTGTCTACCCGGTGGCCTCCTCGTTGAATGCGGTAATAAGCGCACCGCGCTCCGAGAAAGCCCGATGCGCGGCCGCTCGCGCGGTGTCGACGACCGTTTTCTCGAACTCCTCAGGCGAAAGGTTTGCTACCGCAGCGGAAAAGCTGAGACCCACCAGAGCGGCGTTTCCGTCCACCTCCGCCGTCACCGCGCCGTCGGGCGAAGTCTCGGTCGCCCGGATGCCATTCATGGCGTCATTGAGATCGGTCAGACGGTAGAGCTGATTCTGCACCCGAGCGATGAGCTCGTCCATTGTTTCGACCATGCCAACCTCGCGATTTCTCTTGCTGCTCAGACGGATCGCAGCCAGCTCTGCGGTTCGGTGTCGTACTCCTGCTCATCGATGATCTCCTGTCGCGCCACCTGCCGTTCGGTGGGCAATCCGGTCAAGGCCAGCATCTCCGAGCTGAATCCCCACTGCCGCAACTGCGCTCGCCGCGCCAAGCCGGCCCGGTTGGCCGACTGTTTGCACAACCGGAGAATCTCCGCCGCCAGCGCTTCCGGATCACGGCGCAACTGATCGGCGTCGACCTCGATACCCAATGGCAAACCCATTTCGGTGGTACGCACCGAGATCGATCCGGTCAGCGAAGTAGCCACGAATTCCGTCGGAAATACATCCGATTCACCCGGTTGCGATGCGGTCATCGGTCTTTCCTTCCGAAAATTACGTTCGACAACAGGATCTCACGCATGCCGCCCCCTCAGATTCGTTCGTCTTTGATCGATTGGACGACTTCCACTATCCGCGCATTGATCAATTCGGCCAGACGCCTGACATCCGCCGCGACCACGGTCGGCGGCTTGCCCGGCACGATCACGTAGCGTCCGTCGTCGATCAGGTCGCGCCAGGCCAGATGCGAGCGGGTGATTCCGCGGGGGCCGAATCGCGAATGCCCCTGTTCCACCACGATCGTGCCGACTGTGGCGGCCGGCGCCCGATCGAAGGACTCGCTGCGACTCGCCGCGCGGTCTTCGACGTCGTTCACCAGGGAGCGACCATAGGAATAGTCCAGGCCATCGCCCTTGCCGCCGTGCTCGATGAGATCGAAGGCAGACCGTTGACCGGCATCGACCGCGGGCAATGCGGCGGCCACGCTGTGCCCGAGCGTCAACACGTCGTGTTCGACCACCGTGAATCCCCCGGTCCGCTCCTCGGTACCCGGCTTCTGGGTCACCAGGAAGGCACGGTTGCCCTTGCGGCTGGCGAGCAATCTGATCGAGCCCTTCGCATTCCGCGCATCCCGGCCGTCGATCCCACGAATCACCAGCCGGATATCCGGAACCGCGAGCACGGCCATCAGCTCCTCCAGCTCATGGCCCCAGCGCGTCCGAATCCGCTGCCATGCCTCGTACTTCTCTCGGCACGCATCGTCGTAATACGTCGTGCCACTGCGGTAGACGAACGGGTCCGGCAGGCTCTCCTTCACCGCGTTCCACGCCGCGGCGAATTCGAGACCGGAAAACTCCCACGTGTCGCTCATTGCTCGACAACCGGTTTCGCCACCAGTGGCGCATCACCGAGCGCCTCTTCCAAGTGCTCGGTGGAGTCCAAGTAGTCGGCGCGCTTGTGTTCCTTCTGCTGTCCGCCTTGAGCGCCGCCGCCGGGACCGCCCATCGGCATTCCGCCCATCGGCGCTCCCATCATGCCCTGCCCCGCCGCGAGACCCGCGCGGACGTCGGTGGCGGCGGCCACAGCATTCGTCGTCGCGCGGGGGAACAACTTCGACGCCTTGTCCAGGTTCTGGCTCGCAGCCGACTTCGGTGCGCCCGGACCTCCGGCCGAACCACCGGGGCCGCCGGTGCCCTTCGCCAGCGCCGACTCGAGCTTCTTCGTCGCGTCCGAAAGATTCGGCATGCCGGGCAGTCCTGCCAGCGCAGCCTGCTGAGCGGCCTGTTGCGCGGCACTGGCCACTTGCTGGCCGATCTGCTGCGCCTGTTGCGCGAGTTGCTGCGCCACCTGCTGCGCCTGTTGGGCCTGTTGCTGAGCAGCCTGCTGCGCCGCCTGCTGTTGCTGCTGATGTTGCTGCTGGGCAGCTCGGCGCTCGGCGTCCGCTTGCGCTTGGCGCTGCGCGGCTTCCAGGGCCTTGCGCTGCTGCTCGGACTGCTGCTGTGCCTGCTGCATCGCCTGCAGCTGGGCCGAGTTCATACCGGGGCCAGGACCGGGTGCGCTGGCGGTACCAGGTCCCGGGCCACCTGGGCCGGGCACCTGGCCGGTCGTCGGCGGAATAGGGTCCGGCAGTTTCGCGATGAACTGGTCGGTTGTCTCGACACCCGGGACATAGACCTCTTCCATCGCACGGACGTAATTCCGGACCGCCGCGTCTTCTTTCCGCTGCTGATAGGCGGCGTCGGTCTCCCCCGAGTTTCGTTGCGGTGGATAGTCGTCGCCCTGCTGAAGCCGCACTCCGGTGGTGTACAGCCATTCCGACACATATTCGAGGCTGTCGCCGATCAGCTTCATGTTCGCATTCAGCTGGTCGGTGCCCGTGCTGTAGGCGGTCATCGCCTGACGCGCACGCTCGGCGCCGCCGTTGTTGTTCGGGCTGGTCCAACTCGATCGACTGCTCGTCATCTGGTTACTGAGGATGTCGAACGTTTCCTTGAGTTCCCCCGCCAGCCATCGCCAGTCCGACGCGGCCTGCGCGACCTTGATCGGCATGGACGGACTGCCGCCGGTGATCGACGCGATAATCGTCTGGTACTGCGCATAATCGAAATTGTCCGGGTCGTCCGCCCGCGCACCGCGAGGCTCGAATTCCACGTCACCCGGCTCGGCCAGGCTCGGCGGCAATCCGTGATTCTCCTCCGGGCGCCGGTTCCCGACCTCGTTCCAATCCGGATGCGCGTAGGTGTTTCCGCTGCCGTCCCCCGCGGTGGTCAAGCCAGCGGGATCCGGCCGAGCCGAGAGGTTTTCGGTAATTCCTCTGTGCTCGTCGACCCGGCGCTCCAGCGTGGTGAAATCGACTCTGCTGGCGTCCTCGGTGCCTTGGTAGTGCCTGGCCGCCGCGAACAAAGTATCGGTGAGGTCGTCGAGGATGGTGGTGTGGTCGTCGAGAATGCGACCGAGTTCTCTTCCCTTGTCCGAAAATCGACTGGCGAGCGCCTGCGCCGAAAGCAGCAAGTCGGCGAACGGGGGCAGCGAATCGATCTTCGACAACTCCCTCTTGACCGACGCGACGCGAACGCGAACCCCGTTCGCCGCGTTGATCAAGCCTTCGAGCGCTCCGGGCCGCAACTCCAAGGTGCCGTTCCCGGCCTCACGGGACAGGCCGGTCCATAGATTCGGTTCGTCAGACATGCCACGCTCCTTCCGGTTCCCCGGTCAGCAAGCGCCTTCTCCTTGTTGTCACCGCTGGGAAGCGCTGGACATGAGCACCGACGGCTCGGGGCGATACGATGCCGAAGTCCGATCCCGGAGGGACAGCCTCCGACCCGCACAACTGAATCCACCCCCGACGTGGGCGACGGCCATGCGCGCGCCACGGCATAGTGACCTGTTCGCCCCCGCGCACGGGTTCACGCTTCTGCGCCCGGCAACTCATACGCTGACGACCCTCCTCATCGCTGGCGCACCGCGACCGGCGATGCGCCACACGTCAATATGGCAGCCGGTTCTTAAGGCATGCCAAATATTGTCTTACGAGGCACCAACGATTCTATGGGAACTCGGGTTGCCTCCGCATGTACAGACCCGAATCCTGATGGCCCCTGCGACGCCGCCCACCCGTGCCGACCAGCCGGTTCACCCTTCGGCGTTGGCAGCGGACGGATTTCGATCGGACGGTCCCGGCCGAGCAAGTTCGTGAGTGAGGACACTCGCCTCCGCCCGGCCGAGTCGGCGCTCGAGCGACCTGGAGAACGATGCCTGCGGCTCAGCGCTTTTCGTCGTACGATCCGAGCGCACCCACCGGACCGTGGCGGTCCTGGAACCGCCGTTCGAACGCGGCGATGTAGGCCGACGGCGCCACCGAGGACGAAGAACGCTCCAGCACACCGTCGTCGGCGATGTAGAAGATCGCCCGACCGATCGCTATCTCGCCCGGTTCGACCGGGACGTACACCATCCAGCCGACGTTGATCCGGTCGGCGCGCAATTCCTCCGGTGCGTAGTTCGCCGTGTCCACGCCGCTGTCCCGGATGAAGTGCGCGACTCGCGCGATCGCTTCCTCCTGCGCCATCGGCTCCGGGGCGGTCATGGTCACCCCGGCCATGGTGAGCTGGAAGAAGGCACCGTCGACGTCGAATCGGTCGTCCGCGCCGAAGACGCTCGCGAGGGTCTCGCGCGTGACGACCCCCGCCTCGGCCGCGGACACCAGGGCGCCCACGGCGGCACGCCGCTGCGCGGTCGAGTCGTCGCCGAGCAGGCCGCTGACGATGTCCACGACGCTGTCGGAGGTCCACACGCCGGGCACCGCTTCGACGAACCGGTCCGGGCCGGGTGACTCACCGCGGTACCAGCGACCGTTCTCCCACCAGTAGCAGAACGACAGCAAACCGCTTGCGGCGCGGTGGTTCAACACCTGACCGGCCACCCACTCCGGCGCACCCGCGTACAGATCGGGCAACCGGGCTCCGCCGTTGTAGGCCGCCGCGAGTTCAGGGGCATTCCACACCCC
Organism: Nocardia asiatica NBRC 100129; assembly: GCF_000308415.1. Classification (GTDB taxonomy): domain Bacteria; phylum Actinomycetota; class Actinomycetes; order Mycobacteriales; family Mycobacteriaceae; genus Nocardia; species Nocardia asiatica. The sequence continues at coordinate 3,106 of NZ_BAFS01000041.1, read as the reverse complement.
GCCGGAGAGCACCGCCCGCCCGCCGGGCAGCGCGTACAGCGAGCAACCGCTGCGCCTGGCACCCTCGAACCAGCTCAGCGAGGGCAGCAAACGGGGACCCCATGGTGATCCGGCAGCGACGAACGCCGCGGCCAACACCGCCCACCGCGCGGCCAGCAGCGGGAACGAGGGCAGATCGTCGGTGGCGCGCACCGCACTCACGCCCGCCTCTCGATCTGCCCGCGCTTGCCTCGCCGCCACCGCCGGCGGCCGCGCCTGCCGATCACCGTGACCGACGTAGGCGCCCAACCACACAGGCAGCGAATCACGGGGAAACGCAGCCAGATCCGCGAGGTAGACCTCGGGCGGGAACAGCTGATCGTCCGGGAACGGCTCGTCACCGTAGTCGTAGTCGACCTCGATCCGGCCCGCGCTGGTCAGCGTCAGAAGCAGACGCCACCACGGTCCGTCGCCGAAACCGGCCGCCAACTGCCGATGCTCTCGGACCAACGCCACGATCCCGGGATCGGGATTCACCCGTACGACGCGCTCCTGATCGTCGGAGTACGCGGCCAGCGCCACCTCCGCCGCCACCGTCAACGCGAACACCGCGTCGACGCGCTGCCATCCAGGCGGGGCGGCGGCGCCGAGTTCGCGGGCGACCTGGTGCATGAGCGCCTTCGCTCGTTCGGCGACGTCCTGCACCGGCGCCGCTTCGGACAAGGTGAAGCCGACATCGGGCTCCTCCTCGCCGGACCCGGCGTCCTGCGCGGGCTCGCCGACCGGATCGGAGGCGGTCGCTTCCACGCGCGCCTCGTCGGCGGAGGCCGTCACGGCGGTCTCGGCATCGCCGTCGCCCGCGGCGTCCCGGGGCAGGTCACCGAACGCCTCGCCGCCTGGTCTGGTCACGTCGCGGAAATCCCCTCGTCTACCGCATCGGAACCGGTGCGCACACCACGATGCCTGTGCTCTGTTCGCCGTTCATCCTGGCACAGCGCAGGTTCGCGCGCGGCCGGCGTCACGGCTCCTGCCGCAGGCCGAGCAGCGGCAGCTCCAGCTGATCAGCCGAGCGCTCGTTCCACGCGGTGTAGGCCAGGGCGGTGGGTGCGGCGATGCCGAACCCGTCGCGCAACCCGGTGACGACCATGTCGGCCAGCCGCCGGTACCCGGCCGAGGAACTCGGCCAGGGCAGCTCGGCCCACCAGTTGCCGTGCGTCGCGTCGCGTTCCCGCCAGCCCGCGGCCGCGATCACCGCGCGGCCCGCGGTACCGGCCCGCAATGCGGGGTCGAGCCATCCGTCATCCACCAATTCGGCCGAGAGAACGTCGTCGAGCTGCAGGAATTGCGCGTATCGCCGCCGCGGTCCCGTCTCGGACTCGACCAGCTTGACGATGGAACCGGCACTCAGCGCGGCCAGTTCCGCCGCCAGTCCGGCGGCGATGTCTTCCCACCCGGTCAACTCTGCTCCTGCTCCCCCAGCTCGATGGCCTGATCATGCAGTGCGAGCCATTGGTTGGCCACCAGCGACAGCTGCACCGAGCGGCCCAGATCCTCCAGCACCAGAGTCGCTTCCGCCCCCGCCCAGCGCACTTCTGCGGTGGCGCCGGGAATCCGCGCGGTCGGCGCACCGAGAGCGCCGGTCAACGCGGCGACCATCGCGGCGAAGGCGTCCCGCGAGCGGGCCCGGCCCTCCGCGTCGTCCGGGGCGAAATCCGTTACCCGCACCTCGAGCTCCACGATCAAGTCCTCGCGCCCGTGGATCTTGCCGCTGCCCATCCCGAAACCGACATCCAGCAGCGCCCGGTCCGAATGAGCCGTCAGCACCTTCCAGCCGAATTCCTCGGCCAGCCGGGGAAGCGCGTCCATCGGCAGGGACCCGTCGAGCGAGCGCAGGCCGGTCGCCAAAGCGACGATTTCACTGTCGGTCAACGCGCGCCATTCCGTCATGCGCCCACCCTAGGCCGTGACATCGAGGACCGCCGGGCGCTCACCGCGCCGACCGGCGGCGGTCGAGTTCCGCGATCTTGCGGGCCAGCGCCTCCTTGCGCTCGCGGGCATTGGAGCCGTCGAGCTGCCCGGCGATGGCCGCACGCGCCGCGTCCACCAGCGCGTCCGGCACGTCGGGATACGCGCGGGCGATCGCCCACAGCGCGTCCTCGGTCTTCATGTCAAGGCCGGTCTCGGTGCGGATGCCGCCGCCGGTCAGCACGGAGCGGAGCATCTCGTCGAAATTCTCCTGCAGTTCGTCGTCGGTCGGATGGTCGATACGCATCATTCCTCCTCGCGTTGATGGTCACCTGTTCGCATCGTCGGCTGCGATCATCCGGCGAAGATCTCGGTGCGCCGCACGGGATCGGCGACCACGGCCCCGACCAGCGCACCGATGTCCATCTCCGCCGGAACCGAGCGATAGGTCAGCTCGCAGAAGACGGCGCCGCCGACGAGCACCGCGAACCGGGTGGTCCGCCGTCCGACAGTGCCCCATTCGACGCTGACGGGGCCGTCGAGGTCGACCGTGCGATCACCGACACGCAGCGTGAGCCCGCCGCCGTGTCGATAGAACACCACAGGCACTCCACCGAGTTCACCGTAGACGCCGCTGGGCGGACCCGCCTCCGACGGGTTGGCGCGCAGCGAACCGGTCATCGGGTCGAACTCGGCGGGCACACCGAACCCGGCGAACGGGCGGACGAAAAGCGTTCGTCCGTCGTCGCGGCTTCGCTGCCCGTTCCCGTGCGGGCCGCGATGGTCGGCCCGTCGGCCGTTACCCGCCGCCGGTGGGGGCATCGGCAGGCCGGGCGGAGGCACGGGCATGCCCGGCGGCATCGTCCCCTCGGGATAGCCCCGGCCGTCCGGACTGCCCGGCCATCCCGGTGGCGTCGGTTGGTACGGCGGCGCGGACGGCTCCGGCGTCGGGGGGTAGGAAGGCGAGGTCGACGAGTACGGCGGCAGTGGTCCCGGCGGCGTCGGCGAGTACGGCGTCGGCGGCTGGCCAAATGCCGCGGGTCCGGACGGAACCGGCGGGACGGTCTGCTGCGAGTGCTGCGGCGGGACCGGCGGCTCCGAAGGAGCCGGTGCCGTCGGTGCGGCCGGGGGCGTCGGAGGCACCGGCGGAACCGAGAACTCC
>NZ_BAFS01000042.1 GCF_000308415.1 Nocardia asiatica NBRC 100129 | reverse complement strand
CCACCGTCGTGACGCCCAGCTCGGCCGCCCCCGCCGCGAGAGCGGCCCGGCCCACCTCGACCGCGCCGTGGTTGTAGCCGTCGGCCTTCACCACCGCCATCACCGCGGCATCGCCCGCGTGTTCCCGCAGGATCCGCACGTTGTGGGCGATGGCATCCAGGTCGATGACCGTTTCCACTTGCGCATTCACGGCAGTCTCATCCGCCTCTCTGTTCCGCCTCTCCGAGGATTCAGGCCATACCAGCTGGGGGGCGCAAGATTTGCGTTCAGGTCCTGCGTCCGATGCCACCTGAGTCCTGGGCGTACCCGGCGAGTTACCCATGTGCTCTCGAGATCAGTCGTTGCGTCGGTTGCGGTCGAGTCTATGGGCGCGCTCAGTTTCGGTTCCAATCGGTTTGCTCGCTGATCGGCCGGTGTGTTCGGCGCCACGACGGAGTACATAGGAGGGCGCGATCGCGCGGCCCACCGTGGCACCGCTGGCATCATCAGCCCACTGGCACCGCACCCTCGCTCACCGAACTCCGGCCCACGATCACATCGTCCACAGCACCCGACCACCCCACCACGCTCAGCTGGACCGTCCGATCGCCGGACGACCGACTGCGGCACCCGGAGTTCCGCCGACTGATCGCGCGCTCGCTGCCCGCTTCCGCATCGGCGTCCGCGCTTCCGGGAGCTTCGCAACACGGGCTCGCCGTGCCGGGCAACCACCTGGGAGCACCGCCTCCCCTGACCGAGGCTTGGGACCCGGTCAGGAAGGGTGAGCGAGGCGGCGCAGTACGCCGATCGCGGAGCGGACGTGCGCGGCCAAGAGGCTCGCCGAGATCGGGGCGCCGACCGGCGCGTCGTCGTGGGCGGCGAGGTTCGCGGCCAGCGCGTGTACCCGCGCGGCCGCGGCGGCCGACCAGGCGGGGTCGCGGCCCGCGGCCAGCAGCGTTCCGATGATGCCCGAGAGCACGTCACCCGCTCCCGCGGTCGCGGCCCACGAACCGCCCGCCTCATTGACCAGCACCGGGCTGCCGGGGGCGGCGACGAGCGTGGCTCGGCCCTTGAGCAGCACCGTGACCTGCCAGGACTCCGAGAGGTCACGGACCGCGGCCACCCGGTCCGAGCCGATCTCGCGGCCGGTGAGACGGGCGAACTCGCCCGCGTGCGGGGTCAGCACGGTCGGGGCCGCGCGGCCACGCACCAGCTCCGGCTCCGCGGCCAGCAGGGTGAGACCGTCGGCGTCGACCACGACCGGGAGATCGGTGGCCAGGATTTCGGCGAGGCGCTGCCGGGCGTCGGCGTCGGTGCCCGCGCCGGGACCGAAGACCCAGGACTGCACGCGGCCGGTGCCCGCGACCTGCCGGGTGGCGATCACTTCGGGGAAGTGGTCGAGCACCTCGGCCGCCGCGGTCCCCGCATAACGCACCATGCCCGAGGTCGCGGCCACGGCGGCGCCCGCGCACAGCACCGCGGCGCCGGGATACGTCGCGCTGCCCGCGCAGATACCCGTCACGCCCTGCGTGTACTTGTCATCCGACGGTCCGGGAAACGGCCACGCCGCGCCAATGGACGCGGGCTCCAGCGCCAGGAGACCCGGTGCCGGAAGGTCCAAACCGATAGGCACCAATTCGATGCGGCCACACTGCGGCGCGGCGAGGGCGTGCACGGGCTTGTAGGCGCCGAAGGCGACGGTGACGTCCGCGCGGACGGCCGGGCCATCGATCGCGCCGGTGTCCGGGTCGACGCCGCTGGGCAGGTCGGCCGCGACGATCGGAGCTCGCAGCGCCGCAACGATTTCCGCCGCACGTGGCCGCAGCGGCCCACGACCGGAGATGCCGACGATGCCGTCGATCACCAGGTCCGGGTCGCCCGGGTCGTCGGCCACCCGTCCGCCCGCACCGCGCAGTGCCGCAAGTCCTTTCGCGTGCGCGCGCTCGGGTTTCAGCAAGACCGCGGTGACCGCGACGCCGCGGCGGCGCAACCCCGCCCCGGCCCAGAGCGCGTCGCCGCCGTTGTCACCGGACCCCACCAGCAAAGTGACCGCCCTTCCCGCGACACCACCGGTGCGCTCCCGGAGTTCGCCCGCCACCACCGTGGCCAAACCGTGCGCCGCGCGACGCATCGGCACCCCGTCCGGTACCCGGGTGAACAGCTCGGCTTCCGCCGCGCGCACCTCGTCGACCGTGAAATAGCCCCGCTGCGTGGACATCGCCGCTCCCTCCGTCGGTGTGGGCTACTACGCTTGGCCATCATGCCAAGCGTCCGCCGCCGCACCGGGACCCTCCGCGCCGTCACTGGAGCCGCCCTCGCCGGGGCGCTGCTGCTGTCCGGCTGCGGCGGCGACGAATCCGGTTCGGCCGCCACCAGCACGAGGAAACCGGCTCGGCCGACCACCACCGTCCAGCAGACCGGCGAGCGCAAGCCCGCCGCCGCCACCGTCGCGGTGGACGACATGAGATTCTCCCCGGCCGACGTCACAATCGAGGTCGGCGACACGGTCACCTGGAAGTTCGACGACAAGGTCCCGCACAGCGTGCAGGGCATCGGTGACAAGGCGATGGGCATCAACAGCCCGATCTTCGACCAGGGCGAGTGGAGCTACACCTTCACGACTCCGGGCAATTACCGCTACCTCTGCTCACTGCATCCGGAGATGCGCGGGTCGGTCACCGTCCGGTAGCGCGAACGGCCGACGCACGTCCGCTCGGGTGAACCGCGTGCTTTCTCCGACCGCACGCCGAGCCGTTGCGGAGGTGTGCACGAAGCGGTCGAGCTACGACCCGAGTCGGCTCACCCGTCGGCGCGAAGCTCGCGGCACCCGCGACGCGTCGTTCCTGACGTCCGCGCAGCGGCCCGCGCCTCCGGGGTGTACCGATCCAGCACCGCCGAGCATCGTCTGCGCGTGCCGGGCGCATCCTTTCCGGACGCCCGAGCAGGCGACTCACACCGGGCGGTAGTCCCGAGGGCGGGCGCCGCGAGCCGAGCTGGTGTTCAGAGCTTCGACCGCGGCCACGAGCGGAGCGAGTTCCGGGTTCGCGGCGGCTTGGCCGAGCGCTCCGGCCAAGGCGGCGTCGTGCGTGGGCCGGGCCTGCTCGAGCAAGTCCAGGCCCGCCGGTGTGACGTCGGTGTAGATGCCGCGGCGGTCGTCGGGGCAGAGGTAGCGCTGGAGCAGGCCACGATCTTCGAGCCGGGACACCAGGCGCGTGGTGGCGCTCTGGCTCAGCACCACAGCTTCGGCGACCTGATTCATCCGCAGGTGCCCGCCGGGCCCCTCGTGCTGACGGCTCAGGACGACGAGCAGCGAGTACTCCCGAACACTCAGTTCGTGGCCGGTATGCAGGGCCCGCTCGATGTGCGCCTCGATCCGGTCGTGCAGCAGCGAGAGTGCGTACCAACCATCGGCCAGGCCGGTCAGGGCGGCATCCGCGGTCATCGGCATTCCTTCGGCGTCGGGGGATCGTGCCTCCAGGATAGACAGGTTCCGCAATAGCCAGCGCTTGCAATTAGGGCGCGTCTGCAATTATTGTTGTCGCTTGTAAGAGTTTGACGCAACTTTCTGGAGGCTTCCGCATGCCCCTCGCACTCCTCGCCCTCACCCTCGGGGCGTTCGGAATCGGGACGACGGAATTCGTCGTCGTCGGCCTGCTGCCCGACATCGCGGACACCTACGCGGTATCCATCCCCACCGCGGGCCTGCTGGTCACCGGATACGCGCTCGGTGTCGTGGCGGGCGCCCCGCTGATGACCGGGCTCGGCACCCGGGTGTCGCGCAAACGCATGCTGCTCGGCATGCTCGCGCTGCTCGTCCTCGGTAACGTCCTGTCCGCCGTCGCGCCGACCTTCGGGCTGATGCTGACGGGGCGGATCGTGGCCTCACTCGCCCACGGCGCGTTCTTCGGAATCGGCGCGGTTGTCGCGGGGACCCTCGTCAGCCCCGACCGGCGCGCCGGTGCGATCGCGATCATGTTCACCGGGCTCACCGTCGCCACCATGGTCGGCGTGCCGCTGGGCACGCTGCTCGGCCAGTACTTCGGCTGGCGGCTGACCTTCTTGTTCGTCGCGCTGGTCGGGCTGCTCGGCTCGGCGGGCGTCGCGGCGCTGGTGCCGGAGCAACCCGCGCCCGCGGATGCCGCGCTGCGCACCGAACTCGCGGTGTTCCGCAATCCTCAGGTGCTGCTCGCCATGGCGATGACGGTGCTCGGCTTCGGCGGCGTGTTCGCCGCGATCACCTACCTCGCGCCCATGATGACCGAGGTCACCGGCTACGCGGAAAGCTCGGTCACCTGGCTGCTGGTGCTGTTCGGGCTCGGCTTCTTCGCCGGCAACCTGATCGGCGGCAAGTTCGCCGACCGGCACCTGATGCCGATGCTGTACCTCACGCTCGGCGGGCTCGCGATCGTGCTCGCGCTGTTCACCGTCACCGCGCACAGCAAGGTCGGCGCCGCCGTCACGGTCGTGCTGATCGGCGCGCTCGGCTTCGCGACGGTCCCGCCGTTGCAGAAGCGGGTCCTCGACCAAGCGGCGGGCGCGCCCACCCTGGCCTCCGCGGTCAACATCGGCGCGTTCAATCTCGGCAATGCCCTGTCGGCCTGGCTCGGCGGTGTGGTGATAGCGGCGGGTCTCGGCTACACCGCGCCCAACTGGGTCGGCGTGGGCTTGGTTCTGGCCGCGCTGGCCCTCGCGGTGGTGTCGGGGCGCCTCGAACGCCGCGACAACGCCGACGACCCGCAGCGGGCTCTGCTCACCGTATAGGGCCTGAACCCGCAGCACAGAGCCCGGCCTCCGCAGCACAGAGCAGCGGCCGCGCACCTCGGAGTGCACGGCCGCTGAACTATTCCACCGTGACGGACTTGGCCAGATTGCGAGGCTTGTCGACGTCGTAGCCGCGGGCCTGCGCCACCTCGGCGGCGAAGATCTGCAGCGGGACCGTCGACAACAGCGGCTGGAACAGCGTCGGCGCGCTGGGGATCTCGATGAGGTCGTCGGCGAACGGGCGCACCGTGTCGTCGCCTTCCTCCGCGATCACGATGGTGCGCGCGCCGCGAGCCTGGATCTCCCGGATATTGCTCAGCAGCTTCGAGTGCAACACCGCGCGGCCCTTCGGCGAGGGCATGACCACGATCACCGGAAGGCCGTCCTCGATCAGCGCGATCGGACCGTGCTTGAGTTCACCCGCCGCGAACCCCTCGGCGTGCATGTAGGCCAGCTCCTTGAGCTTGAGCGCGCCTTCCAACGCCACCGGGTAGCCGACGTGGCGTCCCAGGAACAGCACCGTCGGCACCTGCGCGAGTTCCCGCGCGATCGCCCGCACCTGCGGGGCGGTCTCCAGCACGCGTTCCACCAGCTTCGGCATCGCCTCGAGTTCGGCGAACTCACGGGCGACCTCGTCCGGGTACTTGGTGCCGCGCGCCTGCGCCAAGGCGAGCCCGACCAGGTAATTCGCGGTGACCTGGGCGAGGAACGCCTTGGTGGAGGCGACGCCGATCTCCGGCCCGGCCCTGGTGTAGAGCACCGCGTCGGATTCGCGAGGAATCTGCGCGCCGTTGGTGTTGCAGATCGCGAGGACGCGCGCCTTCTGCTCCTTCGCGTGCCGCACCGCCTCCAGCGTGTCTGCGGTCTCCCCAGACTGCGAGATCGCCACCACCAGCGTGGAACGGTCCAGCACGGGATCGCGGTAGCGGAATTCACTGGCCAGCTCGACCTCGACCGGCAGCCGCGTCCAGTGCTCGATGGCGTACTTGGCCAGCAGACCGGAGTGATAGGCGCTGCCGCAGGCGACGACGAACACCTTGTCGAAATCGCGCAGCTCCTGCTCGGCGAGGCGCTGCTCGTCCAGCACGATCCGGCCCGCGCTGCCGCGCTCGGCGCTGAAGTGCCCCATCAGCGTGTCCGCGACCGCGGCGGGCTGCTCCTCGATCTCCTTGAGCATGAAGTAGTCGTGGCCGCCCTTCTCGGCGGCGGCCAGGTCCCAGTCGATGGTGAACGGGCGGGTGCGCGAACCGGCGTCCTCGCCCGCGAAGTCGGTCACCCGGTAGCTGTCCAGGGTGATCACGACGGCCTGGTCCTGGCCGAGCTCGACCGCTTCGCGAGTGTGCTCGATGAACGCCGTGACGTCCGAGGCGATGAACATCTCGCCCTTGCCGACGCCGACGACCAGCGGTGTGGAGCGGCGCGCGGCCACGATCATGTCCGGGTGGTCGGCATGGGTGAAGACCAGGGTGAACGCGCCCTCGAGGCGACGCAGCACGGCCAGCGCGCTGGCCGCGAAGTCACCGGCGGTCGGGCCGTGGGCATAGGCGCGGGCCACCAGGTGCACGGCGACCTCGGTGTCGGTGTCGCTGCTCAGTTCCACCCCGGCGTCCTCGAGCTCACGACGCAGCGGAGCGAAGTTCTCGATGATGCCGTTGTGCACCACGGCGACCTTGCCGCTGTGGTCCCGGTGCGGGTGGGCATTGCGGTCGGTCGGCGCGCCGTGCGTGGCCCAGCGGGTGTGACCGATGCCGGTGGTGCCCACGAAACGGTCGATGCCGGATTCGGCGAGCTCGGCCTCCAGATTGGCCAGGCGTCCCGCCTTGCGTTCCACCGCCAGCGCACCCGCGCCGTCCAGGATCGCCACACCCGCGGAGTCGTATCCGCGATATTCCATGCGGCGCAACGCGTCAACGACGACGCCGAGCGCGTCCCGGTACCCGACGTACCCCACGATTCCGCACATGGCTCACCACACTACTTATCGGATAACGTTCACGTCGTGTCGGCGTCTGTGAAATCGCTACTGAGCACCCTGACCAGCCGCGGTCCGCACCGCGTGTTGCGCGGCAACCTGGCCATCGCCGGCCAGCCGGGGGTGGTGTTCACGCCCGAGTCGGGGCGGAATCTGCCCGCCGTCGCGTTCGGACACGGCTGGCTGACCGGGGCAAGCCATTACCGCACCCTGCTCGAGCACCTCGCTTCCTGGGGGATAGTGGCCGCCGCCCCGGACACCGAGCGCGGGCCGATTCCGTCACATCTGGGGCTGGCCGCCGATTTGCTCACCACGCTCGACATCTGCACCGGTGTGCGGCTCGGCGACGGCGAGATCAGCGTGCATCCGGAACGTTTGGCCCTGGCCGGCCACGGCATGGGCGCGGGCGCCGCCGTCATCGCCGCAGGCCGCCGCGACGTCGCCACCGTCGCGGCGCTGTTTCCCGCGCCGACGGCCCCCGCCGCCGAGGCCGGGGCGCCCGAGCTGAACATTCCGGCGCTGATTCTGGCGGGCGCGACCGACATCACCTCGGTCAGCTCCAACGCCATTCCGCTGGCCACCGCCTGGGGCGGTCCCGCCGTCCTGCGCGCCATCGACAAGGCCTCGCACAACGGCATCATCGAGGGCCGGCGCGTGCTCGCGGCCGTGGGCGCGGGCAAGCACGAATCGAAGACCGCCCGCACCACCCGCGCGCTGCTGGCCGGCTACCTGCTCGCCACGCTGGCGGGCGACAAGACCTACCGTGCCTTCGCCGAGCCCGACGAGGTCATCCCGCACACCACCGTCGTTGACCCGGAAGCGCCTCAGGAGGAGGCTGCACCGAAGCTCAAGGTCGGGCAGCTCGCCGCACTGTTGCGGCGGTAGCCGAGGGGGCAGGTCAGATCAGCCAGCTCTTGCGCTGGTAGAACTTGGCCTCCTCGTCCTCCTCGTCGACCGGTGCGACGGTCTGATGGGCCCGGCGTGCGGCCATCGACCGAGCGATGGCCGCACGCTGCTCCCGCGCCTCGTCTTCCAGCCGTTGTTTCTCCTCGGCCTCGGCCGCCGCCTTGTCCAGGTCGCCGGCCTGCGTGGCCCAGAACCGCGTCATATCGGCGGCCAGGCGGTCGGCGAACTCCCGGCCGGTGGCCGCGGTCTGCTCGTTGATCGCCTGGATCTCGTCGAGCAGCAGTGCCATGCGGCGCTTGTTCTCGGCGGCGAGTTGCCTCGCTTCCTCGGCGTAGTTCACCATGCCGCGCCTCCTCGCTCGTCCGATATGGCCGCACTCATCCGGCCACGCTCACAGTGGGCCCGCCTCCGCGAGGTCCGCACCCAACGGCCCGGCTTCGGCGAGTTCCGCACCGCTGTCCGCTGGCGCGTCCGATTCCGGCTCGCCCTGGTGCGGCGGGGACTTCGGGTGGTGCTCTCCGTCTTCTTCGCGCCGGGTATTCGGCGCAGTCGCCCCCGGAAGAACGGGCTGTTCCGCATCGCTGTGCGGCGCCGGAGCCGGGGCGGGCGCCTCTTCCTTGTCCTCGGTCTCCGGAGCCTCGGCCTCGGGGGACTCGGTCGTCGGCGCATCGGTGGCCGGTGCCCCGGCCTCCGGCGCTCCAGTCGCAGGCGCCTCGGCCTCGGGAAATTCGCCCTCCGGAACCTCGGGCTGTGTGTCCTCCGGCTCGATTGCCGAGATGATCGGCATCCCGTGCTCGTCGAGCCCGACGGTGAACTCCCGCACCTCTCCCGTCGCATCGGACAGCAGCAGTTTCACCTGGCCGTCCGGCCCCATCTCGAACTCCACGTGCTTTCCGCCGATGTCGAATTCCGCCCGCGGCCGCGGACTCTCGTCCGCTTCGACGGCGTCGTCGGGTTCGGCGCCGCGCGGATCGGCACTCCGCATGAGGTTCTCGATCGCGTCGTCGACTCCGCTGGTGATGGCGCCGCTGAGCGCGGACAATCCCTGATTCAGCGCTTGGCCGAGACCCGCTGTCACCGAGGAGAACTCCTGGGCCACCTGGCTGAGCGCGGCCAGACCGTCCAGCGACGCCGGACTGGGCGCCGGGATGGTGGACGTGCTGGGCGTCTCCGGGGTCGTGAGCGTCTCCGGGGTCGTGGGCGAGACCGGAGTGTTGGCCCAGACGGGAGCGCTCGGCGAGACCGGAGCGCTCGGAGCGGTCGACGTCGGGACGCCGCTCGGCGTGGGGTCCGCCGGAACCGTGGCGGCGGGCAGGCCGGGGGAACTCTGGTCCTTCGGATCTTCTTGGACGGCGGGCGCGGCGGGCTGCGGTGTCGCCGCGACTTCCGGGCGCGGGTAGGCCCGGTCGGAGACCTGCGCCAGCGCATCGGTCAGGTTCTTGTACTGATCCTTGAACAGGCGATCCACTTCGGCGCAGACGTCGACATAGGAGGCCAGCTTCCGATCGAAATCGGGTTTGAAAGTCTTGGTCAGCCACTCCTCGGTGACGCTGCGCACCCGGTCGCCGTACGCGCCGGTGAGCAGGTTCCTGCCGTCGGAGTTGATGAAGCCGAGCACGCTCTTGTTGATCTTGTCTTCCGGCACCGCCAGCGCCGGGAAGATCCGGCCGAGTTCGCGCACCTGGTCCGCGTCGATCCACTCTCGCGCATTGTGCACGTCGACGACGACTTTCACGTCTTCGGGAGTCTTGCCGTCGATTTCCACGACTTTGCTGCCGCCCACCGGGCCCTCCAGCAGTTCCCGGGTGGCGAACGCTTTCGCGGCGACCGCCGAGCGCAGCGCACCCGCCATCTCCGCGATCACGGTCATGGCCGCTCGCGCGTGCTGCCGGTCCTCGTCGGCCAGAACCGATTGTTTGCCGAGCATATCGAGCGCGGCGGCGGCTGCCGTGCCCTGCCACAACTCCGGCAGCCGACGGGTGTAGACCTGCTGGGCGTCCCATTGGCGATCGACCTCGGACAGGGCGACGCGCAACGCCTCGCCCGCCTGCTCCAGCTGCTCCAGCCGCATGCCGCGCTGCTCGTCGTATACAGCCAGCAGCTTGTCGGCATTGCCGCGGCCCCCGTTACCGCCGAACGCAGCCTCGTACAGCGGCATGAACTCCGTCCAGTACCGCAGCCCCTCGGCGCCCTCGTCCAAGAGGGTGTCGATCGACTTGCCCTGCCAGGAAACCGTCATGATTCCGCCTCCTCGAATGTGTGGCGTCGCCGGTGCGAACACGTGTCATTCGGCGGTCTCATGTCTTGTTCGTCTCGTCGGCGCGCTGCTGGTCGGACTCGGCGTATGCCACCACGGCCGCGCCCAGCGCGTCGGCGGTCGCGGTGGTGGCGGCGCTCCAGGTGCGCAGCCACGCGCTGATCCGCTCCAGCCCCTGCCGCACGGCGATTCCCTGCGGGGCGTAGTTGCGACCCGCCTCCTCACCGGCGCCGAACGGATGGTCGGCGATTCGCTTCGCCTGGTCGCGGACGGCGTCCGCCGATCTCCGGTAGTCGCTGCCCAGCGCACCGAGCTCCCCCGTCCGCACACCGACTGTCTCCGACCCGCCCACGATTCCCCTTCGTGCTCGTAGTGTGTCCTTGCGGCGAGGCCCATCTCGTTCGCGCCGGATGCCGCCGTACTTCTTTCGACGCGACACGCCGACATCCGGTTCCCCCGAATTCCGCTCTCGAGGCGAAGACTAGCCGCCGATCCGGCCCCGGTCGGTGCGAACCCACTCGGAGGTGCCGTCCGGGTGGCGATGGAACTCCCAGGCGGCGTAATCCCCGTCCTTCTCCACCACGGTGACGTGGTCGGCGAAACCGTCGTGGTCGTAGTCGGTCCAGACCTGCATCGCCTCCTCACCCGTCGTGGTGACGGTGTCGAGGGTGCCGTCGCCGTCGATGTCCTGGGTGGGGTGGTGCAGTTCGATCGCACCCAGCCCGTCGAGTGACGAGGACGCGTCGATGCCGGGTATATCCAGTCCGGGGAATTCGCCCGAGGTGATCATGACTCCTCCTCAGCGGGACTCAAACGGTGGTGCGCGTGCCGCACGAGCGACATCGTTCCATCCTGACACCCGCTCGGGCTCGACGCAGCCCCCCGGCTCACTTCTTCGGCATCAGCAGCCACAGAACCAAGTAGAGGACGAACTGCGGACCGGGCAGCAGGCACGACACCACGAACAGCAGACGGACGACGTTGGCATTCCAGCCGAGGTACTCGGCGAGGCCACCGCAGACGCCTGCGATCCACTTGTCGTGGGTGGAGCGGGCGAAACGACGGGTGGGGGCGGTCATTGGTCTTCCCTCTCTGGCGGGTGATCGCTACGACCTCCACTGTGCTCCGCGCCGCGGGCTCCGCCATCGGCCCGGCGGCCGATACCGACCCTGATTTCTCCCGGGGTCGGCCTCAGGGTGCGACCCCGAGCACGGCAGACTCGTGCTGGTGAGCACCACTCTGCATGCCCGCGGCCTGTCGGCCGGTCACGGCGAGCGCACCCTGTTCGCCGACCTCGACCTGACCCTCGCGCCGGGCGACGTGATCGGCTTGGTCGGCGTGAACGGCGCGGGCAAGTCGACCCTGCTGCGCATGCTCGCCGACCGATACACGCCCACGGGCAGCATCACGCTCAGTCCCCCGGAAGCGACGGTCGGCTACCTGGCGCAGGAGGCGCAGCGGGTCGAGGGTGAGACCGTCTTCGAATTCCTCTGCCGCCGAACCGGTGTCGCCGAGGCGCAGCGAACGATGGACGCCGCGGCCGAGCGCCTCGCCGACGGCGGTCCGGACGAGTACTCCCCCGCGCTGGAGCGCTGGCTCGCCCTCGGCGGGGCCGACCTGGACCAGCGCGCCCACGAGGTCGCCGCCGACCTCGGCCTGACCGACAGCCTGCCGAGCGGCCTGGACACCCCGATGACCGGGTTGTCCGGTGGCCAGGCCGCGCGGGCCGGACTCGCCTCGGTCCTGCTGTCCCGCTTCGACATCCTGCTGCTGGACGAGCCGACCAACGACCTCGACCTCGACGGCCTGGCCCGGCTCGAGCAGTTCGTCGCGGGCGTGCGGGTGCCGCTGATGGTGATCAGCCACGACCGGGAGTTCCTGGCGCGGACCGTGAATCGCATCGTGGAGCTGGACCTCGCCCAGCAGCGGGTCGGGCTGTACGACGGAGGTTACGAGTCGTATCTGATGGAGCGGGAGATCGCCCGGCAGCACGCGCGCGAGGCCTACGAGGAGTACGCCGACACCAGATCGAGCCTGGAGGCCCGCGCGCAGATGCAGCGCAACTGGCTCGAGCACGGCGTCCGCAACGCCCGCCGCAAGGCGCGTGACCCGAGGAAGCTGGACTCGGACAAGGCCGGCCGCAAGATGCGGGCCGAATCCACCGAGAAGCAGGCCGCCAAGGCCAGGCAGACCCAGCGGCGCATCGAACGGCTCGAGGTGGTGGAGGAACCGCGCAAGGAATGGGAGCTGCGCATGAGCATCGCCGCGGCTCCGCGCAGCGGCTCGGTGGTGGCGACGCTGTCCCAGGCCACCGTCACCCGCGGCGACTTCACGCTGGGTCCGATCACCACCCAGGTCGACTGGGCCGACCGCATCGTGCTCACCGGGGCGAACGGCTCCGGGAAATCCACTTTGCTGGCGGTACTGCTGGGCAGGCTCCGGCCCGACAGCGGATCAGCGAGCCTCGGCTCCGGCGTCCGGATCGGCGAGGTGGACCAAGCGCGAGGACTCTTCCGCGGGAGCGCCGCGCTGGCCGACACTTTCGGGGCCGAACTCCCGGACCTGCCGGAGGCGGACATCCGCACGCTGCTGGCCAAATTCGGCCTGCGCGGCCCGCACGTGCTGCGACCGTGCGACACCCTGTCCCCCGGTGAACGCACCCGCGCCGCCCTCGCCCTGCTCCAAGCCCGCGGCGTGAACCTGCTCGTGCTGGACGAACCGACCAACCACCTCGACCTCCCCGCCATCGAACAGCTGGAACAGGCTGTCGAATCCTTCGACGGCACACTCCTGCTAGTCACCCACGACCGCCGCATGCTCGACACCATCCGCGCAACCCGCCGCTGGCACATGACCGCGGGCGTACTCACGGAAACCCTCTGACCGAAGCTTGCCGAGACCGACCTCACGACACGACCGAAGTCAGCATCCGGCCCCACCAGCAATAGCCAAAGCTCGGAGCCGCACGATGCCCCCTGCAAAACACCGGCTTCGCACAGCTTCCGAACGCGGTATCCACCATGCGCGACCCAGCTCGCGCCCAAGCGGCCAACCGGTCCTCTCCCCAATCCCAAATTTCGGACGCGACGAGGCCCCAACCTCCGCCATTCGAACCCGCCCCCACGCCCCCCAGCACACCGCGAACCCCACAACCCGCGAACATCGGTCAGCCACCCACGACAACCGCGCACACTAGATCCCCAGCTCGAAAAACCAACGCGCCCAGCGCACCCCCACCACGAC
>NZ_BAFS01000043.1 GCF_000308415.1 Nocardia asiatica NBRC 100129 | reverse complement strand
CGAGCCATCAAGGGGCCGCGAACACGCAGCGCCGCAGGCGCTGCAAATCAGACACAGCGCTGCACATCAGACACAGCTCAAGCACGCACGCTGAGGCCGACTCGCTGGAATTCCTTCAGATCCGAGTAACCGGCCTTGGCCATCGAACGCCGCAGCCCGCCGACGAGATTCAGCGACCCGAACGGATCGTCGGACGGCCCGAACAGCACGCGCTCCAGGCTCGGGCGCACGGTGTCGCCGACCGGCTCGCCACCAAGATCCCACGGATCCTCGACGTGCAGCAGCGACCCGCGCGGCACCGACGGGTGCGCGGCCGCCGACGGCCAGTACCAGCCGCGCCCCGGTGCCTCGGCGGCCGACGCGAGCGGGACACCGAGCATGGCGGCGTCCGCACCGCACGCGATCGCCTTGGCCAACTGCCCGGAGGTGGCGATGTCGCCGTCCGCGATGACGTGCACGTAGCGGCCGCCGGTCTCGTCGAGGTAGTCGCGGCGCGCGGCGGCGGCGTCCGCGATCGCGGTGGCCATCGGCACGCCGATGCCCAGCACCTCGCCGGTGGTGGTCGCGCCGGGATAGGAGCCGTACCCGACGATCACGCCCGCCGCGCCCGTGCGCATCAGGTGCAGGGCGGTGCGATGATCGCTCACGCCGCCCGCGACCACGGGCACGTCCAGCTCGGCGATGAAGGTCTTGAGGTTCAACGGCTCACCGTCGCCGACATGTTCGGCGGAGATGATCGTGCCGTGCACCACCAGCAGGTCGATGCCCGCCTGCAGCAGCGCCGGGGTGAGCGTGCGCGCGTTCTGCGGGCTCACCCGCACCGCAACGGTGACACCGGCGGCGCGGACCTGCGCGACGGCGGCGGCGAGCAGATCCGGCTGCATCGGCGCGGCGTGCAACTCCTGCAGCAGCGCCACGGCACGCTCGTAGCCGCCCTTGCCGACCAGCTCGAGCAGCTGATCGATCTTCGCGCCGACATCCGCGTGCCGCGCCCACAGACCTTCGCCGTTGATCACGCCGAGACCGCCGAGCCGGCCGAGTTCGATGGCGAACTCCGGCGACACCACGGCATCGGTGGGATGCGCGAGGAACGGGATCTCGAAGCGGTAGGCGTCCAGCTGCCAGGCCAGCGAGACCTGCTTCGACGAGCGGGTCCGGCGCGAGGGGACGATGTCGACGTCGTCCAGCTCGTAAGTACGCCGGGCGGTCCGGCCCATGCCGATCTCCACCATGTCGCGCACGCGAAATCTCCTTAATTTTGGCAGCGCCTGCGGCGCTGCGGGTTCGCGGCCCCTGGATGGCTCGCGTTCCAGCGGTCGAGACTCGCGCCTGTGGCACATGCGCTTCGACCGCTGGAACCCGAGCCGGGCCGCGAACGGCGCTCGTAAGACTCGCGCCTCCAGTGGTTACTTGTGTGGGGGCAGGTGGGCAGCACTGTGCGCGCCGCCGACTGCCGCGCGGCTTGTCCACCGCCACAGCCGGTGGGCAAGCTCAATCATGCACGGACCGGTTGGTCCTGTACATGAACCTAGTGGGCTAGCCCCGTCCGGTGTAGTTAGGGGCCTCGACGGTCATCGTGATGTCGTGCGGGTGGCTCTCCTTGAGGCCCGCCGCGGTGATCTGCACGAACTGGGCCTCCTGCAGGTGCGCGATCGACTGCGAGCCGGTGTAGCCCATGGCGGCGCGCAGCCCGCCGACCAGCTGGTGGATCACCTGGTTGACCGGGCCGCGGAACGGCACCCTGCCCTCGATGCCCTCGGGGACCAGCTTGTCCTCGGCCAGCACGTCGTCCTGGAAGTAGCGGTCCTTGGAGAAGGACTTGGCCTGGCCGCGGCCCTGCATGGCGCCCAGCGAGCCCATGCCGCGGTAGCTCTTGAACTGCTTGCCGCCGACCAGGATCAGCTCGCCGGGGGACTCGGCGGTGCCCGCGAGCAAGGAGCCGAGCATCACCGTGGACGCGCCCGCGGCGATGGCCTTGGCGATATCGCCGGAGAACTGGATGCCACCATCGGCGATCACCGGGACGCCCGCGGGCTTGCACGCGGCGACCGCCTCCAGGATCGCGGTGATCTGCGGTGCGCCGACACCGGCGACGACGCGGGTGGTGCAGATGGAGCCGGGGCCGACACCCACCTTGACCGCGTCCGCGCCCGCTTCGACCAGGGCCGCCGCGCCCGCGCGGGTGGCCACGTTGCCGCCGACCACCTGGATCCGGTCACCCACCTCGGTCTTGACCTTGGTCACCATCTGCAGCACCTGCGCCTGATGACCGTGCGCGGTGTCCACCACCAGCACGTCGACGCCGGCGTCGGCCAGCGTCATGGCACGCGACCACGCGTCCTCGCCGACACCCACCGCCGCGCCGACCAGCAGTCGGCCGTCGCGGTCCTTGGTGGCGTTGGGGTACTGATCGGTCTTGACGAAGTCCTTGACGGTGATCAGGCCGCGCAGGCGCCCGTTGCCGTCCACGATCGGCAGCTTCTCCACCTTGTGCCTGCGCAGCAGTCCCAGCGCGGCCTCGGCGGTCACACCCTCCTGCGCGGTGATCAAGGGGGCCTTGGTCATCACGTCGGCGACGCGGCGGTTCTGGTCCACCTCGAAGCGCATGTCGCGGTTGGTGATGATGCCCACAAGCGCGCCGGTCTCGTCCACCACCGGAAGCCCGGAGATGCGGAACCGGGCGCACATGGCGTCGACCTCGGCGAGGGTGTCGGTCGGACGGCAGGTCACCGGGTCGGTGACCATGCCGGCCTCGGAACGCTTGACCGTCTCCACCTGGGAGGCCTGGTCGGCCGCCGAGAGATTGCGGTGCAACACGCCCATACCGCCCGCGCGGGCCATGGCGATCGCCATCCGCGCCTCGGTCACCGTGTCCATGGCGGAGCTGACCAGCGGGGTGCGCAGACGAATCTCCCTGGTCAACAGGCTGGAGGTCTCCACAGAGCTGGGGATGAGATCCGAGGCGGCAGGCAGCAACAGCACATCGTCGAATGTGAGGCCGAGCATGGCGATCTTGTTCGGATCGTCGCCACCCGTAGGAGGGCGGACTGCGATTCGTTCGCCCGATACGGGATTACTCATTCGGATCGACCCCTCCTGGACGTCGATAGCGACCGACGCGGGCGGAACCGGCGCCGTGACGGCTGATGGGATGGACGGTGGCGTTCGGCGGCGGTGCGGTGGGGACCCGCCGTAGCCTGTGCTCCATGGTATCTGTCCGGTGAACTCGCCGACGAAGTGAGCCCACCCCCGAAACTGGCAGGCCGCATAGCTGGCGCAGACCGCCCTGTTCTGCGTACCGTGGGGATGTGCGCGACCATCTACCACCTGGCTTGCCGCCGGATCCGTTCGCCGGAGACCCCTCCGACCCGTCCGCCGCGCTCGACGCCATCGAGCCCGGCGAACCGCTGGATCCCCACGAGCGCCTTGCGGTCGAGGAGGATCTCGCCGACCTCGCGGTGTACGAGGCACTGCTGGCCCACCGCGGGATCCGCGGACTAGTGGTCAGCTGCGAAGACTGCAGGCAGGACCACTACCACGACTGGGACATGTTGCGCGCCAACTTGCTGCAGCTGCTGGTCGACGGCACGGTCCGCCCGCACGAGCCCGCCTACGACCCGACGCCGGAAGCGTACGTCACCTGGGACTACTGCCGGGGCTACGCGGACGCCTCGATGAACGAGGCCTTCCACGGCGACGGCTTCGACGGATTCGACGGCTGAAACCAGCCGGACCGAAACGCACGCGGCCTCTGGGAGTCCCGCGTATCTCACGCTTGCCGCTGTGATCTTCGACGCACACCATCACGGCGCCCATCATTTGCCACGGCGCACCCTGTCGCCGAGTCGCCTTCCCACGCGCGGACAACTGGACGTCCATTCCCGCACAAACAAAAAACCGATCGCCTGGCTTGGCGATCGGTTCGAGTCTTGCTCGAGATATTCGGTCAGCGACCGGGCGGTACGAACGAACCCGGGTTGGGGAAGGCCGGCACGCTGAAGGTCGGCGGCTGGTTGTAGTCCTGCGTCGGCGGCCGCGTCGCCGGTTGCTGCGGCGGCGGCGCCACCGTCGGATTCCCGGTGTCGACGGTGGGCTCCCCCGTGGGCGGCTTGGCATCCGTGACGGGCGGCTGCTGCGGCGGCGCCGGGTCCCCGGTCGCCGGCGGCGTGGTCGCCGCAGGCGGCGGCGTCGTCACCGGAGGCACCGTGGTCGGCGTGCCGCCACCGTTGGTCGTGCCGCCGCCGTTCGGCGCGGTCGCGTCCGCCGAGGGCGAAGGCTTGTCCGTCTGCCCGTCCGGCCGCTGCAGGATCGTCGTGGACCCGCCGGTCGTAGAGTTGGGCTTCGTCGTCGCACTGGTGCCCGGCGTGGCGCGCGGATCGGTGGTGTTGGGCACCGTCGATTCGAGCTGGTCGGCCAGGTCCGCGTTGTACTTGCGCAGCTCAGCGAGCAACCGCTCCCACTCGGTCATCAACTCGGCACGCTTGTCCGGATCGCTGACCTGCGCGGCGCTCTCCTTGGCCCGCTCCAGGCGCACCTTGGCCTGCGTCGGGTTCTGCGAGACCAGCGTCTTGGCCTCGTTCAGATCGTCGCCCGCACGCTGCACCACGGTGGTCTGGGCCTGTTCGCTGAACACGACCTCCTTGACCCGCCACAGCGGATCACCCGGCTCGGCGTTGTACGAGAACGCCGTCATACCGCCGATGACCAGGGCCAGCGCGGCCGCGGCACCCATGATCGGGCGTAGCAGCCGCAGTCGCCCGCCGCTGTGCGCCCCGATGCGAACCTGCCGCGCGCCGATCTCCTGGTTGACGGCGGCCACGATCGCGTCCAGGTCCGGTTCGGCCGGCATCGGAGCCGCGATCAGCTCCGCCCGCCAATCCGCGAGCAACGTCGCGAGTTGATACTCCTCGGCGCTGTCGGTGTGCACCGGACCATCGCTGGCGATGGCGTCGATCAGAGCATCGTCGCGGCGTACCGCGGCGATGTCGACCGGGCCGGTGTCTCCGGACGCCTCGGCGTAGGGACCGCTGTTTCGCGATCCAAGCCGCGCCTTCCAGTCACCCCGACCGCGCTCGCCATCCCTAGCCATACATTTCACCTGCCCTCGCCACTTGTGACTTGAGTTTCGCGAGTGCCCTGTGTTGGGCCACCCGTATCGCACCCGCCGTACTGCCCACGGCGACTGCGGTTTCTTCCGCTGACAAACCCATGACCAAGCGCAGGATCAAGATCTCCCGATGCTTCTCGGGAAGCGTCGCGAGCAAACGGTTCATCTGTCTGCTCGTCTCGGACTCGAGAGCTCGTTGTTCCGGTCCCTGGTCGGTGGATATGACATCTGGTACTTCGGCCATCGCCTCCGCCTTGTTACGGGCGGCGTTGCGATGCGCGTCGGCGACCTTGTGCGAAGCGATCCCGTAAACAAAGGCCATGAAGGGCCTGCCCTGGTCTTGATACCTGGGCAAGGCTGTCATCACAGCCAGGCAAACCTCCTGCGCAACGTCGTCCGCGGAGAGCTGCCCACGCTCCGCGGCTCCGATCCGCGCGCGGCAGTAGCGCACCACCAGCGGACGGATCATCTCCAGTACCTGAGCTAAAGCGGATCTGTCGCCCTGCGCAGCGGCAGCGACGGCGAGGTCCAACTCTTCGCCCGTGTGCGTCATCGTCAGAGATATTCCTGGCGTTACAAAGTGGCACGGTCCGGTGACGACCAGTGCTTCCACCGAAGGGGCGGAACGGATCTAACAATAGCGACCCGTTGCCGGGAACTGGGCAACACGGTGGTCTCCGTGATCATCGACCGGTCGGCACGGGCCGCAACGCGCCGCCGCGGCAGGCGATGGACTCGGCGCACACGGCCGCCTCGACGGCCGCTTCGTCGTCGCCGGATCCGGCCCGGAGCATGGCGCAAGCCCAGCGCAACGGCAGCAGCCCGTGCTCGCGGCACTGCTCGGCGACCTCCTCGGCCGACAGGCCGGATCGCTCGCTCGGCTCGCGCGTCGTGTCGGCCGCGGCGACCAGTAGGCGCGACTTCACCTGATGCCGCACCGAGGGCGATCGCTCGGCCGATTCCAGCGCGGCCGCCGCGTGCGCCGCCGCCGAGGCGAAATCGCCTGTCGCCAACGCCGTTTCCGCGGACACCCAGCCCAGCCGGATCGCCGGACGCCAGCCTGCGCCGTACCGGCGCGCCGCCGCCGCACTGCGCCGCAGCAGCCGATCGGCCAGGGCGAACCGCCCGGTCCCCAGCGCGTCGGCGGCCAGTCCGGTAAGCGCGTCACAGATCGCGTCGGCGCGGCTGGGCAGGTAAAGGTGCGCCTCATTCGCCGGACGGCGGGCGGTGTCGGCCTCCGCGACGACATCGGCGGTGAGGATCAGCGCGGCCGCCCGGCCGTCCAACGCCGCCGCACGATCGTGCCAGCCGAGTTGGCGCAGGAAAGAGGCTTCCGTACTTCTCGCCAGTGAGAGGAGTACGGGGTCGGAACTGTGGTTGCATACCCTTCGCAATTCGGCGCGCGCCGCGGCGTAACGCCCCTGGCCGCCGAGCGCCACCGCGCGATACCACCGACCGAGCGCGTCGGAAGCGGGCGGCAACTCGGCGGCGGCGCGACCCGGATCGGCGCCGAAGGCGGCCTCGGCGAGGACCGCGACGTGAGGATCTCCGAGCGGAGCGGGCGCGAACACGGGCGCACTCTATCCTGCCCGCCGCGCGCGCCGGGACGACGAAAGGCGACCGGCGACCCGACCGGCATCCGCCCGGCATTTCGCCGCGGAGCCGATGTTGCCATTAGGTAAATCTCGCCCCGGCAATCGCCCGGCGGCCGCATCGGGAATTCATGCGCGTTTCGCGTAATTAACCTGCCGGCCCCGTTTCCGCCATGTTCGGATCCCCGCGCCGCGAAGGCCGCCGGCGCCCGCGGCGGCTGCTGCTGTGCGCCCGGCATCCCGGCCGTAGTGTCCCCACGCCGGAGAAAACACCTCTACCAGCAGAAACTCAACGGCGCACAACACAGGCGGTACCGTGCCGCCTACGGCCAACCGAACAGTATCGCCGGAACCGGCACGAAAAGTAAACAGTTCGGAGGTTAAATTTGGCAGCGCGAGATTTGGAAAAGTGCTGCGTCGAACTATTGACGGAATTTCGCGGCTGGACCTAACGTAACTCATCGCCACGGACGGCGCCGCGCGAAATTGCAGCGACCGCGAAGGGCGAGCCCCCCGGGCACCCCCGCCGACACGGCGTCGTGGCCCACGAACTGTTGCAGAACAACTGCTCGACAACGCTGACGAGCTCGCACCACGAGGAGTTCACCATGCCCATGCCGACCCACCTCCCGGGACCCAACGCCGATGTCTGGGATTGGCAGATGCGAGGATCGTGCCGCGGGCAGGATTCCGCGGTGTTCTTCCATCCCGACGGCGAGCGTGGCCGAGCCCGCACCGCGCGCGAGATGCGCGCCAAGGAGATCTGCCGCACCTGCCCGGTGCTCATGCAGTGCCGCACCCACGCGCTGAAAGTCAGCGAGCCCTACGGTATCTGGGGCGGCATGTCGGAGACCGAGCGCGAGATGCACGCTCGGCGCAACCGCCGACGCATGGCCGTCTGAACCAATCTCCTCCCATCCGCACGCCACCGTGCGTCGAATCCCTAGCAAACAACGGGCCACTGCAACACGCTTCGGCCGGACCGGTCACGCGACACGGTGACGGTTCGTCGCCGGAGGTCGGCGCGTGGGTTCCGATCGGTCACCACCGATCGGCCGGCCGCCGTAGCGAAGGCCGGAAGCCGTGC
Source organism: Nocardia asiatica NBRC 100129 (assembly GCF_000308415.1). Classification (GTDB taxonomy): domain Bacteria; phylum Actinomycetota; class Actinomycetes; order Mycobacteriales; family Mycobacteriaceae; genus Nocardia; species Nocardia asiatica. The sequence continues at coordinate 10,519 of NZ_BAFS01000043.1, read as the reverse complement.
ACCCGCCGGTTCCAGCACAGTGCGGCAGCGCTTGGCGTGTCACGGCATGCCACGGCGTGTCTCCTCCCGAGATATCCGGCGCGTCGGCGCTTTTCGCCACGCGGCGCCGATCCCATGGCGAGCTTGCGGGCACCCCACCGGAAGGGAGGTCATAGCGGCGCGCTACGGTAGTGACCGATGACACAGAATGGAGCGTTGTGACAACGCGGCCGCCAGCCGCAGAGGGCGACTCGTTCCGAAGAGAAGCCTTCCCACCCCCGGTGGATTCTGCGGTTACGGCACGCGCAGCCGAAAGTATCGAGCTCGCCGCGCTTTTACATCGATGCGGCCGGGCCGACCAGGAAGCATTCGCCGAACTGTACGACCGGACGTCCGCGCGCGTCTTCGGTCTGGTTCTGCGCGTCCTGCACGATCCGGGATACGCGGAGGAGACCACGCAAGAGGTCTATCTGCAGATCTGGCGGATGGCATCGAGCTTCGACCCCGCGAAGGGTTCCGCGGTGACCTGGTTGATGACGCTCGCGCACCGGCGCGCCGTCGACCGGGTGCGCGCCGAACAGGCCCACACCCAGCGCGAGGTCGCGTACGGGATCCGCGTGCTCGGCAACGAATTCGACGAGGTCACCGAAGAGGTCGAGCGCAGGTTCGAACAACAGGCCGTGCTGGCCGGTCTGGCCACACTCACCGAAACTCAGCGGGAAGCCATCTCGCTCGCCTACTACGGTGGGCGCACCTATGCGGAGGTAGCCACCTACCTCGACGTAGGGTTACCTACGGTTAAGTCCCGGATTCGGGACGGATTGACACGACTGAAGAAAAGTTTGGGGGTGACGTGAGATGAACGAAGGCCAGATCGATCTCGCGCACACCGTCGCGCTCGGATCGATCGACGACGAAGACCATCAGGAAGTGCAGGAACTTCTCGACAACGAGGACCCCGTGCTACGCGCGGAGTTCGTCCGAGAAGTCGCAGACACGAAGGAAGCGCTCGCTGTTCTCGCCACGGCCACGGCGACCACGCCGCCGCCGTCGTTGCGCGCTCGCCTACTCGCGGCCATCGCCGCCGAACAGCCGCCGGTCGCCAGCTGAATCCGGCTTCCCGCCAGGCATTCCCGCTCCGCGTGTACGGGCCGATCCGAACGGTTTCGCACGGTCCCACCGCAGACAGCGCGTCGAGCTTCGGAACAACTTCGGTATCGACGGTGGTCACGTCCGGCCTCGACTTGTCGCGAGGACGGGCGAGGCCCCCGAACCACGTGGTTCGGGGGCCTCGCCGACCGCATCACCGCACAGCGGCGCTCCGCTCAGTGCGCGTGGCCGTGGTGACCGTGCTCGTGCTGCTCCTCGGCGGGCTTGTCGACCACGGCGCTCTCGGTGGTGAGCACCATGCGCGCGACCGACGCCGCGTTCACGACGGCCGAACGGGTCACCTTCACCGGGTCGACCACGCCGTCGGTGAGCAGGTCGCCGTAGGTGAGGGTGGCGGCGTTGAAGCCCTCCTTGCCCTCGGCCACCTTGCTGACCACCACGGCGCCGTCCAAGCCCGCGTTGGTGGCGATCCAGTACAGCGGAGCCTGCAGTGCGGTGCGCACCACCTCGACGCCGACGGCCTCGTCGCCGGACAGCGAGTCACGCAGGTCGACGAGCTTGCCGCTCGCCTGCACCAGAGCGGTGCCGCCACCGGGCACGATGCCCTCTTCCACGGCGGCCTTGGCGGCGCTCACCGCGTCCTCGACGCGGTACTTGCGCTCCTTGAGCGCGGTCTCGGTGGCCGCGCCGACCTTGATCACCGCGACGCCGCCGGCCAGCTTGGCCAGCCGCTCCTCGAGCTTCTCGCGATCCCAGTCGGAGTCGGTGGCCTCGATCTCCCGGCGCAGCTGCGCCACCCGCGCCTCCACGTCCGCCGCGGAACCGGCGCCGTCGATGATCGTGGTGTCGTCCTTGGTGACGACGACACGACGGGTCTTGCCGAGCACGTCGAGGCCCGCTTCACGCAGAGAGATGCCGAGATCGGGGTTGATCACGGTGCCGCCGGTGACCACGGCCAGGTCGTCGAGGAACGCCTTGCGGCGGTCGCCGAAGAACGGGGCCTTCACCGCGACGGCCTTGATCGTCTTGCGGATGGCGTTGACCACCAGGGTCGACAGGGCCTCGCCCTCCACGTCCTCGGCGATGATCAGGACCGGCTTGCCGCTCTCGGCCACCTTTTCCAGCAGGGGCAGGAAGTCCGGCAGCGAGCTGATCTTCTCGCGGTGCAGCAGGACGAACGCGTCCTCCAGGACCGCCTGCTGGCTGTCGGGATCGGTGACGAAGTAGGGCGACAGGTAGCCCTTGTCGAACTGCACGCCCTCGGTGACGACGAGTTCGGTCTGCAGCGTCGAGGCCTCCTCGACGGTGACGACGCCGTCCTTGCCCACGGTGGTCAGCGCCTTGCCGACCATCGCGCCGATCTCCTCGTCGCGCGAGGACACCGTCGCGACCTGCGCGATGGCCTGCTCGCCGGAGACCGGGGTGGCCAGCGCCAGCAGCGCATCGGAGACCGCGTCGGCGGCCTTGGCGATGCCGGAGCCGACCGCGATCGGATTCGCGCCGGCCGCGACGTTCTTCAGCCCGGCGCGGACCAGCGCCTGGGCCAGCACGGTGGCGGTGGTCGTGCCGTCGCCCGCGACGTCGTTGGTCTTGGTGGCGACGCTCTTGACCAGCTGCGCGCCGAGGTTCTCGAACGGGTCTTCCAGCTCGATGTCGCGCGCGATGGTGACGCCGTCGTTGGTGACGGTCGGACCGCCGAAGGACTTCGCGAGCACGACGTGCCGTCCGCGCGGGCCGAGAGTGACCTTGACCGCGTCGGCGAGCTTGTCGACGCCGCGTTCCAGAGCCCGGCGAGCCTTCTCGTCGAACTCGATCTGCTTTGCCATGAGGATTCGCTCCTGTAGTGGATTGCGGCGCTCCGGACCGCCCACGGGCCCGTCGCTCGCACCGCTGTGTCCGAATTGCGGTGCTCCCGGGGCCCTTCGTGGTTACGCAGGCTGCCGCCTACGGGCCCGTCGCTCGCACCGCTGTGTCCGAATTGCGGTGCTCCCGGGGCCCTTCGTGGTTACGCAGGCTGCCGCCTACGGGCCCGTCGCTCGCACCGCGTGTTCTGGTGCCGGAATGTCGGCGCCGAACGCGTTCCGCCCCGGGTCGCGAAAGACACCGGGGCGGAACGCATGCGTGCCCGATCGGCTACTTGGTGACGACGGCCAGCACGTCGCGCGCCGACAGGATGAGGTACTCCTCGCCCTGGTACTTGATCTCGGTGCCGCCGTACTTGCTGTAGATGACGGTGTCACCCTCCTGGACATCCAGCGGGATGCGCTTCTCGCCCTCGTCGTCCCACCGGCCGGGACCGACGGCGACAACGGTGCCCTCTTGCGGCTTTTCCTTCGCCGTGTCGGGGATGACCAGGCCGGAGGCCGTCGTCGTCTCGGCCTCGTTGGCCTGGACGAGGATCTTGTCCTCGAGCGGCTTGATGTTCACGCTCGCCACGTTGAGCCCTCCACTTTCAGGGGATTCGGTCGTCCGGGACTGTTGCCCCGAACTCATCGGTTGGTCACGGTGCTGACCCTGCGCATAGCCCCGTCGTCGCGGGTGCCGGGACCCCTGCCCAGTGGTCAAGCTGCTGGCACAAGCACTACACACAGTGCCGACTAGCACTCTATACATGAGAGTGCCAGCGCTCAAGGCTGGGCGGTGCCAACTTTGCGCGGCGCGCCCGAGACACACCGGCTTGGCGATTAGTTCGGAGAAACAGTAACGTTCGGATAACGGATTGTGACACTATTGACGACGGTCGCTGTCCGGCCGCCACGTTCGCCGTCCGCAGGCGGCGGCGAGGCCCCACACGGGTACCGCAGCGCCGCCGGGATACGCAGCGTCGCATCGCGGCACGATCGTCGCACTACCAGCTTCACCAGAGAGCAATACACACGTGATCCATGGCCGGTCCCCGCGACCCACCCGGACGAGGGGCCGGTTCGTTTCCCGGTCCGGGTCGCGCGTCATCCACACGGCGGTCCGGCAGTCCATTCGAGATGGTCGGCGACACCATGACCATCCGCTCGAAGGGAGGTGAACATGCGAACGTCCCTCGGCATCTCGGCCGGGGCGGAGGTGGTGTGCTCGGCGTTGGTCGCCACCGCGTCCAACGGCGCGCAGAGCTTCGATTACCGCGTCGTCTCCGCCGACGCGGCCCATTCCGATCTCGGTGACCTGGTGGCCTCCTCGATCGAGCTGATGACCACCCAACTGCCGACCACGCAGCCGCCGCGGGAGATCATCGGTCCGATCGGCGGGCGGTTCGCGGGCGCGCCGCGCGGCGCCGAGCCGATGACCGGCCATCCGCCCACCAGTGTCGCGGTCGCCTACCGAACCAAGGAGCAGGCGCAGATAATCCGTTCGGCCACCGGCAAACAGCGCGACCTGCGGCTGATCCCCGAAGGCACCGCCGCCCTGACGTACCTGAAGCACACCGGCCTGCTGGACCGTTACGACACGGTCGCCATCGTCGACCTGGGCGCCTCCGGTCTGAGCGTCACCGTCGCCGATCGCTCCGACGAATCCCTGCTCCGTTCCGATCGCACCGCGGCCGTCAGCGGCAAGGCGATCGACGACCTGATCTACCACCATCTGGTGGACATGCACTTTGCCCGGCGCGGCACCCGGCCCAATCGCGGCATGCTGACCAACCGGGGCCGCGCGGCGAAGGAGCACCTGTCCATCGCGCCCGCGGTCACCATCGACCACGTCGCCGGGCGCCCGCTGAAGCTGACCAGGGCCGACTTCGAGGAGTTGATCGCCGACCTGCTGCGCGACCTGGCGCTGTTCGTCACGGCGGCGTTCGCCCGGGCGCCCCGGCAACCGCAGGCGGTCGCGGTCATCGGCGGCGGCGCCAATATCCCGGCGGTGCTCGACACGCTCACCGCCGCGCTGGAGGTGCCGGTGTTCACCGTCCCGGACCCCGAGGCGGTGACCGCGAAAGGCGCGGCGCTGGTCGCGGATTCGGCGCAGCCTTCGGTGTTCCCGGTGAGCGCGCTCGGCGGCGACGCGCCCGCGGGTACGGTCACCAAGGTGTTCGGCACGCTGGCCGGCGCTCTCGTGGTCGTCGGCCTGATCGTCGGTTACGGCGTGAAGACGTTCGCGCCCACCTCGGACGACGAAGTCTCCCCCGCGGGCACCACGAGCAGCGCTTCGCATTTGCCCACCCCCACGTCCGCTCCGCCGTCCACCGCGGCCGCCACCACGCTCGGCCACACCTCCAGCGGGGGCAGCGCGCCGACGACCACCGAGCGGGGGCCGCAGAGCGCGACCGGCGTGCCGCCGACCACCCAGGTGATCGTCCCCACGCAGCCCACGCTGCGGCCGGACCCGAACCTGCCGCCGATCCCCTTCCCCGAACTGCTCGGTCCGCTGTTCGGCAATCCCAGTGCGGCGCAGAACAGTTCGCTCGAACCGTCGTCGGGCCGCACCCTGTCGCCGACGGCGCCCGGCGCCGCGGCCCCCGATACCAGCTCGGCGCCGAATCAGGCGCCCGCGCGGTCGAGCCTGCCGCTTCCACCGGGCGGCAATCCCGGCACCGCGTCGGCGCCGCGGCTGTTCCTTCCGAACTGACGCGTCCTTTCCGACTGAGGCACCGCGTCCGGCCGACGCGCCGCGGCGCTCCGGCGGCCCAGGGAGGCGCCCGAGCGTCATCGGCAGGTCGAGGCAAGCAGGTCAGCGAACCATGCTGACCGACACCGGCAGGCCGGGATCGGTGGCGACGGTGAGCGGCGAAGGCGCCGCGCCGCCCGCGATGACGTGCGCGCCGAGTGCGGCGATCATCACCCCGTTGTCCGTGCACAGCCGGGGCTTGGGCACTCGAAGGGTCAAACCGGCGGCGGCGCAACGTTCCTCGGCCATCGAGCGGATCCGGGAGTTGGCCGTCGCGCCGCCCCCGAGCACCAGCGTGCCGACGCCGACGTCGCGCGCGGCGCGCACCGCCTTCATGGTGAGCACATCCGCGACCGACTCCTGGAACGAGGCCGCGATATCCGGGATGGGCAGATCCTCGGCGGCGACGCCGTCGCGCTGTGCCGCCTCCACGTAGCGGGCCACCGCGGTCTTGAGTCCGGAGAAGGAGAAGTCGTAGCGCGGATCACGCGGCCCGGTCATGCCACGGGGAAAGGCGATCGCGCGCGGATCACCGCTCGACGCGGCGGCGTCCAGGGCCGGACCGCCGGGGAAACCCAGCCCGAGCAGGCGCGCCACCTTGTCGAACGCCTCGCCCGCCGCGTCGTCGACAGTGCTGCCCAGCTCCACGATCGGCTCGGACAGATCCGTGACGTGCAACAGATGGGTGTGCCCGCCCGACACCAGCAGGGCGACACATGGCGGCATCGGCCCGTGCTCCAGCGTGTCCACCGCGACGTGCCCGCCGAGATGGTTGAGCGCGTAGAACGGCACGTCCCAGGCCGCCGCGTACGCTTTCGCGGCGGCGACACCCACCAGCAACGCACCAGCCAGGCCGGGCCCGATGGTCACCGCCAGCGCGTCCGGCTTCGCGATCCCCGCCGCCGACAGCGCGCGGCGCATGGCAGGCACGATCGCCTCGAGATGGGCGCGCGAGGCGATCTCGGGGACGACGCCGCCGAAGCGAGCGTGCTGCTCGACGCTGGAGGCGACCTCGTCGGCGAGCAGTTCACACGTGCCGTCGGGGTGGCGGCGGACGATGCCGACTCCGGTTTCGTCGCAGGAACTCTCGATGCCCATGATGATCACGACAGCACCTCGTCCGGTGTGCGCCACCGCCGGTCCTCGCTGCTCAGCGCGGGCCTGCGCATCGTGTACGCGTCCGCGCCGCTGGGGTGGTAGTAGTTCTTGCGCAAGCCGATGATGTGGAAGCCGTGCTTGGCGTACAGCGCGATCGCGGGCGCGTTGTCGGTGCGGACCTCGAGGAACACCGGTCCACCGCGCCTGCCCGCCTCGGCCAGCAGCGCCTCCAGCAGCAGCGTGCCCACGCCCGCGCGGTGACAGCCCGGATCGACGCCTATGGTGTGCACCTCGGCCTCGGGGTGTTCGGCATCACCCAGCAGGGCGATTCCCGCGTAGCCCACCATTCGCCCGTCCTCGTCGCGCGCGGTGATGTAACGGTTGTGCCGTCCGGCCAGCTCGGACCGGAACGCCACGGCGGCCCACGGGTCGTCCTCCGGGAACAGCAACTGCTCCAGTTCGACGCAGCGGGTGATGTCGGCGGCCACCATCGGCTCGATGCGGAAAGCCACGGGCGTCACGCTCCCGTCCGGTCGAGTCGGCGGTAGGCGTTCTCCACCGCGTCCGGCCTGCGCAGGTACAGCGGAACCAGCGGATCGGGCGTGCCGCGCGACAGCAGCTCGGCAGCGGCGACGCGCACCAATCCGGCGGGCGACGGCGTCTCGGCGGGAAGTACCGGAAGGTCGAAGAAGTCCACGTGCGAGGCGGATCCGGCGATCGCCGTGGCCTGATCGGTGTCCAGGTCGGAGGGCTTGCACACCTCGGGTCCCGCCACGCGCGCGTCTTGGCGGTAGCGCGCCCAGTACACCTCGCGCCGCCGCGCGTCGGTCACCACGAGCAGTTCGGCGTCGGCCGGGAGGTCGACCGCGGGCGCCACGGCCGGGTCGGCGGCGGCGTCGGCGGCGATCGCGTCGAGGCTGCACACGCCGTAGACCGGGATGCCGAGCGCGTCACCGAACGCGGCCGCGGTGGCCATGCCGACGCGCAGACCGGTGAACGGCCCCGGACCGACACCGACGACGATCGCGTCGACTTCGGTCCTGGAACGGCCTGCCTCGGTGAGGCATTCGAGGATCTGCGGGGTGAGCACCTCGGCATGGGCACGGGGGTCGACGCGTACCCGGGAGGCGACGGTCCGTGCCCGGACGGGATCCGCCATGTCGGCGCCCGGCTCCAGCTCCACCAGTCCCGCTGTGACGGCGGGTGTCGCGGTGTCGACGGCTAGTACAAGCATGATTGGCCCAACGATACCGGGTGGTAAGGGTCACCGACGCATAGCTACCCGATAGCTAATCCACCCATTCCCAGATCGCGGTGCGCACATCAGAATCCGGCGCGCGCGACAGCAGCACGCGCAGGTGCCGCTCCGCGAGGTGCTCCACCACGCCGCGGCCCCACTCCACCACGACCACCGCCTGATGCAGATCGGTGTCCAGATCCAGTGCGTCCAGCTCGTCGAGATCACCGCCGAGCCGATAGGCGTCCACGTGCACCATGGGCACCGGCGGCCCGCTCTCGCGCTGCCCGGCGCGGTGCTGGCGGGCGATGATGAACGTCGGCGAGCTGACCCGGCCCTGCACGCCGAGCCCGGCCGCGATGCCACGGGTGAGCGCGGTCTTGCCCGCGCCGAGCGGACCGTCCAGCACCACCAGGTCACCGGCGCGCAGATCCGTGGCCAGTTCCCGGCCGAGCGCCTCGGTGTCGGCGACGGTGGGCAACACCCGATACCCCGGATCAGCCACCGGCCACCTCCGAAGCGTCTCCCGTGAGCGCACCGGCGCGTACCAGCAATCGCTCGAGCGCGGCGTTGACGATGTCCGGGTACTGCAGGTGCGGCATGTGCGCGGCGCCTTCCAGCCGGATCAGCTCACTGCCCGGCAGCGCCCTGGCCAGCGCACGCGAATTGCGGAACGGGATCACCAGATCGTGGCGGCCGCCGAGCACCAGCACCGGCGTGTCCGCCAGGGTGGGCAACGCGGCCGACTCGTCGTGCAACTCGATGGCCTGGAGGAACTTCACGATGGTCTCCACCGGCGTCCGGTCGATCATCAGCGTCGTGAAACGCGATAGGGTCGGGCTCACCGGGCCGTGGAACGAGCTGACGTGCAGGATCGGCGTGATCACGTGCCGCGCGGTGACGCGTCCGGCCTGCACCAGCGCAGGCGCGGTGTGCACGGCCAGCCGGAAGCCGTCGATCGCGGGGTTGCGCAGCAGATGCCCGATGCCCGTCGCAGTGACCTCGGCGGCCGCGGTCGACAGCAGTGCGACCCCGATCACCCGCGCCGCGAACAATTCCGGGAATCGCGCGGCCGCGGCCAGCACCGCCATCCCGCCCAGCGAATGCCCGACCAGCACCACGGGTCCGGTCGGGGCGGTGGCGCGCAGCACGGCCGCGAGGTCGCTCCCGAGCTGGGCCGGTGTGCAGCTCGCGGCGCTCGGCACGCCGGAACGGCCGTGCCCGCGCAGGTCGAACAGCACCATGCGAACCCGTGCGCCCCACCGCTTTTCCAGGTCACGCCGCTGAAAGTGGAACGAGGCCATGCTGTTGCAGAAGCCGTGCACGAAGATCACCGTCACCGGCGCGTCGTCGGGCCCGCAGGTGCGTGTGGCCAGCGGCACACCGTCGTCGGCGAGCACCGTACCCGCGCGGTCGGCATCGATCAGTCCGAAATCCTCGTCGCGGTAGTCGTCGCCCCGCGCGGGCCACAGCACGCGCGCACCGGCGCGACGCAGGGCATGCGCGCCCGCCAGCGCGCCGACGACCCCCACGGTGGCCAGCCCGCCGCGCAGCGGGGTCACCCGGAAGCGGCTCACTGCGGGTCACCCGTGAAGCGCCGGGTCACCCGGCCGCGCGGCGAACACACCACTTCGTAGTGGATGGTGCCGAGCAGATCCGCCCATTCCTGGGCATGCGGTCGCGCGCCGAAGAGGATCGCGGTGTCGCCTTCCCGGACACCCGCCGCGTTGTCGCCCAGGTCGACGACGAACTGGTCCATGCACACCCGGCCGACATTGCGCCGCCGAGCTCCGCCGAGCCAGACGTCGAATCGTCCGCTCAAGGGGCGGAACACACCGTCGGCGTAACCCGCCGGGATCAGCGCGACGGTGGTGTCGTGCGGCGCGATCCACTGGTGCCCGTAGGAGACGCCTTCACCGGCGGCCACCCGCTTGACCAGCGCCACTCTGGCCTGGAACGTCATCGCCGGGCGCAGGCCGAAATCGTTGTCCGGTATCGGGGAGAGGCCGTAGGTGGCGATGCCCGGCCGGACCAGGTCGAAGGTCAGGTCGGGGCGGGTCAGGGTGGCGGCGGAGTTGGCGATGTGCACCAGCTCCGGCTCCAAGCCGTGCTCCTTCGCGGTGGCGATCGCCTCCAGGAACCGGGCGCATTGCATGTCGTTGTTCGGGTGCTCCGGTTCGTCGGCGTGCGCCAGGTGGGAGAAGATCGCGCGGAAACGCACCGCCTGCTCGTCGACCAGCGCGCGCAGCGCGGTCAGCACTTCCGGATACTCGACCGGCGACACGCCGTTGCGGTTCAGGCCGGTGTCCACCTTCAGCGTGACCGTCGCCGTGCGGCCCGCGTCACGCGCCGCGGCCTCGACCGCCCGCAGATGGGCAGGCGAGGAGACGCCGATCTCGACGTCGGCGGCCACCGCCGCGGCGAAGTCGGTGTCGGTGTTGTGCAGCCAGCACAGGATGGGGGCGGTGATCCCGGCCGCGCGCAACTGCACGGCCTCGG
>NZ_BAFS01000044.1 GCF_000308415.1 Nocardia asiatica NBRC 100129 | reverse complement strand
CGGCGATCACCGCCGTGGACAGTTCATCGGCGATCCCGACCTGCGCTTCCGTCCCGGCCGCGGCCACCGCGTCGACCAGGCGTTCGGCCGCCGCCTCCTCGGACCCGAAGAATCGCGCCGCACCGCGCGCGCCGAGCACGAGCAATCCGGGACGCAGCACCTCCACACCGGGCACGGTCGCGGCCACCGCCGCGACCACCGGTTCGAACAGCCGCGCGTCCCGATCCACGTCTTGCTGCGCGAGAAACAGCTCGGGGCACCGCCCCTGCGCCTCTCTGCGCTTCAGGCCGCGGCGCACTCCTTCGGCTCGCGCGATCGCCGAACACGCCACCACCCGGTTGGCGAACAGCACCGCCACCGGCCGCGTCGCGGGCAGCCCCGCCACCGCCGCCGCGGCGACCGCGGGCCAGTCCGGGCACCACAGTGCCAGCACCCGCCGCGCGCCCGGCCGGTTCACGGTGACGCACCGCCTTCGTCGCCCGCTATCTGCGGTTGCCGAGACGCGAGTCCGCGAAGGCGCACGCACCCGGCGAAGACTCTCGCCGCAGCGCGCGAGAAGCAGTGGCATACGAGACCCGGCCAGGAGATCCGGTGACCAGGCTCCGCGCGCCGGCCGCCCGTCCGCGGCATCGTGCCGCGCCCGAGGCAGGCGGTATCGAATCGCTCGATCGGCGCGTCGGGCAAGGCGGGCAGCGACCGGATCCGGCAGCGGTGAACCCACGCCATCGCTCGGATCGAGACGCCGAGGGAAGCCGGCGCGCTCACGACACCGCTTCCTGTGTGTCGACGGCTTCGACCGCCCTGGCCGCCTTTTCACGCAGCACCCATTCCACGCGACCCGCATTCGGGCACAGATCCAGCCGTCCGCGCCGCGGCGGCCCCGCCTTGCCGCGCACCTCGACCGTCAAGCCGAGCGAGCGCAAGCGACCGCGCCCGCGGCCGAGACCGGTGTAACCCGCGACGCGGGCGTCGAGCTGGAGGGACGCGCCGGGCCAGCGACCGTCGGCGACCACCAGGGTGGCGCCCTTGTTGCGGGCGCGGGCCGCGATCACCCGGCTGCGCGCGGGCGCGACGGCCCCGCCCCCGAGCCCGAGCACGACCAGATCGAGTCCGTCGAGCAGCACCGCGGCCACCTCCACCGGATCGGGGCCGGGATCGGCGATCACGGCCAGCCGCCGCAGTTGCGCTCCCATCTCCACCGCGGCCAGCAGCCCGAGCCGGGGCATGCCGACCACCGCGGCATGCCCGCCGCTCTCGGTCACCGCGGCCAGCAGACCGGCCAGCAACGAACTCGCGCCCGTGTACGCCACGACGGAACCCTTGACCAAGCCACCATCCGGCAACAGCGGAGCGAGTGCTGCGGGCACCGGCAACGCCGCATTGCGCGAGCCGCTGTCGAGCGGGACCCGCTGTGCCGAAGATTCCCCGCGCCCCGGCACCGTTTCCATGCGTCTGCGCAGCTCATCAAGCGTGAGCGTGTTCTCCCGCCCGCCACCGCGCGGCAGCGCGCCGCGATTCACCCCTCCCTGCGGTATCGCATCCGAACCCATCTCAACCACCCACTTCCCACGATGGACCCGAGGCGAAGCATGCGGAGCGGCCCTCGCGATTCGAGCGGCAGCACCGATTCAGCTATCGATCGATATCGAATATACGTTCGATACGGACTCAGTAGAAACCGACCCCCGGGTTTCGTCAAGGGTTCGGACCTCGTGTCGCGGAGGCCGCGACTTCCCGCTCGCCCGCGCACCGTGTCGGCGATCCCGACGGAGCGGCGTGATCCCGATCCGGTCGGCGTGCGCTCGGCTACGACGTCCGGCCCCGGTTTGCCGGTATGGTGGGTGGCACGCATCCGAACCGAGCGGCCGAGGGCGGGCGCCGCGTACGATTCGTGCCCATGTCTCTCGCCTGCGCGAACACGAATCAGGCCAGCTAGCCGTATTTTCCGCTACCCTCGCACCGTGACCGAACGCGCTCGTCCCACTGTCGGCCCCCAATACCTCGTCGCAGGCCGCTACCGTCTCCAATCGAAGCTGGGTGGCGGCGGCATGGGCGCGGTCTGGTTGGCGCACGACCGCCTGCTCGACCGGGATGTCGCGATCAAACAGGTGCTCACCACCGCCGGGCTCGGCGAGGAGGAGGCCGAAGCGGTCCGCAACCAGATCATGCACGAGGGCCGGGTCGCCGCGAAGCTCTCGCACGACCACGCGATCGCCGTGTACGACGTGGTGCTCGAAGCCGGTGAGCCCTGGCTGGTGATGGAGCACCTACCCTCGCGCAGTGTCGCGAAGGCGCTCGCGCTGGTCGACACGCTGCCGCCGATCGAGGTCGCGCAGATCGGCGCCCAGGTCGCCGACGCGCTGGCCGCCGCGCACGCGGTCGGCATCGTGCACCGGGACATCAAGCCGGGCAACATCCTCGTCGCCGACCGCGGCCCCGGCGTGGGCATGGCGAAGCTCAGCGACTTCGGCATCTCACGCGGCGCGGGCGAGATGTCCGACGAACCGGACGGCGTGATCACCGGCACCCCCTCCTACCTGCCTCCCGAGGTGGCGCGCGGTGCGCAGCCGACCAAGGCGAGCGACGTGTTCTCCCTCGGCGCCACGCTCTACACCGCGATCGAAGGGCAGCCGCCGTTCGGTTTCGACGAGGACAGCGACGTCATCGTGCACCGCGCCGCCATGGCGCAGATCATCCCGCCGACCCGAAGCGGCATGCTCACCCAGGCGCTGCTGCACATGATGGAACCCGCACCGCAGCGGCGGCCGACCATGGCCGAGGCGCGGGACGAGATCCTCACCGCCGCTTTCGGTCCCGGCACCGGACCGTACATCCTCGGCGCGCCCGTCCGCACCGAGGACGGGACCATCCCGGCCTGGGCCGCCCGCAATTCGGCGTCCGGGATCCGCAGCCCGCATTCCACGCCGCTTCCCCGCCCGCACCGCAACCTCGCCGGAGCGTCCGCGGCCGCTCCCGCGCAGCGCGCCAAGAACCCGCAGCCGAGCAACGCCCCCCTCGCCATCGCCGTGGGCCTGCTGATCGGCCTGATCATCATCATCGGGATCATCGTCGCCGTCCTCTGACGCGCGCGGGCGCCGCGACGGTCCGCGCGGCGGGCTCAGTCGATGCGGCGGCGGTGGGCCCAGCGGGTCAGCGCGTTGCGGTTGGACTGCTGAGTTTTGCGCAGCACGTTGGAGGCGTGCGTTTCCACGGTCTTCACCGAGATGAAGAGGGATTCGGCGATCTCGCGGTAGGTATAGCCGCGGGCCAGCAGGCGCAGCACCTCCAGTTCGCGCGGGGTGAGCGAGTCTAGTTCGGGATCCAGCGGCGGTTCTGGCACCGGCGACTTCCCGGTGAACGAATCCAGGACGAAACCGGCCAGCCGCGGACTGAAGACCGCGTCGCCGCCCGCCACCCGGCGGATGCCGTCGGCCAGCTCGGCGCCCGAAATCGTCTTGGTCACATACCCTCTGGCCCCCGCCCGGATCACCGCGATCACGTCCTCGGCCGCGTCGGACACGCTCAGCGCCAGGCACACCGGCCCCGGCTCGATGCCCGCCAGCACCGCGACCCCGCCCCCGTCGGGCATGTGCACGTCGAGCAGCACGACATCCGGACGCTCGGCGTTGATCCCCGCCACCGCCTCCGCCACCCCACCGGCCTCCCCGACCACCTCCATGTCCGCCTCCCGGCTCAGCTCAGCACGCACACCCGACCGGAAAACGGCATGATCATCGACGAGAAAGACCCGCACGGCCACCTACTTCTCCTAACTGACCCTTGACCCCCAAGCCGTACCACACCTATCCCGCACGCGCTCCGCACCTGCCGCACCCGCGCCGCGAACCGAGCGGGCCTGGACGCGTCGACGGCTAGCGGGCGGCCCGGGCGGGCTCTTCGTCCGAGAGCTGGCAACCGGAGTCCGCGCGGGGCATGGTGATCCGGACCTCGGTGCCGCGGCCGGGCGCCGACACGATCTCCACCTGCCCACCCCGGCGTTCGACCCGGCCCCGAATGGATTTGGCCACACCGCGGCGGTCGTCGGGCACGGACGCGAGGTCGAAACCCGAGCCGCGGTCGCGCACGAAGACGCTCACCTGGTGCGGCTCTGCCTCGGCGAACAGGTCGATCTCCGGAACGCCCGCGTGCTTGGCGGCGTTGACCAGCGCTTCCCTGCTCGCACCGAGCAGCGCCGTGAAATGTTCCTTCGGCAGACCCGATCCGGAGCCGTCGACGTCCATCGACACGTCACCGACGGTCACCGGCGTCACCTTCACGCCGTGCTGGTCCTCCACCTCGCCCGCGATGGTGCGCAGGGCCGCGGCCAGGCTCGACTGCGCCGGACCGGAGTCCTCGAACAGCCATTTCCGCAGTTCCCGTTCCTGGCTGCGGGCCAGCCGCAACACCTCCTGCGGGTCGTCGGCCTGACGCTGGATGAGGGCGAGCGTCTGGAGCACGGAATCGTGCAGGTGTGAGGCGATCTCCTCGCGTTCCTCGTTGCGGATGCGGGCGGCGCGCTCGGCGTTCAACGCGCGCATCATGCGCAGCCACAGCGGGACCGTCAGCACTCCCGCGCCGATCAGCGTGACCGCCACCGCGAGCAACGCCGAACCGAGCGAGCTGAGATCGATCCGCGCCAGCACCACCACCCCGAGGCCGGCCACGATCAGCGTCGTCCCGGCGACGATGCGCGACCAGGTCACCACCGAGGGCCGCGCGGGCAGCCCGAGCAGCGAACGCGGCCCGTCGACGTCGTACTCCCGCCACACCAGCGCCGCGCCGACCGCGACCACGATGATCGGCGCGATCACCTTCGCCGCCGTCCCGCTGAACACCCACGACACGGCGACCGCGAGCCCGAGTCCGAGCATGGCCAGCCCGATCGCCTGCCGCCGCTCCGCACCGGAGGGTTTCACCTGGTCGGAGCCGCCGGGCGTGAAGATCCACAGCAGCCCGTACGCCATGATGCCCGCCCCGGCCAGCGCGGACAGCAGCACGAACGCCATTCGCACCTTGAACACGTCGACGCCGAGGTGGTCGGCCAGACCGCCCGCCACCCCGCCGACGATCCGGCCGCCGGAACGGCGGACCATCCGCACCTGCGGCGGATCGGGCATCGGCGCGGGCGCGGGTCCCAGCCCGCGGGCAGCGTCGAACCCCCGAGTGTCGAACCCCCGAGTGTCGAACGCGGGTACAGACGGGTACATGTCTTCGATACTGGCACGGCCACGCAACCGCCAGCCATCGGTAATCACCCTGATCTTGCTCGGCGGCACCCGCCGCGGCCAGGGCCGTCACGATCGCGCGTGGCGCCGACCCGCACATAGCTGGATGATTGCTACATCAGCGGATCGGTCCAAAGTGTTCAGGCTGTTTTTCAGGGTTCCCCCCGATGCGCCGATATGCGGATCGGGCACACCATGAGAAACATGACGAAAACGAGCTTCGGCGACCAGGTCCAGCAGATATGGCAGACCCGGCCGGTTCGATTGCCGCGCCAGGGCCCGATCGCGGGCGTCGCGGCCGGGTTCGCGCGGCGCTACGAGATCGACCCGGTGCTGGTGCGCGTCGCGTTCGTGGTGTCGACGATCTTCGGCGGCGCGGGCATCGTGCTGTATCTGCTGGCCTGGCTGCTGCTGAGCGCGGCGGGCGACCAGGCATCCGCGGCCGAGTCGCTGGTCGGCAAGGGCCACAGCTCGCAGTCCCAGACCAAGACCATCGTGCTGATCGTCGCGCTGGCCATCGCGGTCAGCACGATGGGCCCGGTGGGCGTCGGCCTCGGCGGATCCGGCCTGATCAGCCTCGCGCTGATGCTGGCGGGCTGGTGGATGCTGCACCTGCGCACGCCCAACCCGCCGCCCGGCACCACCGAAGCGTTCGGCGGATTCGTCCCCGGCAGCGGCATCACCGCCACCGGCTACCCCGGCGCGGTCTTCCCGCCGGGAGCGCCCCGCACCGTAGGCGACATGTACGTGCCGCCCACCGCCATGTACACGCCGTACACCAAGCTGCCGGATTCATATGTTCCGGAGACGCCGGCGCGCGCCACAAACGGCGATGCGGCGACAACGCCGTTGCACAGGCCCACCGCCGAGCAAGACGCCGACCCCGCGACCGTGGTGCTGGACAAGCCCACGGCCACCCGGGCCGACGCCGGTCCGGGTTCCCCGACCGACGAGCGAACCGAATCGGACACAGTCGTCATCGGCCGATCCGGTCCAGCCGGATCGATCGGTGACCGGACCGCATCGGATACCGCCGTCCTCGGCCCGGTGGATCCGCCCGCTTCGGGCGACCAGACCGACTCCGGCGACGTGGAAATCGTCAGCGCCGACCCGGACAAGTCCGTAGCCGAGCCCCGCACGCCGAATACGTCGAGCGCCTCGGACAATGCCGAACCGGCCACATCCACCGACCGGACCGCACGCCCCGAGAGGGCGGTGTCGCTGGGCAAAGGTGACATCGGAGTGCCCGCGCGAACTCTCGACCCGCACCGCGCGGTGGTCGCTCACCCCGCGATCATCGGCGGCCCGACCCCGCCGTCCTGGGACCCGCTCGGCGTCGCCCCGCTCGCTTGGGACCTCCCGGAACCGGCACCGGCCCGCCCCGTCGTCGCCCCGCCGCGCAAGCGTCCGCGCTCGCGCCTGACGCCGGTGGTGCTCGGCCTGGCCATCCTGGCGGCAGCGGGCGCGGGTGCGGCCGCGGCCTCGGGCGTGGAGTGGATGACGCCGGGCCGGATCGCCGCCGCGGCGCTGGCCGTCATCGGTCTCGGCTTGGTGCTCGGCGCGTTCCTGCGGCGCGGCTACGGCTTGCTGGTGCTCACCGCGCCGCTCGCCGGGTTCGTGCTGCTCGCCTCCGCGGTCGGTCCGGTCGAGTTCGACCAGGCCGCGATGGGCGACCGGAACTGGGCGCCGGCCTCCGTCGCCGAGCTGGCGTCGGACTACCGGCTGACCATGGGTTCGGGCACGCTGGACCTGCGGTCGGTGAAACTGACCGAGAACCGCACCGTGAACGTCGACGTCCGAATGGGCGAAGCCCGCATCCTGCTGCCCGCGGACATGACCGTCCGCACCCACTGCACGGCGACCATGGCCGAGGCGCTGTGCGAGAACGGCATCAGCGGTCCGAATACTCCCGGCGCGCCGGTGCTCGATCTCGACGTCGACGTCCGCGCCGGAAACGTGGAGGTGCGGCGTGGCTGAAACCGAGAAGAACGAGACGACCGAAACCCGCCGCGGCCCGGCCGCCTCGCTGCTCATCGCCGGTCTGCTGGCCCTCGCGGTCAGCGTGTGGGCCTTCGTCGGCCCCGCGTCCGTGCCCGCGGCAAGCATGATCCCGATCGGTTGGATCGTCGTGCTCGCCGCGATCGTCATCGGCATCGTGCTGGTGATATCCCCGCGCAAACGACCATGATCACGCGAACGGCCCGTCCCATCCGGACGGGCCGTTCCGCTTTATCCGAGCGCTGGCAAACCAACTCCCACAGGCCCGTCCTCGTACGGCAGGAGAATCCACATGAACCCCGACGAACCCACCAGTCAAGCGCCCGCGACCCCGCGGACCACACCGCCGGATCCTCGGCCACGCCCCGTCGCCGCTCACGGCACATTGCTCGGCCACCTGATCCTGCACAGCGCGTTCCACCGCCCCCGCTGACCACGGGCAGCTGGCGGCGGCGCGGCTAGCGCCCGCGGTGCGACCGGGAGATCACTCCCACTCGATGGTGCCCGGCGGCTTGCTGGTCACGTCCAGGACCACGCGGTTGACCTCCGCCACCTCGTTGGTGATGCGGGTGGAGATGCGTTCGAGCACCTCGTAGGGCAGCCGGGTCCAGTCGGCGGTCATGGCGTCCTCACTGGACACCGGGCGCAGCACGATCGGGTGGCCGTAGGTGCGGCCGTCGCCCTGCACACCGACGCTGCGGACCTCCGCGAGCAGCACGACGGGGCACTGCCAGATCTGCCGGTCCAGACCCGCCGCGGTCAGTTCCTCGCGGGCGATGGCGTCGGCCCGGCGCAGCGTCTCCAGCCGGTCCGCGGTGACCTCACCGACGATCCGGATGGCCAGACCTGGCCCCGGGAACGGTTGACGGGCAACGATTTCCTCGGGCAGGCCGAGTTCGCGGCCCACCGCGCGGACCTCGTCCTTGAACAGCAGTCGCAGCGGTTCGACGAGTTCGAATTCGAGATCGTCGGGCAGTCCGCCGACATTGTGGTGGCTCTTGATGTTCGCGGTGCCGCTGCCGCCGCCGGACTCCACCACGTCCGGGTACAGCGTGCCCTGCACCAGGAACTCGACCTTAGGCGTCGCGCCGTCGGCGTCGCCGTGTTCGAGCACCACCTCGCCCACCGCGTCCTCGAAGGAGCGGATGAACTCCCGGCCGATGATCTTGCGCTTCTCCTCGGGATCGGTCACGCCCTTCAACTCGCCGAGGAACTTCTCCACCGCGTCGACGGTTACCAGCTTGGCGCCGGTCGCGGCGACGAAATCCTGCTGCACCTGCTCGCGCTCCCCCGCCCTCAGCAGGCCGTGGTCGACGAACACGCAGGTCAGCCGGTCACCGATGGCGCGCTGCACCAGCGCGGCGGCCACCGCGCTGTCCACCCCGCCCGACAGTCCGCAGATCGCGTGCTTGTCACCGACCTGCTCGCGGACCGAGGCGATCAGCGAATCCGCGATGTTGGCCGGGGTCCAGGTGGACGGAATGCCGGCCAGCTCGTGCAGGAAGCGGCTCAGTACCTGCTGCCCGTGCGGGGAATGCAGCACCTCCGGGTGGTACTGCACACCGGCCAGGCGACGCGCACGGTCCTCGAACGCGGCGACCGGAGCGCCGGCGGTGGTGCCGGTGACCTCGAAGCCCTCCGGCGCGTCGGTGACCGCGTCACCGTGACTCATCCACACCGGCTGGATGGTGGGCAGGCCGCCGTGCAGCAAACCACCATCGATGTTGAGTTCGGTGCGCCCGTACTCGCGAGTGCCGGTGTGCGCGACCGTGCCGCCCAGCGCCTGGGCCATCGCCTGGAAGCCGTAGCAGATGCCGAAGACCGGCAGACCCAGTTCGAACAACCGCGGGTCCAGCTGTGGCGCACCCTCGGTGTACACGCTGGCCGGGCCGCCGGAGAGGATCACCGCGAGCGGCTGCTTCTCGGCGATCTCCTCCACCGTCGCGGTGTGTGGAACCACTTCGGAGTACACGCTCGACTCGCGCACGCGCCGTGCGATCAGCTGGGCGTACTGTGCTCCGAAGTCGACGACGAGGACCGGTCTCTGGGTTTGTGCCACCCACCCAGTTTAGTGAGCGGCGAAACGAGCGAATCATCGGCACAGCGGCCCCGCGCGGGAGCCGTGCCGACCGCCCGAATCGTCCCGCGCGGCACCGCCGGCTGGTTATCCTTCTGCTCGTGCCCTTCGCCCGCGCGATCGATGCCGACATCCATTACGAGGACAGCGGCGGGGACGGCCCGGTGGTACTGCTGGCGCACGAGTTCTTCATGGACCGCACCATGTTCGCCGCCCAAACGGCCGCGCTCGCACCGGAATTCCGGATCGTCTCCTGGGATGCCCGCGGCCACGGCCGCACCAGGGACGAGGGCCTACCTTTCACGTACTGGACCGCGGCCAGGGACGCGCTGACCGTGCTCGATCATCTGGGCGCCGATCAGGCCGTCATCGGCGGCACCGCGCAGGGCGGCTTCACCGCGCTGCGCACCGCGCTGATCGCGCCGGAACGCGTCTCCGCGCTGATCTTGATCAGTACCGAGGCCCACGGTCCCACCCCCGAGCAGTCGACCGCCACGCAGAAGTTTCTCGAGCAGTGGTACGACGACGGCTCCCGCGCACGCGCCGTGCGCCAGCTGGCTTCCTGGCTGATCGGCGACGACGAGTGGTACCGCGCGATCTGGACGCAGCGCTGGCTGGTGCGCGACCGCCGCGGCATCGAGGTCGCGGCGGGCTGCCTGCTCAGCCGGGATTCGGTGCTGGATCGCCTCCCCGAGATCTCCTGCCCCGCTCTGGTGATCCACCCCACCCACAGCGGCATGGACCGCGAGCGCGCCCAGGAAATGGCCCACGGACTGTCCGGCTCCACGTTCATCGAGATCGCGGACGCCCGGCTGGCGGTGACGATGACCCACCCCGAGCCGGTGAACCACGCCATCCAGCAGTTCCTACGCGTCCGGACCAAACCGACCCGAGTGCGCTGACCCCGCCCGATCCCAAACGATGTGCGAACCGTGCGTCAGCCGATGTCGTGCGCGAATAACACGCCGAACGGCCCCCACGAACAACACACCGACCGGCGCCGCGCGACCTCCCAGCCACTCACCGCTCACCGAAGA
This sequence comes from Nocardia asiatica NBRC 100129, assembly GCF_000308415.1. Lineage (GTDB taxonomy): Bacteria > Actinomycetota > Actinomycetes > Mycobacteriales > Mycobacteriaceae > Nocardia > Nocardia asiatica. The sequence continues at coordinate 37 of NZ_BAFS01000044.1, read as the reverse complement.
AGCGAGTCTTAGGAGCGCTGTTCGCGGCCCGGCTCGG
>NZ_BAFS01000045.1 GCF_000308415.1 Nocardia asiatica NBRC 100129 | reverse complement strand
ACCGCGACCCCGTGCCTGCGCGCGTCGGCGACCAGCGACTGCGGCGAGTAGAAACCCATCGGCTGGGCGCGCAGCAGGCCCGCGCAGAACGCGGCGGGATGGTGCAGTTTGAACCAGGCCGAGTAGTACACGATCGCGGCGAAACTCTGCGAATGACTCTCCGGGAAACCGAAATTCGCGAAGGCGTAGAGCTTCTCGTAGATGCGGTCGGCGACCTCGCCGGTGATCCCGTGCAGCTCGCGCATGCCCTGGTAGAGCCTCGTCTTGAGGCGTTCCATGCGCTCCGGCGACCGCTTGGAACCCATGGCGCGGCGCAGCTGATCGGCCTCGACGGCGGTGAATCCGGCGACGTCGACGGCCATCTGCATGAGCTGTTCCTGGAACAGCGGCACGCCGAGCGTGCGTTCCAGCGAATTCTTCAGCGCCGGATGGTCGTAGACGACGTCCTCCACACCGTTGCGCCTGCGGATGTAGGGGTGCACCGACCCGCCCTGGATCGGGCCGGGGCGGATCAGCGCCACCTCCACCACCAGGTCGTAGAAGCTACGCGGCCGCAGCCGGGGCAGGGTGGCCATCTGCGCCCGCGACTCGACCTGGAAGACGCCCACCGAGTCCGCGCGCGAGAGCATCGCGTAGACCTCGGGCTCGGCCAAGTCGAGCGAGTGCAGCTCGACGGTCTCGCCTTTGTGCTCGCGCACCAGGTCGATCATGTAGTGCAGTGCGGAGAGCATGCCCAGGCCGAGCATGTCGAACTTCACCAGATCGATGGCGGCGCAATCGTCCTTGTCCCACTGCAGAACGCTGCGGCCGGACATGCGCGCCCACTCCACCGGGCAGACGTCGGCGATCGGCCGGTCGCAGATCACCATGCCGCCGGAGTGGATGCCCAGGTGCCTGGGCAGGCCCTCGATGTCGGCGGCCAGTTCCAGCACCTCGGCGGGGATGTCGGTGTTCGTCTCGGCGCCGACGCCGGTCCAGCGGCTCACCTGCTTGCTCCACGCGTCCTGCTGGCCGGGCGAGAACCCCAGCGCCCGTGCGGCATCGCGCACCGCGGACTTGCCGCGATAGGTGATCACGTTGGCCACCTGCGCGGCGTACTCGCGGCCGTATTTGCGGTAGACGTGCTGGATCGCCTCTTCGCGGCGGTCGGATTCGATGTCGACATCGATGTCCGGCGGACCGTCGCGCTCCGGGGAAAGGAAACGCTCGAACAGCAGCTGGTTGCGCACCGGATCGACGTTGGTGATGCCGATCGCGTAGCAGACCGCGGAGTTGGCCGCCGAACCGCGGCCCTGGCAGAGAATGTCGTTGTTCTTGCAGAAGCTGACGATGTCGTGCACCACCAGGAAGTAGCCGGGGAACTCCAGGTCGTTGATCACCGCGAGTTCGTGTTCGATCTGCCGGTATGCCTCCGGGCTCTGCTCGGGGGAGCCGTAGCGCGCCGCGGCGCCGGTGAGGGCGAGTTCGCGCAGCCAGGACTGCTCGTCGTGCCCCGCGGGCACGTCGAACGGCGGCAGGTGGGGGGCGATCAGCTGCAGATCGAAAGCGCATTCGCGGGCCAGGGCCGCCGCGTTCGCCACCGCATGCGGGCAGTCGGCGAACAACCGCGCCATTTCGGCCCCGGATCGCAGGTGCGCGCCGCCCGCGGGGGCCAGCCAGCCCGCCATCTCGTCCAGGCTCTGCCTGGCCCGGATCGCCGCGAGCGCCATGGCTCGGCGGCGCTGACTCGGGGCGGCGAAGTGCGCTCCGGTAGTGGCCAGCACGGGCAGGCCGAGACGGTCGGCCAGGGCGATGAGGTGGGCGTTGCGCTCGTCGTCCTCCGGGATGCCGTGGTGGGTGAGTTCCACGCTCACCCGGTCGGCGCCGAAGCGGTCGGTCAGCTCGCGCAGCGCGGCCTCCGCTCGTTCCAGCCGGGCGCTTCCCGCGCGCAAGTCGAGTTCGAGGGCTCGGCGCAGGTGCCCCTTCCGGCATCCGGTCAGGATCTGCCAGTGCCCCTCGGCCGCCGCGGTGAGCGTGTCGAGGTCGTAGCGCAGAATGCCTTTCTCGCCCGCGGCCATGTGCGCGGCGGCGATCTCGCGCGACAGCCTGCGGTAGCCCTCCTGTCCGCGGGCCAGCACCAGCAGATGCGGCCCCGTCGGGTCCGGCGCTCCGGTGCGCGGCGCGGAGTCGGGGGCGGCGGCGTGCCCGCGTTCGGTGCCGGGAACGCGCGGCTCGGGCGCCGTGCCGAGGGACAGCTCCGCACCGAAGACGGTGGGCATCCCCCATTCCTTGGCCGCCTCGGCGAAGCGGACGGTGCCGTAGAAGCCGTCGTGGTCGGTGAGCGCGATCGCCGCCAAGCCGAGCCGCACCGCCTCCTCGACCAGTTCCTCCGGATGACTCGCGCCGTCCAGGAAGCTGTAGGCCGAGTGCGCGTGCAGCTCGGCGTACGGGACCGACGGTCCGTCGGCCCGGCGCACCGGCTCGGGCCGGTACTGCTCGCGTTTGCGCGACCACGCCGGACTGTCGCCGCCGTCGCCCGGATACTCCGCGTCGGGGTGCCGCCCGGACCGGCCGGACAGCACCCGCTCCATCTCCGCCCAGCTCGGCGGACCGTCGTCCCAGCCCACCACGCACCTCCTCACATCGAACATACATTCGATACCGAAGGATGTACAGGCAGGTCAGGAGGCTTTGAGCCGTTCGACGGACCCGGCGGCCAGCGCGTCCTCGACACCGCGCAGGCGGGCCCGGATGAGCGCGCCGTAGGCATCGGAGGCCAAGACGTCGAGATGGCCGCGAGCGATGGCCAATTGCATCCGGGCCACTTCGAACTCGCCGACCCGGCGATGACTGTCGGCCAGGTTCAGATACAGCGACGGCAGGAACCCGCGCAGACCTTCGTCCAGCGGCACGCCGGGTCCGAACACGGCGGCCAGTGCGCGCTGATCCCAGCGCAGCGCCTCGGCGGCCTCCTCTTGGAGGTCGGCGAGATGATGGGCGACCACGCAGCGATGCAGCGCCTCCCCGCGATCGCCGAGTTCGTCCCAGAGCTGCTCCAACGCCCGTCGCCCCGCCGCGGGGTCGACGCCACCGAGCCGCACCGCGGCAAACACCTCCGCCATCCGATCGTCCGACATGCGCTGAAGTATCGCACATATGTTCGAACGTTTCGAGCGTTGTTCGACGCGTTTCGCACACCCCGAAACCCGCACGCCCGTGCGGTTCTCGAATACGCCCGCCACACCGCGCGACGCGCCGCGGCGACCGGACCGGGCACCCCCGAGTGTGATCAGGACCACTTGGCAGTGAACTTACTTCAGAGTAAGTTCGTGGCCACCAGACCTGCAAAGGAGCAGCGATGACCGACGCAGCCGCTGAGCCCGCCCGGCGCCGCAACCGTGACCTCACCGGACGGCACGTCCTCATCACCGGAGCGTCCTCCGGCATCGGCCGGGCGGCGGCGGTGGCCGTCGCGGGCAAGGGCGCCACCGTGTTCCTGCTCGCGCGCCGGGGCGACGAACTCGCCGCGGTCGTCGACGAGATCAGGGCCGCGGGCGGCTCGGCCCACGGATACGTCTGCGACATCACCGACTCCGACTCCGTCGACCAGGTCGTCGGGGCCGTCCTGGGTGAACACGGCCACGTGGACATGCTGGTGAACAACGCGGGCCGCTCGATCCGCCGCGCCATCCACCGCTCCACCGACCGGCTGCACGACTTCGAACGCACCATGGCCGTCAACTACTTCGGCGCGCTGCGGCTGACGCTGGCCCTGCTGCCGCAGATGCGGGAACGCAAATTCGGGCACATCGTGAACATCAGCAGCGCGGGCGTGCAGATGGCCACGCCGCGATTCTCGGCATATCTGGCCAGCAAGGCGGCGCTGGACAAGTTCACCGAGGTGGCGGCCGTGGAGACCATGGCCGACGGGGTCACCTTCACCACCATCCACCTGCCGCTGGTGCGCACGCCGATGATCGCCCCGAGCGGCGATCAAGGCCCCGCCGAATCACCGGAATGGGCGGCGGCGACCATCGTGCGCGCGCTGATCGAACGGCCCAAACGCATCGACGTCCCGCTGGGGACCATCGCCGAGTACGGCGCCCTGCTCACCCCGAAGATCCGCGACCGGGTCCTGCACCGCTACTACCGCTCCCTGCCCGACTCCCCAGCGGCCAAGGGCGAGCAGACCACGCCGAGCGACGAACCGGCCGCCGTGCTCCCCGAGCCCCGGCCCCGGTCGGCCGCCCGCCGGGTCACGGGGACGGCCTTGCGACGAGCTGCCCGGTGGGTGCCCGGGACGCATTGGTGACGGTGGTCTGTTCAGCCCGCCAGGAACGGCCGGACCGCCGCGGCGAACTCCCGGTACCGGTCGCGATGGATGCTGTGGCCGCAGGTGAACGTGGTCACCGTGCAGTCGGGCAGACGTTCCCGTAGGGCGCCGAACTTGTCCGGGTCCACCATGCCGCCCGGTCCGCCGCACAACACCAGAGTGGGCGCGGTGATGTCGGAGAGCCGGTCCCACCACTCCGGGTTCGGCTTGCGGAACTGCTCCAGCGCCGTCTTCGTCATGGAACGGTCGAACGCGAGCACCGCGCGCGGATGCCGGGCCAGGCTGGAGGTGGCGTGCCACAATTCGGGCACGGTGGGAAAGCGGCGGGTCAGGCGCAATTCCTCGGCGCCGGATTGCAGCGGCAGCGGGCACTCCTCGATGACCAGCCTGCGCGCCAGTTCCGGCCGCTCCTGCGCCACGCGCGACACCGCGTAGCCGCCGAGGGAATGCCCGACCAGGTCCACCGCGGGCAACTCCAGATGATCGCAGAGGCGCAGCAGATCCTCGCCGAAGTCGTCGAAGAGATAGGAATCGGCGTGTGAACTGCGGCCGTGCCCGCGAAGGTCGGGGATGATCACCCGGCGTCCGGATTGCACCAGAACACGCGCGAACCGGTCCCAAGTGTGTCCGTCGCCGCCCATACCGTGCACCAGCATCACGGGGATGTCGCTGACCGCGCCCACCCCTGAATCCCGATAGGCGATCCGCACGTCGCCGAATGTCGTTTGGCCCATCGTCAGATCCACGACAGACGAGGATACCGGCTGTTATGCAGCCCGCATTCGCGGTGTAGCACGGATCACCACCGGAAGACGTTTACCGAAGCGTCGCGAAGTCTGCGGCGCGCGACGGTTTTTCGAGCAGCACGGTAATTGCCTGGCGCGGGCGTGAGCTCGGCACGATACTCGCCGCATGCCTTCCTTCGCCGATTTCGACCGCCGCGACTACCGCACCGTCGACGTCGCCACAGGCTACGACGGGTGGGCACCCACCTACGAGCAGACCGTCTTGGACGAGATGGATCTCGCGCTGCTCGGGCGATTGAACCTGGACCTGGGCCGAGTGCGTCGCGCGGCCGACCTCGGCTGCGGCACCGGGCGAACCGGAACGTGGCTGCGGGACAGCGGAATCACGCACATCGATGGGGTCGACGTGAGCCGAGGGATGCTGGCGTTCGCGGCCGCGCGCGGCGCGCACACCACGCTGACCCGTGCGGACGTGCGAGCCACCGGCCTGCCGGAAGGCGCCTATGACCTGGTGATCGCGTCGCTGATCGATGAGCACCTACCGGAATTGGCGCCGTTCTACGCCGAGGCGAGGCGCCTGGCCGCACCGGGCGCGCGCTGTGTACTGGTCAGCTATCACCCGCAATTCATCATGGTGTCCGGAATGCCGACGCACTACACCGATCCTTCCGGCGAGCCGGTGGCGATCAGCACCCACTTGCATCTCGTCAGCGAGCACCTGTCGGCCGGTTTGGCCGCCGGATGGGTCCTCACCGAGGTCGCCGAGGCACTGGTGGACGACGTGTTCCTGGCCCGGAAGCCGAAATGGGCTGACCTGCGCGGACATCCGTTCACCTTGGCGACGGTGTGGTCCCGCCCGGACTGAACCCGGCGCGGATCACGACCGGGTCGTCACCGGCTCGGCGCGTCACCGGCTCGGCGCGTCGACGGCTCGACGACTCGCCAGCTCGACGGCGCGACAGCGCGACGGCGCGCCAGCGCGACACCTCGTCAGCGCCACACCTCGTCACCGCCACACCTCGTCACCGCCACACCTCGTCAGCGCGACAACGCGGGCAGCGCGACAACGCGGGCAGCGCGCGACAACGCGGGCAGCGGGCAGCGGGCAACGCGGGCAGCGCGGCGGTACAGGTCATCGGATCGGACGGGTTCGCTCCCGGAGATTCGCCGTCGCATTCGGCATAGCTGACGCCCGCTGGGGGCGGTCAGTCGTAAAGCCCTTCGGCCCGCCAAGTTTCGTCGTGATAGACCAACAGCAGGACTTTGTCGGCGGCGGGGGCGTCGTCCAGTTGGACTTGAGCGCGGGCGGTGAATTTCGTGCCGGCCGAATCGGGCGCCCACCAGTGCTCGTCCACCGGCCACGGTCCTGCCCAGCCGGTCAGCCGCCACTGTCTGCTTCCCCAGCGCAGCAGTGCGGGGTCGGCGTCGAACATGGCGCGATCGGTGACTCTGACGAGCGCGCCGTCGGCGGCTTCCAGCCGCACCGGCGGACGGTTCAGCAGGAGCACGGCGGGGGCGGGTTCGGGCAACCGGCCCGGCCATGGCTGCGCGGGGTCGGCCGCGGGCACGAGTTCGTCACCCAGCGCGACCATGGTGACGCGTTCGGCGGGGCCGCGTCCGCCGCTGAGCACGCCGACCCGCACCGCTTCCCCGCCGAGCAATCCTTGCACCCGGATCAGCGCGCGGCGGGCGCGCTCGTCCTCTTCCCCGGTCCCGCCCCACAATCCGAGTTGCAGCGCGCCCGCCGTGACCACCTCGACAGGCTCCAGCCGCAGCACGGTGATCGGCGCGGTGGGCCGCACGCCGTCGCGCCGGGTGAGCCAGCCGTCCAGCTGCCAGCGCACCCGGTCCGCCGTGCCCTCCGGCGTGAGCGGCTCCGCGCATCGCCAGATCCGCGAGAGCTCCTCTCCGGCCGCGGTTTCCGCGTGCACCGAGAGCCTCGTGCAGGCCAGCCCGGCATCCGCGAGCGCGCTGTGCAGCCGGGTGGCGAGCAGACGCCCGGCGAAGGCCGCCGCATCGACCCGCTCGATCGGCGGATCACAGCGGTACTCCACCACCAGATCCGGCGGGGGTTGCCGCGCGGACGGCGGACGCTCCGGCTCGGCCCTGGCACAGCGATGCGCCAGCACGGCGTCGGTCCCGAACCGGGAGGCGACCTCCGCCGCGGCCAGCGCGGCGAAATCACCGATCCGGCGCAAGCCCAAACGGTGCAGCAGGTCGACCAGGTCGGCGCGTTCCGGGGCGGCC
>NZ_BAFS01000046.1 GCF_000308415.1 Nocardia asiatica NBRC 100129 | reverse complement strand
TGGCGTCAGCTGGGCTTTCCCGGCGGCGTCTGAGCCACACCGCTCCCCCTCGCGCGCCGCGATCAGTGGCGTTATCGTCGCTCGATTCACGACACTTCGCGGATCCGAAGCGCGTTCGACGTCAGGGCAGATCGATCTCGAACCGTTTGAAGCGGGAGGTGGCGCCCGCGGCCAGCCGGACGGCGGACTTGGGGACTCCGTAGTGTTCGGCGAGCAACTCGACGGCCGCCTTGTTGGCCTTGCCCTCGACGGCCGGAGCCCGCACGTACAGGTGCAGACTGCCGTCGTCGAGGGTTTCCACCAGCGGCCCCTTACGGCTGTTCGGCTTGATCACCGCCCTTACCACCGTCGGCACTCTTGCCTCCTGTGCTGGTATCCGCGCCCTCCGAGGCGGGCTCCGCGCGAGCCGCTGCCGATTCTCCCGCACCCGGCGCCGGCTTCCCACGGCGCCGCACCAGCCGGACGATGCCCCACAGCGCGGCGCCCGCCACCGCGAGGAAACCGAGCCACGGAATCGCCTTGCCGCTGAACACGACCGCGTCCTGCAGCCAGTCCACCAGCGAGTTCCACCCGGAGACGACGCCGTCCCAGAAGCTGTCGGGGTCGTCGTCGGACTTCTTCTCGTCGGTGGTGATCTCGATCGTGAGCGTGGACAAGGCGACCTGGTCGTCGAGCCGTCGCTTCTGCGCGGTGAGGCTGTCGAGCTCTCCTTGGCGGCTGGACAGCGCCTGCTCGGCGGTGATCAGGTCGGAGGTGGTGGTGGCGCCGGCGATGAGCGCGCGCAGCCGCTCGACCGAGGCTTGCAGCGCCTTGATCCGCGCGTCCAAGTCCTCCCACTGCATGGTGACGTCGTCGCGGTTGGTGGTGACCCGGGTGACCTGGCCGATCCCGCCGAGGTCCGCGATGAACGCGTCGGTCTTGTCCGCGGGCAGCCGGACGACGAGGGTGGCGCTGGGCTCGCTGTCGTCGGTGCCGGGCTGTTCGGTACGGCTGTCGACCCGGCCGCCCGCCGCGCGCACCCGCTCGACGATGGTGCCCGCCGCCGCGACCGGCGCGTCGGCGGTGATCTCGACGCTGCCGGTGACCACCTCCTTGCGCGCGGACATCGGTTCGCCGCCGGGGCCGTTGTCCCGCTTCGGCGGCGCCAGCTCGTGCACCCCCGGCGGCACGAGCGCGGGGGCGGCGGGGCCGGTGACCGCCGTCGACGTCCGGTCCCGCGCGGGCTTCCCCTCATCGGCCCCGCAGCCGGCGAGCAGAATCGACCCCAGCACGCCGACACACAGCACAGCAAGCTTCCTCATGCCTGGCACAGTAGCCGTTTGCGCTGCACGGACAGCCCCGCATAACCGTTCTCTAGAACGCTTCTAACACTTCTTTAATGCGGCGGCTCAACGGAAGTCGCGCGACTTGGACGCCATCCGCAGATCCATCCGCTGCAGATGTTCGGCGACCACGCTGACCACGCCCTCGGCATTCTGCACCCGGCCGCGGATGAGCAGGGCCGCGGCGCCCTGGGCGAGGCGCCGGTAGCGCCGCCACAGCCCCAGCGAGCAGACGATGTTCACCATGCCGGTCTCGTCCTCCAGGTTGAGGAAGGTGACGCCCTCCGCGGTGGCGGGACGCTGCCGGTGCGTCACCGCGCCGCCCACCAGGACACGGGAGCCGTCGGGCACGTCGAGCAGGCTCGCCGCCGGTATGACGCCGAGGGCGTCCAGGCGTGGGCGCAGGAACTCCGTCGGATAACTGTCCGGCGAGACGCCCGTGGCCCAGACGTCGGCGGCGGCCGTCTCCAGATCGCTCATCCCGGGCAAGGTGGGCGCGGTGGTGGCCGCGCCGGTGCCGGGCAGCCGATCCGGCCGCTCGCCCGCGGCGGCGCCGGCCGCCCAGAGCGCTTCGCGGC
>NZ_BAFS01000047.1 GCF_000308415.1 Nocardia asiatica NBRC 100129 | reverse complement strand
CTCGGACGCGAGCCGGGCCGCGAACAGGCAATGCTCGGTCTCGCTTCGCTCGAAACCCGGAGTTGCGGCGCGCTGGGCACGTCGGACGAGAAACCGCAACACCTCGGTGCACGCGGTGCCGCTGTCGGACTTCGGCGGTGCCTGCGCACCGCATGTTCGAGCCCCGCTCAAGACTGGCGCCCGAGCGATCGAGGCCGGCGACTTCGTCGCGGACGCGGCGGCCGCTCGGACGCGAGCCGGGCCGCGAACGGCCCCGTGCTCGGTCTCGCTTCGCAGGTCGAAATTACTGCGCGAGTAGTCCTTTGGCGATGTGGGTCACTTGGATCTCGTTGCTGCCCGCGTAGATCATGAGGGACTTGGCGTCGCGGGCGAGCTGCTCGACGCGGTACTCGGTCATATAGCCGTTGCCGCCGAAGAGCTGGACCGCTTCCATCGCCACCTCGGTGGCCGCCTCGGAGGCGTAGAGCTTCATCGCCGAGGCCTCGGCCAGGGTCGGCGGTTTGCCCGCCCGGCCTCGTTCCAGCGTGTTGAACACCATGTTCTGCACGTTGATCCGGGCGATCTCCATCTTCGCCAGCTTCAGCTGGACCAGCTGGAAGCGGCCGATCTCCTGGCCCCAGAGCTTGCGGCTCTTGGCGTAGTCCAGGCACAGCCGGCGACATTCGTCGATGATGCCCAGCGCCATGAAGGCCACGCCGATGCGCTCGGCGGTGAAGCTGGAGCGAGCGCTCTCCCGGCCGTCGCCGCCCCGGTGCTCCTCGGTCTCGCCGAGCAGCCGGTCCCGGCCGACGCGCACGTTGTCGAAGAACAGCTCACCGGTCGGCGAGGAGTGCAGGCCCATCTTCTTGAACGGCTTGCCCTGGGTGAGGCCGGGCATGCCCTTGTCGAGCACGAAAGTGAGCACCTTGCGTTCGCGTTTGTCGCCGCCCGCGCCTTCGTCCAGCTTCGCGTACACGATCATCACGTCGGCGTAGGGGCCGTTGGTGATGAAGGTCTTCTGGCCGTTGAGCAGGTAGTCCTCGCCGTCGCGCTTGACGTAGGTCTTCATGCCGCCGAAGGCGTCCGACCCGGAGTCCGGTTCGGTGATCGCCCAGGACGCGACCTTCCGCATGGTGACGATGTCCTCCAGCCACCGCTGCTTCTGCGCCAGCGTCCCCCGCGACATGATCGTGGTGGCGCCGAGGCCGATGCTCACCCCCATCGCGGTGACCAGGCCCATGCACACCCCCGACAGCTCCCCGATGAGCACCGCCATCAGCGATTCCTGTCCGGCGAACGGGCTGGAACCGGACGCCTTCGGCTCCGGTTTCGGCTCTCCCGCCGCGGCGGCCGCTTCCCGCGCGGCCTGCTTGGCCAGCATCTTCTGCACGGCCTCGCCGCCCATGACGTCGATGCCGAACTGACTGAACAACTTCCGGATGACGGGATACGGCGGCAGCTCACCGCTGTCGAGCGCGTCCAGGTTGGGGCGGACCTCCCTGTCGATGAACGCCCGCACGGCGTCGCGAATCACCACATCGGTCTCGGACCATTCGAACATCGTCGTTCTCCTCACGTTCCCCGAGATCAGGGCAGCCGGGCGGCGATGTCGTCGATCAGCCAGGGACCCTCGGTCTCGATGGTCTTCACATCGTGCCAACCGGCCAGCTCGGAGATCGCACCGCCCTGTACCGCGAACACCTTGCCGGTGATCGGACAGGTCTCGGCGGCCAGGTAGGCGACCAGAGGCGCGATATTGGCCGGGGCGAAGGCGTCGAATTCGCCCTCGGACGCCTCCGCCTCGGCCGCCAGCATCTCGCCCATGCCGGGGGTGGCCAGGGTGAGGCGGGTGCGCGCGATCGGCGCGATAGCGTTCACCCGCACGCCGTAGCGCGCCAGCTCGTCGGCGGCCACCAGCGTCAGCGCGGCGATGCCCGCCTTGGCCGCGCCGTAATTGGCCTGGCCCGGATTGGGCAGCGTGGTGCCCGACGCCGAAGCGGTGTTGATCACCGCGGCCTTGGGCTGGTCGCCCGCCTTGGACTGCTGCTTCCAGTACGCCGCGGCGTGGTGCAGCACCGCCGCGTGCCCCTTGAGGTGCACGGCGATCACCGCGTCCCACTGCGCCTCGTCCATGCCCGCGATGAACGCATCGCGCAGGATGCCCGCGTTGTTCACCACCACGTCCAGGCCGCCGAAATCGGTGACCGCCTGTTCGACGAGCTTCCGCGCGCCGTCCCAGGTCGCGACGTCGTCGGTGTTGGCTACCGCCTTGCCACCCGCGGCGACGATCTCGCGCGCCACCTCCTGCGCGGGGCCGGAATCGGCCCCCTCCCCCGCGTTGCTGCCGCCGAGGTCGTTGACGACCACCGCGGCGCCCTCCTTCGCGAACAGCAACGCGTGCTCGCGGCCGATGCCGCGGCCCGCGCCGGTGATGACGGCGACCCGTCCGGCCAGTGCGCCCATGTTGTCTCCTGAAGTCCCGCCGAATCCGGCGATGAGAGGGGAAGGTGCGGCGGAATCCCGCGCCGCCGCACCGGGATCAGTCGGCGATCTCCGCCAGTCCGTCACTGAGCACGACGTCGTCGCCGCGCACGGTCTCGAAGGCGTAGCGGGTGACGCCGTCGGCCGAGCCGGCCTTCCAGATGCGGGTCTCCAGGTCGTCGCCGGGGAACACCAGCTTGGCGAAGCGCACCGCGAACCGTCTGAGCCGGTGCACATCCGAGCCCGCGACCTCGGTGAGCACCGCCCAGGAAGCGAACGCCATGGTGCACAGCCCGTGCGCGATGATGCCGGGCAGCCCGGCGTCCTCGGCGACCTGCTCGTCCAAGTGCAGCGGCACCGGATCGCCGGAAGCCGGCGCGTAGCGGAAGGTCTGGTCGTGGTCGACGTGCTGCGCCACCACCGCGACCGGCTCCCCCTCGCGCAGGCGTTCGTCGAACTTGTGCGCCGGAGCGGCCGCGCCGACCGTCCTGCCCGCGTCGATGTTGCGGAAGAACGCGGTCAGGTACTGGTCGTTGACCGGTTCGCCCGCCTCGGTGCGACATTCGATGCGGATGGTGATGGTCGTCCCGTTGGAGCGGCTGGTGTAGCCGACCGCCTTGGCCCGCGACACCAGCCGGTCGCCGGGCCGGATCGCACGGTGGAAATGGAAATCCTGCTCTCCGTGCACGACCCGGCCGAAGATGTCCATCGGCGCGACATCGATGACGGGCATCATCATGGCCTCGAAAACCGGGACGATGGCGAAAACCGGCCCGGCCACCGTCCCGGCCAGATGCGCGGGGATCGGATCGTTCGTCGCGGCGGCGTACTCCGCGACGCGCTCGGCGGTGACCTCGAAACGCTCCTCGTCGGACCAGACCTCCAGACCGCTGTCGTCGAACTCCACTCGACGGGCCGCGGTACTCATGCGGGGGCCTGCGTGGTCACGCTGCGCTGCCGCCTCCGGCCCTGACCGCTCATGCCGTATCCACCTTCGGCACGAGCGGGGGCCTGCGTGGTCACGCTGCGCTGCCGCCTCCGGCCCTGACCGCTCATGCCGCTGCGGCCAGGGCGTCGAGCTGTTCGAGGGATCGGTCCAGCTGCTTGATGCCGTCTTTCTCCACGGCTTTGCCCAGCGCGCCCTTGATCAAGGCGCCTTCGAAGTCACCGGACACCAGGATCGTGCTTCCCGCTCCGTTGGGCCGGATGTCGAAGGTGAACTCGGTCTTCACTCCGGCCATGCCGGTGCCGCCGAGGGTCAGCCGGTGCGGCGCGTCGACCGAGACGATGGTCCACTCCAGCTTGTTCGCCATGCCGAGCATCACGATCTTGGCGACCAGCTTGGCGCCCTCGCTCAGCACGGCGGGCGGCTCCTCCATGAAGCGCTCGTGGATGGTGAACCACTTCTCCCAGGTCTGCGGGTCGGAGACGACCGCCCACAGCGCTTCCGGAGCCGCGTTGACGTCCTTGGTGGATTCGATGTGTCCCATGTGTTGCACTCCTCGTCGAGTTCGTCCGCGGACCGGGCCGCGGTTCAGCGGTCGGCGCGCTGGTAGGCGGTGACGACGGCCGCGCCGCCGAGGCCGATGTTGTGTTGCAAGGCGGCGGTGACGCCGTCCACTTGACGCTTGTCCGCGGCGCCGCGTAGCTGCCAGGTCAGCTCCGAGCACTGCGCGAGACCCGTCGCTCCCAGTGGATGCCCCTTGGAGATCAGGCCGCCGGAGGGGTTCACCACCCACTTGCCGCCATAGGTGGTCAGACCGTCGTCGACCAACCGCCCCGCCTCGCCCTCGCCGCACAGTCCGAGGGCTTCGTAGAGCAGCAGTTCGTTGGCGGAGAAGCAGTCGTGCAGCTCGATCACCTGGAAGTCGTCCGGACCGAGCCCCGCCTGGTCGTAGACCTTGCGCGCCGCCTGCACGTTCATGTCGTAGCCGATCAGGTTCTTGGCGGTCTCGTCGAAAGTCGAGGCGAAGTCGGTGGTCATCGCCTGCCCGACGATCTCCACCGCCTGCCCGGCGAGGTCGTGCGCGTCGACGAAAGCCTCGCTCGCGAGGATCACCGCGCCGGACCCGTCGGAGGTCGGCGAGCACTGCAATTTGGTGAGCGGGTCGTAGATCATCCGCGAGCCGAGGATGTCCTCGAGCGTGTACTCGTCCTGGAACTGCGAATACGGGTTGTTCACCGAGTGCTTGTGGTTCTTGTAGCCGATCTTGGCGAAATGCTCGGCGGTGGTGCCGTACTGCTTCATGTGCTCGCGCCCCGCGGCGCCGAACATCCACGGCGCCACCGGGAACAGCACCTCGGAGATCTCGGCCAGCGCCATCACGTGCTTGGCCATGGGCTGCTCGCGGTCGTCCCAGGTGGAGCCCAGCGAGCCGGGTTGCATCTTCTCGAAGCCGAGCGCCAGCGTGCATTCGGCCAGCCCGCCCCGGATCGCCTGCGCCGCGAGATACAGCGCCGTCGAGCCGGTGGAGCAATTGTTGTTCACGTTGACCACCGGGATGCCGGTCATGCCGAGTTCGTAGACAGCACGCTGACCGGAGGTGGACTCGCCGTAGACGTAGCCGACGTAGGCCTGCTCCACCAGGTCGTAGGAGATGCCCGCGTCCGCGAGCGCCTTCGTACCCGATTCCCTGGCCATGTCCGGGTAGTCCCAGGCACGGGTGGTGCCGTCGGCTTCCTCGACTCGGCGGCGGCCCGGCTTCTCGAACTTCGTCATGCCGACACCGACGACGTAGACCTTGTTCGCCATCGAACTCCTCAGGTTGTGCGTGCACCGCGCGTGCGGCCGCCCGGAACGAGCTGAAACAAACATACAAATTTGTATGTAAGTGAGCAAGGGGTGCGCCGGAATGAGCTGCAATCAGCGCGATAACCAGGCGCTTGCATTTTGCCTGCTACATACAATGACACACGCATGTGTTTCGAAACCCTGCATGCGGAGCCCACCGGGTGCGCGAGCCCGCCGAAGCGGCCGCATCCGCACGGCGAAGCGCATATCTCCGCTCGACAGCTGGAACATACAGTTCTGTACGTAAGTGTAGGATCGAGCGATGGCCAGGAGCGTAGTCGTGAAGCAGCAGCGCCGGACCCAGGAGCAGCGCAGCACCGAGATGCGCACCCGCCTGCTGGACGCGACGGTGGACTGTCTGGTCGAGTACGGATACGCGGGAACCACGACACCGCGGGTAGCCGAGCGCGCCGGGGTGACGCGCGGGGCCCAAGTGCATCATTTCGGCTCGAAGACCGATCTGGTGGTCGCCGCGATCAGCCATCTGGCGCAGCTGCGCGCGGAGAGCGCCATGCGGGAGATGTCCCGGGTCGAGACCGGTGACGATCCGGTGGCGGCGGCGCTGGAATTCCTGTGGGACCTGCACCAAGGCCCGCTGTTCGTCGCGACCGTCGAACTGTGGGTGGCGGGGCGGACCGATCCGGTGCTGGCGGCGGCGATGGAGAAGGTCGAGCCGTTCGTCAACAACGCCGTCTTGCTGGCGGTCGCCCGTTTCGTACCCGACGACGTGCGCCGCAAGGAGGCGCGCGACTTCATCTACACGGCCATGGACGCGCTGCGCGGCATCCTGATCTCGAATTTCATCGACCCGGACGCCGAGCGGGCGCAGCGCCGTTGGCGCCGCGCGTCGGCACACCTGCGCGAACTCGCCGGGCGCGCTCTGGTCGGCCGGCCCGCCGAATGATCTCGCCCGGCGGACGAGCGGCGAGTCCGGATTCCGCCCGTGTGGCCGCCGACCGGCCGAACGGCGTCAGACGCCACGCATCGGGAATACGACGTAGTAATCGCCGTCGGGGACGATGTTCTCTTCGGTCACAGTGCCGGTTTGACCGTCGAGGTAGTAGATCTTCCCCTCGATGTTGGCCACGTTGTAGTGATGCCCGAAGGCGTCGGAGTAGCGATTCCCCGACATGATCGCGTTCTGGCCGCGCTGGTACAGGTGCTCGCAGATCGCTTCGTGAATCTCGCGGTGGCTGTCGCCCTGGAACCGTTCCGTCCCGGGCTCGATGAACTTCTGGGCGCCGCTCGGCCCGGCGACGGCAGGGCGCCCGGCCAGAATGTCGCGTACTGCCCAGGAGCACTCCATGCAATTGCCCGCCGTCCGCGACCTGGTTGGGTTGACCAGCAGCAGTAGCTCCCGCACTTCGGCGAGGGTCGGGGGCCGGTCGCCGATGCGGGCCATGATCACGGCCTGGGCCGCGTAGGCGCGCCGCATGGCCTCCGCCTCGACCGGCGTCGGCTGGTGCGCATTGCGGATCAACCGGGACACCCCGGCAGGGCGTATCTCCGCGAGCGGCACATCGAGCGAGTCGCCGGGCCGTGCGGCCGCGAGCGTCGACTCTGGGACACTTCCCGCGATCGTCGGCGCATTGTCACGATCGGCCCGATCGAGTTCTTGCGCCCCCATGCGCCAGGCCTTGCTCTCCGCCCGGTAGAACTGATCCAGTGCCTCGCCCGCGGTGGGAAGCCCGTCAGCGGCGTCCGCTGAGGTTCCGAGCAGTCCTTTGAGTATCCGGCGTACCTCGTCCATGGCCGCGGACAGCGGACCCTTCATCTCGACTTCGGCAAACCGTGGGAACTCATAGGCCCACGGTGCAACGGACGACTTACAGGCGCCTTACCGTTCGCTTGTCGCCAGCCGACGGCCGAGGACGCTACCTCCGCATCGGCGCTCGGCCGGTCGCTGCCCGCGATCTCCGCGCGGTCCAGACCGTCACGGCGAACAACAACACGCCGGTCGCCGCCAAGCCCGCGCCGACCATGGCCGGGGCCGTGTACCCGAGGCCCGCGGCGATGACCAGGCCGCCGAGCCAGGCGCCCGCGGCGTTGGCGATGTTCAGGGCGGCGTGGTTGAGGGCGGCGGCGAGGGTCTGGGCATCGGCCGCCACGTCCATCAGCCGGGTTTGCAGACCGGGCGCCAGCGCGGCCCCGGAAGCGCCGACGAGCAGCGCGCCGAAGGCCGCGGTGTAGGGGTTGTGGGCAGCGACGGCGAATCCGCCGAGGATGACGGTCATCGCGATCATCGCGACGAACACGGCGCGGTCCACGCCGCGATCGGCGAGCACGCCGCCGACGATGTTGCCGATCACCATGCCCACGCCGAACAGCATCAGCACCAACGGCACCGCACCGGCGCGCAGTCCCGCGACGTCGGTGAGCGTGGTCGCGATGTAGGTGTAGACGGCGAACATCCCGCCGAACCCGATGGCCCCGACCAGCAGCGTCAACAGCACTTGGGGCCGGCGCAGCGCGCCGAGTTCGGTCATCGGGTCGGTCATCGTCACGCCGGTGAGTTCCGGGACGAAGCGCAGCAGCGCGGCCACGGTCGCGACCCCGATCAGCGCGACCACCACGAACGCGTCCCGCCAGCCGAGATGCTGACCGAGCCAGGTAGCCGCGGGAACGCCGACGACATTGGCGGCGCTCAAGCCCAGCATAACCGCGGCAACCGCCTTGGCCCGCTGTCCTGCCGGTGCGAGTGTGGCGGCGGCCAGCGAGGCGACGCCGAAATAGGCGCCGTGTGGCAGCCCCGAGACGAACCGGGCCGCGACCAGCGTCTCGAACGAGGGAGCCAGCACGGTCGCCGCATTGCCCAGCGTGAACGCCACCATGAGCGCGACGAGTAGCCGCTTGCGCGCCACCCGCGCGCCCAGCGCGGCGATCAGCGGTGCGCCGATCACCACCCCCAGCGCGTAGGCCGACACCGCGTGCCCCGCCGTCGGCTCGGAGACGTGGACGGCCGTAGCGATGTCCGGCAGCAATCCCATGGTGACGAATTCGGTCGTCCCGATGCCGAATCCACCGAGGGCGAGAGCCAGCATGGCGGGCACGTGCCAGTCGGTGCGCTCGGGCGGCGCGGGAATGCTCGTGGTCACGGGGCTGGTCACGTGTTCATGTAACCGTCCGCGACCGGTCTCCGCTTCCCGGGCCGACGTGAGTTCGCCCACCGTACCGTGGATGCACGACGCAGGTGGACACGTGCGCCGGCACTCGGCGGGCGACACCCCGACCACCCCGAAAACAGTCCGGGCACCCGTTCCACCCAGGGGAGCGGGTGCCCGATCAAGCCAGCCCGGCGCTGGGTACGCACCCAGCGCCGGAGTCGGCCGAGCGATGCGGCTCGGCCCGGTGCACTCAGCGCAGCGCGCGAGCCAGGTTGGCGTCCAGCGCGCCGAGGAACTCTTCGGTGCTCAGGTAGCCCTGGTCCCCGCCGACGAGCAGCGCGAGGTCCTTGGTCATCTGGCCACCCTCGACGGTCTTGATGACGACGTCCTCGAGAGTCTGCGCGAAGCCGATGACCTCCGGGGTGTTGTCCAGCTTGCCGCGGTGCTCGAGGCCCCTGGTCCAGGCGAAGATCGACGCGATCGGGTTGGTCGAGGTCGGCTTGCCCTGCTGGTGCTGGCGGTAGTGCCGGGTGACGGTGCCGTGCGCGGCCTCCGCCTCACAGGTCTGGCCGTCCGGGGTGAGCAGCACCGAGGTCATCAGGCCGAGCGAACCGAAGCCCTGGGCCACGGTGTCGGACTGCACGTCGCCGTCGTAGTTCTTGCACGCCCAGACGTAGCCGCCCTCCCATTTCATGGAGGAGGCGACCATGTCGTCGATCAAGCGGTGCTCGTAGGTCAGGCCCGCGGCGTCGAACTGGCTCTTGAACTCGGCATCGAAGATGTCCTGGAACGTGTCCTTGAACATGCCGTCGTAGGCCTTCAGGATGGTGTTCTTCGTGGACATGTACACCGGGTAGTTCTGCTGCAGGCCGTAGTTGAACGACGCCCGCGCGAAATCCTCGATCGACTTGCGGAAGTTGTACATGCCCATGACGACGCCGCCGTCCTCGGGCATCTTCACGACCTCGTGCACGATCGGCTCGCTGCCGTCGTCCGGGGTGAAGGTCAAGGTGACGGTGCCGCCCTGGAAGACCTTGAAGTCGGTGGCGCGGTACTGGTCGCCGAAAGCGTGACGGCCGATGATGATCGGCTTGGTCCAGCCGGGAACCAGCCGGGGGACGTTCGAGATGATGATCGGGGCGCGGAAGATGGTGCCACCCAGGATGTTGCGGATGGTGCCGTTGGGCGAACGCCACATCTTCTTCAGACCGAATTCCTTGACCCGCGCCTCGTCCGGGGTGATGGTGGCGCACTTCACACCGACGCCGTGCCGCTTGATGGCTTCGGCGGCGTCGACGGTGACCTGGTCGTCTGTCTTGTCTCGGTATTCGATGCCGAGGTCGTAGTACTCCAGATTCACGTCGAGATAGGGGTGGATCAGCTTGTCCTTGATGAACTGCCAGATGATCCGGGTCATCTCGTCGCCGTCGAGTTCTACGACGGTGCCTTCAACCTTGATCTTGGACATGGATCTTCGTGTCCTCCTAGGATGGTGCCCTCATTGCACGGCCAGGCGAACACGCTTGTGAGCGGACCCCAGCTGTTCCAACAGACAACGTATATGTCTCGCGTTGTCGGCGAGACGTGTGGTGCAAACAAGACAAGCGTACTGCTGCCCGAGTTCTCACCGCACGGGCAGCCCCCGGAGTGAGCCGGCGCACCTTTGTTACCGATTGGTAGGTCAGCGGCGTTTCCAGCACCACACGGCGGGCGCCCGCGCAACCGCCGTCGTCGCCATGATCCGCCTTCCATTCGGGCTCGGCAACCATCATGGCAACCGTCCCGCAAACGACAGGGTCCGCGCGGCGCCATGGCGCCGCGCGGACCTCGCCGCCGGTGCATCAGACCGCGACCGGAACCCGCGCCCCTTCCTCGGAGCCTTCGATCAGGTTCTGCGGCCGGTCCCTGATCATCAGCGCGATGATCGGGACGGCCGCGAGGAAGAACCCGGCGCCGACGTAGAAGGCCACGTCGTAGCTGTGGATCGCGGCGCGGGCGGCCAGATCGTCGAGGCCGGGGTTGGCCCGTGCGAAGGTCTCGGCGACCTGCACCGAGATGGTGGTCAGCAGCGCCGTCCCGACCGCGCCGCCGACCTGCTGCGCCGCGTTCAGCAGCGCGGACGCGACACCCGAGTCCGCCTCCTCCACTTGGTGCAGCGCGACCGTCTGCATTCCGACGAACAGCGGACCCATGCCGAGCGCGATGAGCACCTGGGCAGGCAGCACCCCGGCGACGAAGCTGTCGCCATAGCCCAGCTGCGCCAGCAGAACCAAGCCGATGACACCCAGCACGGCGCCGGCCACCATCAGCGGACGGGGGCCGAGCTTCGGCAGCAGGGCGCTGGTGACGCCCGCCGAGATCGCGATGCCCGCCGGGAAGGGCAGGAACGCGAAGCCCGCCTTCAGCGCGGAGTAGCCCAGCGTGATCTGGAAGTAGAAGCTCAGGAACAGGAACATCGCGAACATCGCGATCGGGATGAGCAGCGCCGCGAGGAACGCCCCGCCTCGGTTGATCTCGCCGGGAATGTGCAGCGGCAGCAGCGGGTTGGACGACCGCCGTTCGATCACGACGAAAGCGGCGAGCAGGACCGGTCCGGCGATCAGCAGCGCCAGGGTGCCGCCGGCCAGCCAGCCGTCCTCGGCGGCGCGGCTGAAGCCGTACACGATGGCGATCAGGCCCAGCGTCACCGTGACGGCACCGGGCACGTCATATCCCCCGGCGCGCGGCGCGGGAATGTCCTTCACCACCCAGGCCAGCGCTCCGAGCACCGCGAGCAGCGCGATCGGCGTATTGACCAGCAGGCACCACCGCCACGACGCGTATTCGGTGAGCGCGCCGCCCGCGATCAGCCCGAGCGCCGCACCGCCCGCGGAGATACCCGCGAACACACCGAAGGCGGTGGCCCGCTCGCCGGGCTCGGTGAACGTCACCGACAGCAGCGAGAGCGCGGCGGGCGCGAGGAGCGCGGCGAACGCGCCCTGCAGCGCCCGTCCGGCGAACATCTCCGCACCGTTCTGGGCGAGCCCGGCCAGGGCCGAAGCGCCCGCGAAGCCGATCAGGCCGATGATGAAGATCCGGCGGCGGCCCAGGTAGTCGGCCATCCGGCCGCCCAACAGCAGCAGGCCGCCGAAGATCAGCGTGTAGGCGGTGAGCATCCATTGCCGGTTGCCGTCGCTGATGTCGAGATCACGCTGCGCGAACGGCAGCGAGATGGTCACGATGGTGGCGTCCAGAACCACCATGAGCTGGGCCAATGCGATCACTGCCAGCGCGAGCCAGCGCGCTGAGCCGCCCGTTTCGCGCGGCGCGTGCACCGCTGTCCCCGTGTTCGTCACGGTCATCTCCTCGTCCCTCGATGAACTGGAGCCATCCTGACATTGGACGACATTTGTCGTCAAGCGCAAAATGTCGCAGTACGACATTTGACTGTTAAGGACAGGAAAATGAAGGGTTGCGTTACCATCGGGGCATGCTCGAGTCATCGGCGCCGATGGGCGCGGGCGCCGCAGCAGCCGCCGCGAGCGGCCCGGGCCTGCGCGAACGCAAGAAGCAACAGACCAGGTCGCGCATCATCGCGGCCGCTCTCGATCTGTGCGACGCCCAAGGCTTCGAAGCGACCACGATCGAGCAGATCGCGCACGTCGCGGACGTCTCGCCGCGCACGATCAACCGCTATTTCGACAGCAAAGAGGACATCGTCCTGGGCCCGATCCAGGACTTCGGGCGAACCGTGGCCGAGACCCTGCGCGAGCTGCCGCGCACCGGCAACGAACTCGCCGCCCTGCGGGCAGCCTTCCTGCAGGTGGTCGATCGAGCCGCCGAGGCGGGCGAGGCCGATCCGCTGTCGTTTCGGCAGTTCCAGAAAGTGCAGCGGATCGTGCGCAGCAGTCCCGCGGTCAGCGCGCGCAGTCTCGAACATGCCGACGACAAGAACACCGCCATCGCCGCCGTGGTCGCCGAGCGACTGGGCACCGATCCGCACGCCCGCGCGGTGCGACTCATCGTCGGCACCTGGCAATTGATCGGCCACCTCGGCATGGAGTGCTCGGACGACATGTTCCTGCACGACGACATGGCCATCGCGGCCCGCGCCGGGCGCGCCGCCTTCACCGAGACCTACGACGAATTCGTGCGCACCTGCTGCGTCGCGCCGACGGCCCCCGACGCGGTGGATGCGCTGGAGGATTTCGAACGCTGACGGCGCGCCGGTTATGATGCCGGGCAGGTCATGAGTACCAGCGCCAAGCCCCGGCTCGCTGGTCGGCAACCCTCCATCCGCGGTGGGGTGCTCCGGGTGATGACCTGGCTCCCGAAAGCCGGGAGCAAGCGCGTAACAGGAGGTCGCCGGCATGTGTTGTTGGACACACCGCTAACCCTGCTGTACCGGCGTACACCTTCTTGGGAGCAAACCATGAGTGAATCCACCGCGCGCGGGGTCGAGCACGATCCGGCGCAGTGGTCCTACGGGACCGAGCGGGTCCGCACGGGCCGCACCCCGCACGGGGCCGCCGCCGCGCCTGCTTCGCCGATCCACCGGCCCACTCAGGACGAATCGGTCCCGCACGGCCGCATGGTTAACATCGGCAAGATGCGTTCCCTCGTGATTCACCCCGCGTCGACGACGCATGCACAGCTCACACCCGAGACGCGGCTCGCCGCCGGACCGGCCCGGCGCGCGGCCGGCATCGAGGACATTCCGGTCGACCTGCGCACCGTTTTCGCGGCGGCGACGACGTGACCGTGAGTGCCGAACGGAGCGCACGGACCTCCGCCGTCGCACTGCCACCCCCGGACGGGCAGCTGGGCGCCATCGCCATCGGAGACGTGCGACTGGAGAACGGAGCGGTCATCCCGGACGTGCGCCTCGCGGTGCAGCGCTGGGGTGAGCTCGCCCCCGGACTGGACAACGTCGTGCTGGTCGAACACGCGCTGACCGGCGACTCGCACGTGGTGGGCAAACCCGACGACGTGCACGAGATGCCGGGCTGGTGGGACGGCATGGTCGGTCCCGGCGCGCCGCTGGACACCGACGAATGGTGTGTGATCGCGACGAACGTGCTCGGCGGCTGTAAGGGCAGCACCGGGCCGTCCACGCCCGCCCCGGATGGAAAGCCCTGGGGGGCGCGTTTTCCCGAGATCTCCATCCGCGACCAGGTGACGGCGGAAGCCGCTCTGCTCGACCTGCTCGGAATCGAGCGGCTCGCCGCCGTCGTCGGCGGATCGATGGGCGGCATGCGGGTGCTGGAGTGGATGGTCGGCGCGCCGGAGCGGGTCGCCGCCGCGCTGGTGCTCGCGGTGGGCGCCCGCGCCACCGCCGATCAGATCGGCACCCAGACCACCCAGATCGCGGCGATCAAGAGCGATCCGGACTGGCAGGGCGGCGATTATCACGGCACCGGCCGCGCGCCGACGACGGGAATGGCCCTGGCCCGGCGGATCGCGCACCTGACCTATCGCACCGAGTTCGAGTTGGACCACCGGTTCGAGAACAAGCCCCAGGACGACGAGGACCCGTGGAACGGCGGCCGGTACGCGGTGCAGAGCTACCTGGACCACCAGGCCGAGAAGCTCTGCAAGCGTTTCGATCCCGCCACCTATGTGTTGCTGACCGAGGCGATGAACCGGCACGATGTGGGCCGTGGTCGCGGCGGCATCGAGGCGGCGCTCGCGGGGACGCCGGTGCCCTGCGTGGTCGGCGGCGTCGACTCCGACCGTCTGTACCCGCTGCGCACCCAGCAGGAACTCGCCGATCTGCTACCCGGTTGCGACGGGCTGGAGATCGTGCACTCGCGGGACGGGCACGACGGTTTTCTCACCGAGGCGGCGGCGGTGTCGAAGCTGCTCACCGAAACTATGCGACTAGCCCGGGCCGGTGTGCGGCCCGAACGCTGATCGAGCTTTTCGACGTAGACCCGGCCGAGAGCGCCGGCCGGTCACCGCGCCGCTCGTCGCGCCTCTTCGATCCGGTTGATGTTGCTTTCGATCCAGTCCCGCAGCGCCGCTATCGGCGTGCGCAGGCTGTGGCCGAGTTCGGTGAGGGTGTAGTCGACCCGGGGTGGAATGGTCGGATGCACTGTGCGCGTGACGAATCCGTCCGCCTCCAGCTGCCGCAGGGTTTGCGTCAGCATCTTCTGGGAGATGCCGTCGATGCGGGTGCGCAGATCGGTGTAGCGCATGGTGCCGTCCGCGAGCGCGTCGATGATCAGCACCGTCCACTTGCCCGCGATGTGGTCGAGAATCTCCCGTGTGGGGCACTTCGCGGAGTAGATGGAGGCGGGTAGACCGGATCCTTCCAAATAGGTGGGCATCCATCAGAGTGTAGCGCACTAATTAGTGCCTTCTTCCCATCGGGATTTGACTCTCCGATAGTAAGAATCATGGAAGCGCAGACACTTTCGGTTGCCGATGCCATTCGCACCCGCCGCACGGTCCGGCACTACCGGGCCGATCCGGTAGCGCCGGAGCTGATCGAAGAACTCCTCGAACTGACCATGCAGGCGCCGAGCGCCTGGAATATGCAGGACCGATCGGTCGTCGTGGTAACCGGCGAAGCCGGTCGCCGCGCACTGCACGAAGCGGCGTTCGGCCAGCCCCAGCCGCTCGAAGCCCCGGTGGTGCTGGTCTTCCTCGCCGATGTCGACGCGTGGCGGGCAGGCAACGCCGATATCGCCGAACTCGCCGGCCGGAGCGGAGCGTGGAACGCCGACTTCACGACCATGTTCGACGCGCGCGCCGAGTACCACGCGCTCGAGCGGCACGGGCTGCTGCGTGAGAACGCGGTGAAGAACGCGATGATCGCGGCCACCTACGCGATGCTCGCGGCCACCGGCCTCGGCTTGGCCTCGGCGCCGATGAACGGCTGGGACGCCGAGTTGGTGAAGCAGGCCATCGGGGTCGGCGACCGGGATGACCTCGCCGTCGCGGTCCTGGTCACCATCGGCTACAGCGACGTCCGCCCGCCGCATCCCGGACGCCGCCCGCGCGAGCGGACGGTTTTCGCCGAGCGATACCGCGCCACCCGCTGATCACGAGGGCGGCCCGGCCCGGCCGGGTCGCCCCTCCGATCGCCGAGCGGTCAGCCGACGCCGAGCGTGTTGATCGTGGCCGCGAGGAACAGGATGCTCGAGCCGAGCAGAGTCAGCGCGCCCACGTCGAAAGGTTTGCTGCGCACCGCGAGCAACCCGACCCGCGCGGTCGGCAGGCACAGCCGGAACGCCGCCGCCAGCAGCGTCGCACCGCCGAAGAAGAACGCCCCGCGCCGCCACCTATCGGACGCGACGAACACCACCGCCACCACCATGACGAGCGTCACCACGACCATCGGCAGATGGCAGCGCAGAAATTGCGCCCCCAGGCTGCGGCGCCCGGTGATAGGCGTGTCGGCATCGGTCACGCCCCGATTCTTGCAGACCGGCCGCGTCCGGTCCGCCGGAGGTTGGTCGCGGTCACTCACTCGCCCAGGGACCTCAGCCATGCGTCGTGCTCAGCCGGCGAGTACCTCCGGCCGTCGGCGCACCCGGGCGCCCAACGTGCGTAAGTCCTCTGTGGATCCACCGTGACCACGTCGGCGACCTGCACCAACGCGGGCGGCACCTCCGCACCGAAGTGCCGGACACCGGGAACGATCACAGCGTCGACGTCCACTCGGCGAACGACGTTCATCAGACGACTCAGCGGGCTGTCGGTTTCCGGGCCGAACACCACCGTCTTCGCGAGTTCGTACCCGAGACGCTGCGCGAGGCTGCGGAGTTGGATCTCATCCCAGGTTTGCGAGACGCCGGATACATCGCGGCGCAGATACCCGATCGCTGTCGGCCGTACCCTCATTCGTCCACCCCGTCCGTCGTGGTTGGCAGGCACCCGGCACCGGGGAGTGTTCACCCGATGCCGCGTGCATGGAATGGACGGTAGAGAGCGCGCCAGGGGCTCATCCAGGTTCATGCACAGGTATGCACAGAAGCAGTATTCCCCTGTCCTACTGCATATTTGTGAGCCAGACTGAGAGGGCAGTCCATCATGCATGTGCATGTCTTGATCGGAGAAACCAAGATGCGGTTGAGGTTCCTTGGCAAGGGCGGGTCCGAGGCCAACGGTTGCCCGTCGTTGTACGCCACTGACCAGGCGAGCTACCTGGTCCAGGGGTGGAAGACAGACACACCCGGAAAAATCGAGATCCCCCACCTGCTGACTGGCTTCGCGGAAGCCGATACATTCCTCGGTACGACGATGACGGACACCGGCCGAGGAACTTTCACGCTCGCCGGACGACCGGTCACGGATGACGAGACGCTGAGCCAACTCGACCTAGCCACCGACGAAACGGCTATCGAGGTACCCAAGCTAGGAAGGACGTTCTACGGTGCTGCTGGTCGGCGGTGACCCGTGGCAGGACTGGTTCCGGGCATTGCGGCGCAGCGCATTTCATCTAGAGGTTCGGGACTCCTACGCCGAGGCATCCGAGGACAATCGACTTCGGGCATTTCTCCTCGGCGAACCTCCGCCCGATGAACCGCCGGTGCCCTGGCACGCGCTTATGCGGGAGACCACTGATCGCGGAATATCGGTGACTCGGGTCCGAGTCGTGACCGTCCCGCACTCGGACTACCACCGTTGGTTGCTCTCGGTGACCGGACGCAATATCCGGTCCGGAGAGGACATCCGGTACTTGCCCCGCCATACGGCTGGGAAGGTGCCACCGGATGACTGGTGGCTGTTCGATGACGAACGAGTCGTCTACAACCTCGTCGATACCGACGGCAAACCGGCAGGTGCGGCGGTCACCGCAGATCCGGGAATTGTGGACTACTGCCGAAGTGTGCGCGACCGGCTATGGGAATTGGCGACGCCGTACGCGGAGTACGCCCAACCGTGACCGACTCGATTCACCAGCAGCGCGAAGCTCTCGGGAGTCGGCTCCGGGAGCTTCGCCTCAACGCCGGCTTGTCCGGCGCGGAGCTGGCCCGGCGTAACGAGTGGCACCAAACCAAGATCTCCAAGATCGAGTACGGACGGATCAAGCCGTCACGCGACGACATCCGCGCCTGGTGTGAGCACTGCGACGCCGTAGACGAGGCACCGGACCTGATAGCCGACCTGGAAAATATCAAGGTCGCGTACCTCGAATGGCGGAAAGTGCTCGGCACCGGCACTCGACGTCGTCAACATGCGCTGGTGACCCTGAGCGAGACTTCTCGAATCGTACGGATCTACAACCCGTTCTTCATTCCCGGGTTCTTGCAGACCGCCGAATACGCGACGGGAACGCTACGGAATGTCAGCCGGTTCTATCAAATACCCAACGACGTAGAGGCGGGGGTCGCCAAGCGGCTGGAGCGGCAACAACTTCTCTATCGAGGGAACCGGCGGTTCCACTTCCTTATCGGAGAGCAAGCGTTGCACACCACGGTCGGCGGTGCCGATGTGATGGTCGGTCAGCTGGACCGGTTACTTGCTGTAATCGGGCTACCCAGGGTGACACTCGGAATTGTTCCAGCCGTGGCGGAACTTCCCTTCGCACCGACGAACTTCTCGATGTTCGACAACAAGGTAGTGCTCGTCGAGGCGATAACCGCAGAACTCACAGTGACCCAGCCGAGGGAGATCAAGCTGTATCACCGCGCGTTCGACACTCTTGCCAGCCTTTCCGTTACCAGCCACGCCGCGCGAAAAACGATCGGCGCAGCGCTTCGCATGCACGGGGGTAGATCGATCGAGGACCAGTGCTGAGCGCAGGCGGTCGCCTCGATGAAGACGGCCGATGGTGACTCCGGTCACCAAGGCTGCTGATCCGCTCCCCGCTATCTGGGCACTTACCTGAACGTTCGAAACTGCTCCCGAAAGTGCGTACTTGTCGTTGTCGCTGAACGGGCAAACACTCGGTCCTTGTCACGAGACCGTGAGCCTTACGGGTACAGCGCGCGATTGGAGTCGCATGAACGATCAGGAAACCGCGGTGACCGTGCTCGGCACAGGTTCGATGGGTTACGCCCTCGCGGAAGCCTTCCTCGCGGCGGGATATGCGACGACTGTATGGAATCGCAGTCCGCAGCGGGCGGCTCCCCTGGTGGCCATGGGCGCGCAGCAGCGGCTCGCCGTCGCCGATGCCGTCACCGCCAGCCCGTTGATCATCGCCTGTCTGACCACGTTCCGAGCGACCCGCGACAGTTTGACCGCTGCCGAGACCGAACTGAACGGGCGAACCCTCGTCACTCTCAACAGCGGCACCCCGGCCGACGCGCGGGACTTCGCGCGCTGGGCGGCCGACCGGGGAGCGCGTTTCCTCGGTGGCGCGATCAAGAACGTACCTTCGGCTGTCGGAAAGCCGGACACACTGCTGTACTTCGGCGGCGAACCGGACGTTTTCGACCAGCACAGGGAAACACTGCGGGTACTCGGTGGGGACCTCGTCCATCTGGGCGCCGAACCGGACCTGGCAGCCCTCTACGAATCCGCTGTCGGCGCCACACTTCTGCCCGCCCTGCTCGGATTCTTCGAAGGAGCTGCGGTACTGGCGGCGCGCGGTCTGGCAGCACACACCATGGTGCCGTATTCGATCAAATGGCTACAGATGATCGAGTCACTGCTACCGGTCATCGCCGACGAGATCGACAACCGGGACTACACCCGGCTCGGCTCCTCGATCGCGCTGTTCCACACCGCGCTCGGCGACGACGAGCGACTCGGCGCGGAGTCGGGCGTCGATATGTCCTGGCATGCTCCGATGCACGACCTGCTGCACCGAGCGGTAGCCGAGGGCCGGGGCGAGCAAAGCATCACCGCGCTGATCGAGCTGCTGGCACCGACCGCAGGCGGGTCGATACCCGCGAGCGCATCTGAGGACTCGGACGTGTTCTCAGGCTTCAGCGAAACTCGCACGCGCTGATGTCGGTTTCTTTCGGCCCGACCCTCTGACGTCAGGTCATCCCCTGGCCGTGACGGACCATATCGCCTGCTCGGCTTCGTGAGACGGCGTTCCGTCCCACGGATGGTCCCGAAAGTGCTTGTCGATGAGGTAATCCATGTACTTCGCTCCGGCATATGACCAATTGGTGACCGCCAGCTCGGACGTCCTCGGTCCGAGCTCGCTCTTCTTCCAAATATGTGCAATGTCGGTGGCGATAGGGCGTAGATCATCCGGTGTTGCCGCCGTGGGTACCGCGAGGGTGATGAAGAACGCCAGTTCATTCAGGGTGGCTGGGTTTCCCACCACGTCCACGGCAGTGAGACATGCTTTCGCCGGAAGGTTTATCGCTGTCAGGGCGGTCTTCAACTCCTTGGTGACCAAGGGATCGACAGATGGGGCGTGGCAATCTGCGGGTATGGCTGTCGTCGAGGTCGCCGTCGACGTTGTCCCGGTCGGCTCCGCCGCCGAATCCACCGGGCTTCCAGAACCGCAACCCGCCAGCAGTGCGACACCGGCGACGACGGCCAGCAGCATCGATCCGGCACGAACCATCGACCCCACCATGTTTCCTCCACTCGGGTTCGACTCAGCCGCGGACAGCACGCCGCCCCTCCGCTCAGCTGGGCTACCGCTTCTTGTACCGGATCAAAAGCGCTGTCGTCCAGGTGTATTGCCGCCCCTGGCGACAGGGCGCGCTCGGGAGCTGACACCATGTCGATCATGATCGCTCGACGACTTCCCCTTCTCGCCGTCACCGCCCTTCCGGCGCTGGCGATGGCGCTCGGCTCCGGCGCCACCGCTACCGCGACGCCTCCGCTGTCGCCCCCGGTGCTCGAAGAGGTCTTCTCGGTGCCCGGAACCGTGTCGGCGAAATTCCACAACCCGAACGCCGAGGGTGTGTGCTGGGTGTACGACGACGACACCGGCGAGATCTTCGGCGGCAACAACCCCACGTCGTTCGCCATTGCGAACGGCAAGATGGTCCAGACGTCGCTCGGCAACGGCTCCCTGCCCGCCGGACAGATGCGCGTTCGCGGCGCATGCGCCTGGGAGCGCCCCACCGGCGATCCGCGCGACGGCTACACCTCCATGACGGACATCGTCACCGTCGACGTGATCGGCAAGCCGAGCACGGGCAGCTTCGGCTGAGCCCGGGTGGCGAAGCCTGACGTCCACGAGGGTCGGCTTCCGCACGAGATCAGCCGATCCGCGACTGCTGCCCGACCGACTCGTCCGATGGACGGCGGCGGCCGCCTGGTTGACTGGCAATCGTGTTCCATCTGATGTTTCACGAGCCGTGCATTCCGCCGAACACCGGTAACGCGATTCGGTTGGTCGCGGGGACCGGGTGTCATCTGCATCTGATCGAGCCGTTGGGGTTCGAGCTGTCGGAGCCGAAGTTGCGCAGGGCGGGGTTGGACTACCACGATCTGGCGTCGGTGACGGTGCACGCGAATCTGGCGGCGGCGTGGGAGGCGTTGCGCCCGGAGCGGGTCTTCGCGTTCACCACGCAGGCCACCACTCGGTTCACGGACGTGGCCTACCGGGAGAACGACGTGCTGCTGTTCGGCACGGAGCCCACCGGTCTGCCCGCGCAGGTGCTGGCGGACCCGCACGTCACCGACCGGCTGCGCATCCCGATGGTGCCCGGCCGCCGCTCGATGAACCTCTCCAACGCGGCGGCGGTGACCGTTTACGAAGCC
>NZ_BAFS01000048.1 GCF_000308415.1 Nocardia asiatica NBRC 100129 | reverse complement strand
CGCGCGACCGATCAGGGCATGCCGGTGGAGATCAAGTTCGAGCGCAGCGAATACCGTTACGGCGCACAATCGCTCGCGAACGAGATCCTGCGGCTCACCCAGCGCTCCGCCATCGCGGCCAGGGCGCGGCGGCGCGAACTGCTCGCCGAGGCGGGCATGCCCTCGGAGATCCTCGACCGGCTGGGCCTGCCCACCCGCCAGCAGGCGGTGGACGAGCTGGACCGGATCGACGACGCGGACACGGGACCGACGAGCTGGATGAGGCCGGTATGAGTGCGGAGATGGACGCCCTGGTCGCGTCGGCCACCCAGAAATTGGAGGCGCTGGAAGCAGCGCTGTACGGGTTGAAGCAGGTGCGCGGACGTTTCACCTCCGAGGACGGCGCGGTGAGCGTCGAGGTGAACAGCGACGGCGCGATGGTCGGACTCCAGCTCTCGGAATCGGTCACGTCGCTGCCGCCCGCCGAGGTCGGACAGTTGATCGTCTGGGCGTGCAGGCAGGCCGCCGAGGACGCCGGCGCGCAGCGTTCCAAGGTCGTTGCGACACTGAACGAGTCGTTCGTCCCGGCCGGACAGCCGCCCGCCGGAACGAATGGGGGCGGGCCGGATAGTGCCTGACGCGGAAGGTCGATAGGCTTCCGCACATGGCTTCTGGAGACATCGTCCCGATCGAGCTCGGCCTGACCGACGGCGATCTCGTCACCTTGTGGGCACCGCGCTGGCGAGACGGTGACGACGAGTGGGAGGCGTTCCTCGGTCACGAGGACGCCCTCTACGGTTTCGAGTCCGTGGCGGAGCTGGCCGCGTTCATCCGCACCGATACCGACAACGACCTGATCGACCATCCGGCGTGGAAGGTCGTCGCGGGGCTCTCGGCGGTCGAACTGGAGCCGGAGGAGAATTTCACCTTCGACTTGGTCGCCGTGCCGGAGCTGGCGGCGGGTGACCCGGATGTGGACACCGTCGCCGAGCTGGAGGACACCCTCGGCATGGTGCGCAACATCGGCGAGGTGTGCGAACTCGAGACGGTGACCAAGTTCTTCGGTTCCCATCCGGTGCTCGGCGCGCTGCCCGGCGGCGTGAACGCGTTCGTCGGTCGCGACGGCGAGGAGCTGTGGGACCAGATCGGCGCCGCCATCGCCAAGGGCTGGGACGACGTGCTGGACGCCATCGACTCCGTCGTGCAGACGCCCGAGGTCGACGCCGAGGCGGTCGCGGTGGCCGAGGCCGAGCTGCTGGCCGCCGAGGAGAACGTCGTCGACGCCGACGACGCGGCCGACAGCGACGAGGACGAGGAGTTCGAGCCCGTCGACCTCGACGCGGAGGAAGACGACGAGGAAGACGAGGACGAGGACGAGTCGTTCTGGCACGAGGTCGGCATCGACCCGGTCAAGATCGTCACGTCCGAAGGCAGCCTCTTCACGCTGCGCTGTTACCTGGACGACGAACCGATCTTCCTCGGCACCAAGGGCGCGATCACGGTCTTCCCCTCCGAGCGCGCGCTGGCCCGCTACCTCGCCGACGACCACGAGCACGATCTGGCTCGCGTGAGCACTTTCGCCGACGTGCAGACCGCGGCGGTGGACGGTTCGCTGGAGGTCGAGGTCACCGACGAGAACGTGTACGTGCTGCCCGGTCTGGCCGAGGACCTGGCCGAAGGCCCGGAAGCGGTCGACATCGAACAGCTCGATCTGGCGGTCGAGCTGTTCACCGATGCCGCCGACTACGCCGACGACGACACGGTGGAGCAGGCGCTGGCGCAGTCCACCCCGCTGGGCTGGTACGTCTCCTACCTGCTCAACCCCGACCCCACCCGGTTGGCGCCGAACCCGCCGTTCACCGCCGAGGCCCAGGCCTGGCGCGAACTGGAGCGCAACCTGGAGTCCCGGCTCGACAAGCAGTAGCTAGGGAAGCCGGATCCAGACCTGCTCGGCCCGGCCGAGCAGGCGTTCGTCGGCGCCGTAGACCGCGGTCGAAGCCCAGCATTTGCGGCCCTGCTCGCCGTGGAACTCGCCCACGACCACGCAGCGCTCCCCGACCTCGGGCACCTCGTGCACGGTGGCGGTCATGGAGCCGAGCAGGGCGGGGCGTTCGAGCATGCCGGGCAGCGACCAGCCGCCGGGGCAGTCCATCGCCGCCCACAGCAGTGGCGGGCCCAGCGGAACGGTGTCGTCGGGCACCCACGGCGCGGCGACCCGGGCCTCGTCCACTCGTCCCGGTTCGATGCGCAGCCCATCGGCCCGCCCACTGCCGCAGACGAAGCAGGACGCGAACATCTCGATGGTCGTATAGCCTGCCGATGCCTGCGCCGCTTCCGCGAGAGGGACCGGACGCGGGGCGTCCCGCACGAGTTCGCCGCTCTTGGACTCGGCGATCAGCGCGTCACGGTCGTACAGCCGCTCGTTCCGCACCTCGAGCGGCGTCTCCAGCGGGGGTGGGCTGCGCAGGATCACGGTCACCGTCTGCCCGCCGCGCTGTTCGGCGAGCAGACCGGCCACGTAGCCGCCGTTGCCGGAGTCGGGCGGGCCGTTGAACCGGCGGGGGATGCGCAAGGTCGCCATACTCGCCACGCTAGCGACTGGGTTGCCGCCCGGCTGCCGGAACCTCGCAGGCGCCTCGTTCTCCCACTCGCCGATTCCTTCCCTGGTGACCGTGCCGAATCGTCGCGCTATCCGATGAGCACCGCGTAGCCGGGCTTGATGATGTCGTCGATGATCCGCAAGCGCTCGGGGAACGGGATGAACGCCGACTTCATGGCATTGATGGTGAACCGCTCCAGATCGCTCCAGCCGTACCCGAAGGTCTCGACCAGCTTGAGCATCTCCAGGCTCATGCTGGTGTCGCTCATCAACCGGTTGTCGGTGTTGACGGTGACGCGGAAGCGCAGCCGGGCCAGCAGGTCGAACGGGTGCTTGTCCAGCGAGGGAACGGCCCCGGTCTGCACGTTCGACGAGGGACACAGCTCCAGCGGGATGCGCATGTCCCGGACATAGTTGGCGACCAGGCCGAGCTGAGCGTCCTCCACCGCGCCGGGCACGCTGATGTCGTCGGTGATCCGCACGCCGTGACCCAGCCGGTCGCACCCGCAGAACGCGAGCGCCTCGTGGATGGACGGCAGACCGAACGCCTCGCCCGCGTGGATGGTGAAGTGCGCGCTGTTCGCGCGCATGTACTCGAACGCGTCCAGGTGCCTGCTCGGCGGGAAACCGGCCTCCGCGCCCGCGATGTCGAAGCCGCCGACCCCGCGATCGCGGAAGCGCACCGCCAGTTCCGCGATCTCCCGCGAGCGCGCCGCATGCCGCATCGCGGTGAGCAGGCAGGTCACCACGATGGTGTGGCCTTGCTCCGCGGCGGCCGCCTCGCCCTCGCGGAATCCGGCCAGCGTGTGCTCCACCACCTCGTCCAGCGTCAGCCCGCGTTCCAAGTGCTGTTCCGGGGCGAAACGCACTTCCGCGTACACGACGCCGTCGGCCGCGAGGTCCTCGGCGCATTCGCGGGCGACCCGGTGCAGGCCCTCCGGGGTCTGCATCACGGCGACGGTGTGCGCGAAAGTCTCCAGGTACCGTTCCAGCGACCCGCTGTCGGCGGCGTCGCGGAACCAGGCCGCGAGCGACGCCTCGTCGGCGGCGGGTAGGTCGTCGTAGCCGCTGTGCGCGGCCAGTTCGAGCACCGTCGCGGGCCGCAGACCACCGTCGAGGTGATCGTGCAGCAGCGCTTTCGGCGCTTGGCGGATCGAGGCGAGAGTCAGAGGCATCGGTCCAGTCATGTATCGACGGTAGCCGCAGCGCGCCGAAACGGCAGCCGTCTACGGCCGTGGCAACCATCTCGTTGCCCGCTGGATGCGGGCCGGTCCACCACGGGACACCGGCCGGACCTCCGCCATGCCTGTGTGGATGTCGGCTATCTCGCCTTGCACGAAGGCACGCGCGTCGCGGTGTGCAGTCGGCCGGACGATCGCGGCGGCCGCGCGCCCTGCCGGGCGCTCAACCGCCACAGCCGAGCGACCGAACACGCCGCCGGCTCAACCGCCACACCCGAGCGAATCGAACACCAGCCGTGCTCAACCCCGCAGCCGGGGAAGCGAACATCCCCACTGCTCAATCGCAGCAGCCGTGTCGCCGCAGTCAGCCGACGCGGTGCGGCGGATCGGGGCACCATTCGCCGCCGGCAGCGAGCGAGGCAACTTCCGGCTCAAGACACGATTCGGTCCAGTATCAGCGGTTCGGACCTGAGCGCCGCATCGGCTTCTATGGCGACGGCGTCGCGCAGGGCCGCCATGGCTCCGGCGAATGCCTCGGGAGTATCGGTGTGCAGCGTGAGCAACGGCTGACCCGCATTCACGGCATCACCCGGTTTGGCGTGCATCTCGATGCCCGCGCCGAACTGCACCGGATCGCCCTGACGTGCCCGGCCCGCACCGAGCCGCCAAGCGGCGATGCCGACACCCAGCGCGTCGAGCCGGGTCAGCACGCCGTCGGCGTCGGCGCGCACGGTCTCGGTGTGTTTCGCGGTGGGCAGCGGCGCGTCCGGGTCGCCGCCCTGGGCGCGGACCATCGCCCGCCAGTGGTCCATCGCGCGGCCGTCGGCCAGCGCCTCGGCCGGGTCGGCGTCGAGCCCGGCGAGCGCGACCATCTCGCGAGCCAGCGCGATGGTCAGCTCGACGACGTCGGCGGGACCGCCGCCCGCCAGCACTTCCACCGATTCCGCGACTTCCAATGCGTTGCCCGCGGTGCGGCCGAGCGGGGTGTCCATGGCGGTGAGCAGCGCGACGGTCCGGACGCCCGCGTCGTCGCCGAGTTCGACCATCGCGGTCGCCAACTCGCGCGCCCCGTCGAGTGTCTTCAGGAACGCGCCGGAGCCGACCTTGACGTCGAGCAGCAGCGCCGCGGTGCCCTCGGCGATCTTCTTGCTCATGATCGAGCTGGCGATCAGCGGGATGGATTCGACCGTGCCGGTGACGTCGCGCAGGGCGTAGAGCCGGCGATCCGCGGGCGCCAGGTCCGCTCCGGCCGCGCAGATCACCGCGCCGACGGCCGGATCGCGGAGCAGATCGCGCATTCGCGACCCGGGCACGTCCGCCTGCCAGCCGGGAATGGATTCCAGTTTGTCCAGGGTGCCGCCGGTGTGGCCGAGGCCGCGCCCGGACAACTGCGGCACCGCGGCGCCGCACGCGGCGACCAGCGGCGCGAGCGGCAGCGTGATCTTGTCCCCGACGCCGCCGGTCGAGTGCTTGTCCACGGTCGGGCGCGGCAGGTCGGTGAGGTCCATCCGCCGCCCGGAGGCGATCATCGCTGCGGTCCATCGCGCTGTCTCGCGCCGCGTCATTCCCCGCCAGACGATCGCCATGGCCAGCGCGGACATCTGCTCGTCGGCCACCACGCCGCGGGTGAAGCCGTCCACCACCCAGTCGATCTGCGCGTCCGACAGCGCGCCGCCGTCCCGCTTGGCGGTGATGATCGAAACCGCGTCCAGTGCCGTCACGGTCGACAGTTTGGCATGCGCCGGCGAGCGGACGGGTTCTCGCCGATGGGACGCAATCGCGGGGTTCGGCTACAGCTGTCCGGCGTCCAGATCGTCCGGGCCGAACGCGTCGGGCAGCAGCGTGCGCAGCGGCACCGCTCCGGCCTTGTGATCGACCAGCAGATCGGCCCCGCCGTGCTCGTGGAGCAACTGCCGGCAGCGACCGCACGGCATCAGGATTTCGCCCCGGGAGTCGGTCACTGAGACGGCTCGCAGACGCCCCCCGCCGCCCGAAATCAAGTTACCGATGAGTACACATTCGGCACAAAGGCCCAATCCATATGAGACATTCTCCACATTGCAACCGCTCACAATGCGGCCATCGGCACTGAGAGCGGCAGCGCCGACCGGAAACCGCGAATACGGTGCATAGGCGTTCTGCATGACTTGAAATGCCTTGTCGCGCAACATTTTCCAGTCGATTTCCGTCATGGTGAACCTCTCTCGGACCGACCCGATCACGGCCGCGCGAGGGCCACGACGGAACCCCGCACACATCAAGAAAGGTAAGCCTAACCCGATTGGATGTCGCGCAACGCACGGTACGCCGAATTAGTTCCGGGATTGCTGGGGGATTAGAGTCCAGAACAGATCGGTTCAGGTTCCCTGCGACGGGCCGGAGTACAGCCACCTGGGCATTCGCCCCCAACGCCGTCGGCGTCGGACCTGCAACCGGGTCCATCAACGACGTTGGAGGCACCGCACTCTATGACCACGATTGAAGCTCCGGCCCAGCCGAAGCGGAAGACGCTGTACCGAGGCGACCCCGGAATGTGGTCGTGGGCGCTGCACCGGATCACCGGCGTCACCATCTTCTTCTTCCTCTTCGTCCACGTGCTGGATACCGCCCTGGTACGCGTGAGCCCGGACACCTACAACGAGGCGATCGAGATCTACAAGACGCCCCTCGTGGCGTTGATGGAGATGGCCCTGGTTGTCGTCGTCCTGTTCCACGCGCTCAACGGCGTCCGCGTGATCCTGGTGGACTTCTGGTCCAAGGGCCCGAAGTACCAGCGCCTGATGCTCTGGATCATCCTCGCGATCTGGTTCGTGCTGGCCGTTCCGGCGGTCGGGCGCCAATTCTTCTACCTGTTCACGGAGCACTGACATGAGCGAGCGAAGCGAGCGACCCATGAACACAGCCGCCAGTGCGGTCATGCCGGAGCCGAGCGCCAGCGAGGTGCGGGCATGAGCGAGCGAAGCGAGCGACCCATGAACACAGCCGCCAGTGCGGTCATGCCGGAGCCGAGCGCCAGCGAGGTGCGGGCATGAGCGCACCTGTTCTCGGTAAGTCCTACGATCGCCCGGCCAGCCTGGACCTGCCCCGCTCGCCGCGCGCGCGCTCGAACAACAACTTCGAGAAGTACGCCTGGCTGTTCATGCGCTTCTCCGGCCTGCTGCTGATCGTGCTGGTGCTGGGCCACATGGCGATCATGCTGCTGCTCGACGGCGGCGTGAAGCGGCTCAACTTCGCCTTCGTCGCCGGCCGCTGGTCCAGCCCGTTCTGGCAGTTCTGGGACCTGAGCATGCTGTGGCTGGCACAGTTGCACGGCGGCAACGGCCTGCGCACGGTCATCGACGACTACTCCCGCAAGGACTCGACCCGCTTCTGGCTCAAGGCCCTGCTGGCCATCTCGATGATCCTGGTCATGGGCGTGGGCACCTACGTCATCTTCACCTTCGACCCCAACATCAGTTAGGAACAGGCCCCCTCGCATGAGTGAGCGCAGCGAACGAACCATTGGGACTGGTGAATCTCGTCCTGTCCAGGAGCACCGCTACGACGTCGTCATCGTCGGCGCGGGTGGCGCGGGCATGCGCGCCGCGATCGAGGCCGGCCCGCGTGCTCGGACGGCGGTGCTGACCAAGCTGTACCCGACCCGCAGCCACACCGGCGCCGCCCAGGGCGGCATGTGCGCCGCGCTGGCCAACGTCGAAGAGGACAACTGGGAATGGCACACCTTCGACACGGTCAAGGGTGGTGACTACCTGGTCGACCAGGACGCCGCGGAGATCATGGCCAAAGAGGCCATCGACGCGGTGCTCGACCTGGAGAAGATGGGCCTGCCGTTCAACCGGACGCCCGAGGGCAAGATCGACCAGCGGCGCTTCGGCGGCCACACCCGCGATCACGGCAAGGCCCCGGTCCGCCGCGCGTGCTACGCCGCCGACCGCACCGGCCACATGATCCTGCAGACGCTGTACCAGAACTGCGTCAAGCACGACGTGGAGTTCTTCAACGAGTTCTACGTGCTGGACCTGGTGCTCACCGAGACCGAGCGCGGCCCGGTCGCCACCGGCGTGGTCGCCTACGAGCTGGCCACCGGCGAACTGCACGTCTTCCACGCAAAGTCGATCGTGTTCGCCACCGGCGGCTCGGGCCGGATGTACAAGACCACCTCGAACGCGCACACGCTGACCGGCGACGGCATGGCGATCGTGTTCCGCAAGGGCCTGCCGCTGGAGGACATGGAGTTCCACCAGTTCCACCCGACAGGTCTGGCCGGGCTGGGCATCCTCATCTCCGAGGCCGTCCGCGGCGAGGGCGGCATCCTGCGCAACGCCGACGGCGAGCGGTTCATGGAACGCTACGCCCCCACCATCAAGGACCTCGCGCCGCGCGACATCGTCGCCCGCTCGATGGTGCTGGAGGTGCTGGAGGGCCGCGGCGCGGGACCGAACAAGGACTACGTCTACATCGACGTGACTCACCTCGGCGAGGACGTGCTCGAGGAGAAGCTCCCCGACATCACCGAGTTCTCCCGCACCTACCTGGGCGTGGACCCGGTGAAGGAACTGGTGCCGGTGTTCCCGACCTGCCACTACGTGATGGGCGGCATCCCGACCCGCATCCGCGGCGAGGTGCTGCGCAACAACAGCGACGTCGTCCCCGGTCTCTACGCCGCGGGCGAGTGCGCGTGCGTCTCGGTGCACGGCGCCAACCGGCTCGGCACCAATTCCCTGCTGGACATCAACGTGTTCGGCCGCCGCGCGGGCATCGCCGCCGCGGAGTACGCGCAGCGCAGCGAGTTCGTGGAAATGCCGGAGAACCCGGCGCGGATGGTGCAGGACTGGCTGGCCCAGCTGCTGAGCGAGCACGGCGACGAGCGGGTGGCCGACATCCGCACCGAGCTGCAGCGATCGATGGACAACAACGCCTCGGTGTTCCGCACCGAGGACACGCTCAAGCAGGCGCTCACCGACATCCACGCGCTCAAGGAGCGCTACTCCCGGATCACCGTGCAGGACAAGGGCAAGCGCTACAACAGCGACCTGCTCGAGGCCGTCGAGCTCGGCTTCCTGCTCGAGCTGGCCGAGGTCACCGTGGTGGGCGCGCTCAACCGCAAGGAATCGCGCGGCGGCCACGCCCGCGAGGACTACCCGGACCGCGACGACGTGAACTTCATGCGGCACACGATGGCCTACAAGGAGGGCTCGGATCTCCTCTCGGACATCCGCCTGGACTTCAAGCCGGTCGTGCAGACCCGCTACGAGCCGATGGAGCGTAAGTACTGATGACTGCTGTTGCCGAAGCACCCTCTTCGCAGAAGCCCGCTCCGGTCCCCGAGGGCTCGGTGATGATCACCGTCAAGGTGGCCCGGTTCAACCCGGAGGACGACAAGGGCGCGCACTGGGAGTCCTTCCAGGTGCCGGTCCTGTCGACCGACCGCTTCCTGAACGTGCTGATCTACATCAAGTCCTACCTGGACGGCACGCTCACCTTCCGCCGTTCCTGTGCGCACGGCGTCTGCGGTTCCGATGCCATGCGGATCAACGGCGTCAACCGGCTGGCCTGCAAGGTGCTGATGAAGGACATGCTGCCCAAGAACGGCAAGTCGATCACCGTCACCGTCGAGCCGATCCGCGGCCTGCCCGTGGAGAAGGACCTCGTGGTCGACATGGAGCCGTTCTTCGACGCGTTCCGCGCGGTGAAGCCCTACCTGATGACCTCGGGTAACGAGCCCACCCGCGAGCGCATCCAGAGCCAGGCCGACCGCGCCCGGTTCGACGACACCACCAAGTGCATCCTGTGCGCCTGCTGCACCACCTCCTGCCCCGTGTACTGGAGCGACGGCAGCTACTTCGGCCCGGCCGCGATCGTGAACGCCCACCGCTTCATCTTCGACAGCCGCGACGAAGGCGCCCGCGAACGCCTCGACATCCTCAACGACGTCGAAGGCGTCTGGCGCTGCCGCACCACCTTCAACTGCACCGACGCCTGCCCCCGCGGCATCGAGGTCACCAAGGCCATCCAGGAAGTCAAGCGCGCACTGCTGTTCACCCGCTGACCTCCCGCTAGCCGAAAACCGAAGGCCGCCTCCATCACCAGATGAAGGCGGCCTTCGCCGTTACTGGGCCAGAGCTCTCGTGGACGAGACGATGACACACATTTCGACGGTCAACGAGCATTGCCAGGAGTCGCTCCGAAGTACATCGTGTACCTGATGTACTTGACGTGGTTACGAATGAACGAGACCATGGGACCAGCGATTGGGAGGTCACCGATGTCGGCCGTGCACTATGACAGCTATACGGACGCGCGCGCACATCTCAAAGAGTTGCTCGATGCGGCCGTGGGAGGACGTGTTGCGACTGTGCGGCGAGACACCGAGTACGCCGCTGTCGTGGATGCCGAGCGGCTCCGCTACATGCTTGCGAAAGTATGCCCGTCTGCCGCGGAAGTGGTAGCCGAGAACGGCGGGTGGTCGGTATTTCTACCAGGCTTACCTGTGGCTGCCGACGGCGCAACGCTCGATGAGGCCCTCGACGAAACGATCGCCGCCCTGCGCGAATACGCGGATGACTGGCAAACCAGACTGCGAGACGCGCCGAACCATCGCGAGAACTGGGGATTGATCCAACTGATCGGGCTCAGCGACAACCACCAGCTCCGGGAATGGCTGGTCGGAGCCACCGAATGAGCTGGCCGCAGCCGACTCGCAAACTTCACGAACAATTCTGCGAGATCGAGGGGTGGGAGCGGGTGCGAAACACACGAGGCCGCACAGGGACACACCACGTGACCTACGAATTAGGTCTGCCGGATGGCAGGATTTTGCGCACGTGCATCTCGCATCCTGTCGACCGCACAGGGTATGGCGCGG
Source organism: Nocardia asiatica NBRC 100129 (assembly GCF_000308415.1). GTDB lineage: Bacteria > Actinomycetota > Actinomycetes > Mycobacteriales > Mycobacteriaceae > Nocardia > Nocardia asiatica. The sequence continues at coordinate 13,719 of NZ_BAFS01000048.1, read as the reverse complement.
CGCTGTGGTCGCATATCCTGCGCGACCAACTGGACGTCTCCGAGGAATCGTTCTGGGATTGTGTTTCGAACAATGTGTTGCCGAACCGCGGTCTTCCCGAGCCACCTAAGTCATCACTACCCATCGATCTCGTTCACCTGCTGATTCATCGAGTGGGTCTCGCTGAGGACGACATCGCTCTGATGACCAAGGAGGAAGCGATCGCCCGCATCCAGCGATTCTGGACCGAGGGCCGCTGAGCACGCGGGCTTTGCAGAGCTCACCGGATAACCGGGGCGCCGGCCCATTTCTCCCCCGCGATCACCACGTGGTCGAGGAAGCGCAGGCCGACGGTGTGGGCGGCTTCGGTGAGGAGGGTGGTGGTGCGGCGGTCGTCGTGGCTGGGGGCCGGGTCGCCGGAGGGGTGGTTGTGGACGATGGCGAAGGCTCGGCCGTCGTGGCGCAGGACGGTGTTCAGGATTTCCCGGACCGGGACGGCGACCTGGTCGATGGCGCCCTCGGCGACGAAGACTTTCTGACGCAGGCGGTTCTGCGCGTCGCAGACCAGCACCAGCAGGCGCTCGACGCGGGCGCCCGCGAACAGCGGGCGGGCTGCGGCCGCCACGTCGGCGGGGCTCGTCAGCCGGATCGCGGTATCCGGCCTGCCGCGCGCCCGCGCGCCGAGGTGGAACGCGGCGATGATCGCGGCGGCCTTGGCCACGCCGATCCCGGCCCGGCGCGACAACTCCTCCGGGCGCGCCGAGGCCAGCCCGGCCAGGCCGCCGTGTTCGACCAGCAGCTCCACCGCCAGATCCAGCGCGCTGGCACCGCGCCTGCCCTGCCGCAAAAGCAGAGCCAGCAACTCCGCGTCGCTCAGCGCGTGCGGCCCGAGCGCCAGCAACCGCTCGCGCGGCCGCTGCGCCACGGGCACGTCGACAAGAGAGACCGCCATGACTCCCACCCCTCGCCTCACGCCAACAGTGACCGGGATTCTGCCAGTGGCCACCGACAGTCCACGCACGCCGCGACGACGCCGTCCACCTGCCCGCCTGATACGACGAATGCGGAGAACTCGAGCGGCTCCGCGGCGATCGGCGGTGGGACATCGCGTCGCCGATCGCACTCGACCTCGCGTCCAGCCCACTCGATGCTCGGCGAAGAGGCTGGTCAGAGCCGCCGGAACCGGCCGTAACGCCCCCACATCGCTGCCCGCACCCAATATGCTGGCTGATGTGCGGTTCGGTCACCGAGTCGGTCGCGAACTGGGAGTTGATGGGCGATGTGGTACCTGAAGGCGCAATGGCACCACGACTTCGACGACGAGCCGGTCGAGCTGTTCAGCGAAATCGGCGACGACGGCTTCGAGGTGCGCAAAGTCGAGGTGTTCCGCGACGGACACGGCGACTGGGCCGATAGCGGTCGCGGCACCGGCGCGACCGAACTCGGGCAGATTCCGGTGCCCACGCCGGAAGAACTGAATGCCGAGACCGAATTCACCGCACTGCAAATCGATGCTCGGGAGTTCGAAGAGGTCTGGCTGCGCGCTCAGGCGGAGCAACGGCCCGCCTCGCCACGCTAGCCCGCAGCGCCTCCCGCCTAGCGATCCGCCAGCGCGACGTCGGGTAGCTCGGCGAACGCCTTCGCGGCGAGCCTTTCCAGGTTGTGCAACTGGCGCTCGTGCACGACGATCCGGCGCAGGGCCTCGTTGATGGTGGCGTCGCTCGTCGACGTGCCCATGATGGCGGCCGCCGCGGCGAGCAGGTTCTGGTCGAGATCGATCCGCACGGATTTCATGCGCCCTCCTTCGTACTTCGCCATCTTGCGGCATGGCGCCCGCTCATGTCCGGCAAATCACGAACCCGGACTTGCATGAATACCCTACGGGGGTATAGTTCCTGCCATGGAGCACCGGTACGACCACTCGGGCGAGCACATCTCGCACACCGCGCAGGCGACGCACAGCGCTGGACAGCACACCGCACACCACGCCCCGGCTACCTGGCGCATGGCGGCCATGGCGACGCTGCACTGCCTCACCGGCTGCGCCATCGGCGAGATCCTCGGCATGGTGATCGGCACCGCACTGGGCTGGAACAACGCCTCCACGATGGCGCTGGCCATCGTGCTCGCGTTCCTGTTCGGCTACGCGTTCACCATGCGCGGCGTGTTGCGCGCGGGCCTGCCGCTGGCCGCTGCCGTCAGCACCGCACTGGCCGCCGACACCGTGTCCATCACGGTCATGGAGGTCGTGGACAACGCCGTGATCCTGGCCGTTCCCGGCGCGATGGACGCCCACCTGGACAGCGTGCTGTTCTGGGCCACCCTCGCCTTCGCCTTCGCGGTGGCGTTCGTGGTGACCACGCCCGTCAACAAGTGGCTGATCGGGCGCGGCAAAGGCCACGCGGTAGTGCATTCGCTGCACGGCGCGCACTGATCAGCAGGTTGCCCGTTTCGGGACCGCTACTGTCGCGATTCTGAAGAACGGCCCGTTCGGCTAGGCAAATTGTTCAGCTGGACGGGCTTTTGTTGTCGCCGGGTGCCGGCGGTGCTTGCATCGAGATATGTTCAGTGAGGCGCAGCTGTACTCGCCGGTGACCCGCACCGGCGACGGCGACGTGACCGTGCACCTGAGCGACGAGCACCCCGGCGTGCACGACCCCGACTACCGGGCCCGGCGCAACGCGATCGCCGCGTTGGCGCTGGACTACGCACCGGGAAAGCCACTCCCCCGGATCGCCTACACCGACGAGGAGCAGCAGGTTTGGCGGATCGTGTCGGCCGAACTCGCGCGCAAGCATCGCAAATATGCCAGCGCGGAGATCCTCGCGGCCGCAGAGGCGCTGTCGTTGCCCACCGATCACATCCCGCAACTGGACGAGGTGTCCGCGGCCCTGGCACCGCTGACCGGATTCCGCTACGCCCCGGCCGCGGGCCTGGTGCCGCTGCGGGAGTTCTTCGGCTCGTTCGCCGACCGGGTCTTCCATTCCACGCAATACATCCGGCATCACTCCGCGCCGCTGTACACCCCCGAGCCCGACGCCATCCACGAGATCATCGGGCACGCCAACCAGATCGCCAGCCCCCGCTTCGCGGCCATCTACACGACGGTCGGCGCGGCGGTCGCGCGGCTGAGCACCGAGCGCGCGCTGAAATTCCTGGCCGACGTCTTCTGGTTCTCGATGGAGTTCGGCGTCGTCCGGGAACGCGGCGAGGTCCGTTGCTACGGCGCGGGACTGCTGTCGTCCTACGGGGAGATCGAGGAGTTCCGGCACGCCGAACTGCGTCCGCTCGACATCGCCCAGATGGGTACCGCCAGCTACGACATCACCCATTACCAGCCGATTCTCTACTGCGCGGACTCGATCGCCGAGATCGAGGACGTGATCGGCGGGTTCTTCGCGACCATGGACGACGACACCCCGGATCGGTTGCGGCAGACCAGCGCCGCCGGGGCGCAGTAGGCGCCGGCCCGCCCGGATCGGAACCTTCAGGATTCGCGCTCCGGCGCGAGCGGCATGCCCGCGCCCAGGAAATCCAGGGTGCGCGTGATGTTCTCGACGTTCAACGGCGTCATCGTCGCCATGGCCAGGGCAGCGCCCGCCATCGCGCCCGCTGCCACCCGCACCTCGAAATCGTCGGCGGACCGGCCGACGTGCTCGGCCAGCAGACTCGCGATGAGGTCGATGCTTCGGATGATCTCCAAGCCGATGGCCGACCGCAGCTCCGGCACGTGATACAGCAGCGCCTGCCGCTCCTGCTCGAACGCGAGTTCGGCGGCGGGCAGACTACCGAAGACCTCGAGTACGGCGTTGCGGAAGGCGATCCACGGCGAGACCTCACGCGGCTGGCGCTGCAACGCCTCGAACATCAGCGGGTCCAGGTCGTCGGCGAGCACCAACTGTTCCTTGGTCGGGAAGTAGCGGAAGAAGGTGCTCGGCGAGACATCGGCGGCCGCGGCGATCTGCTCGACGGTCGTCTCGTTGTAACCCTGCTCGCGGAACAGCCGGAAGGCTTCGAGGCGGATCGTCCGGCGGGTCCGTTCCTTCTTCCGCTCGCGCAGACCTTGCGCCGTCCCGTTCGCGGGTAGCTCAACCGACATGAATCGATTCTGCCGCATACGGCTCCCGCGCCTCGCCGGGTCGGGCACGGACGAACGCGGCACTCAGCACGGTCGCCAGCAAGCACGGCGCGGCGCAGGCCCACAGCATCGCGCTCATACCGCTGAGGAATGCCTCCTGTACTTGCTGCAGCATCACCGGATCGCCCAGCTCATGGGCTGTGGCGACGCCCGCGTTGACGCCGTCGGCGATCGGGTCGCGATTCCACGGCCCGAGTCCCGCCCGGTAGCGCGTGGACAGCACGGTGCCCAGCACCGCGACGCCGACGGTGCCTGCCGCCTGACGCAATGCCTGCAGCAGTGCGGAACCGGAGCCGGATCGCTCCGCGGTCAGATCGTCCATCGCCATGCCCATGGCCGCAGGCATCACCAGGCCCATTCCGGCTCCGAGCAACGTCAGCCACAGCGCGGCGAACCCGTAGCCGCTGTCCACGCTGGTGAGCGCCCCCAGCACGAGCGAACCCGCGAGCAGCGCGAACCCGGCGCTGATCACCACGCGGATACCCAGCCTCGCCAGCGCCTTGTCGACCAGCCTGCTGCCGACCACTATGCCGCCGATCAGCGGAAGCAGCCGCAGCCCGCTGCCGAGCGCGTCCACGCCCAGCACGGCCTGGAAGTACTGCGGAACGGTGAAGAACATGCCGAACATCGCGAAGTTCACCACGATGGAGAACGCCGCGCCCGAACGGAATCCGGGTGCGGCGAACAGCCCGAGATCGATCAGCGGGTGCGCCGCCCTGCGCTGCCAGGCCAGGAACGCGCCGATCAGCAGCACACCGGCCGCGATGATCAGCCAGGCCGGGCCGTCACCCCAGCCCTGCTCACCGACCCGGATGAAACCGTAGGTGAGCCCGAGCATGCCCGCGACCGACAGCACGACGCCGGACAGGTCGATGCGGAAGCGGTGCGGGCTGCGCGATTCGGGTACCAGCGCCGCGACGGCCAGCGCGCCGATCACCACCATCGGCACGTTGATCAGGAACACCGAACCCCACCAGAAGTTACGCAGCAACCATCCGCCGACGATCGGTCCCAGCGGAAGGCCGATCGCGGTCGAGGTGATCCAGATGGTGAGCGCACGCTGCCGCTGCGCCGGCTCGGGAAACATGTCGGGCAGCACCGACATCGACAGCGGGATCATCGCCGCCGCGCCGATCCCCAGCACCACCCGCGCCGCGATGAGCTGTCCGGGCGTGGTGGCCACGGCGCACGCGACGGAGGCGACGCCGAACAGCACCAAGGCCGCGAGCAGGAACTTCTTCCGGCCATAGCGATCGCCGAGTGCGCCCGCGGGCAGCATCACGGCGGCCAGCGCCAGCGTGTAGGCGCTGCTGAACCATTGCAGCGCAGCGGTGTTCGCGTTCAGATCCACCGCGAGCGTGGGCAGTGCCACGGTCAGCACGGTGACGTCGAGCCCGATCGTCAGCATCGCCACGGCCAGTGCGCCGAGAGCGAACCAGCGGCGGGTCGAGTCGTTCTTCATGACTCCTCCGAATGGTAGCTACAACTTTTTGATAGTAACTCTCATTTGAGAGAGTATGTCAATATTGCGCCGGACGCGATGAGCGCGTGCGCCGGCCCGACCGCTCGCTAGGCTCATCGGCGATGAAGATCACTCGCCGTGCCTCGCTCTGCGCGGGCGTCGTGCTGGCCGTCGCCGCGATCGGAGCGACGGCCGTGCCGTCCCTGGCCGAGCCGACCACCACCACGCCGTTCACCACGCCGAACACCGACAGCTGCCCGCAGAAGACGTTGCCGCCCGCGCCGATCGATGCCTCCGAGGTGCCCGCGCCCGGACAGCCCACCCCGGCGCCGCTGCCCATCCCGTCCCCGCCGATCGGCGGGACTCGTCTGGGGGAATGCGGTGTCGTGCTCCCCAGAGCCGCACCCGCGGCGCCGCAGGACATCTCGGCGACCGCCTGGCTGGTGGCGGATCTGGACACCGGCGAAGTACTGGCGGCGAAGGACCCGCACGGTCGCTACCGGCCCGCCAGCACGATCAAAGTGCTGCTCGCCACGCTGGCGCTGCGGACGCTGAACCTCGACAAAGTGGTCATCGGCACGCAGGCCGACGCCGACGTCGACGGCACCCGAGTCGGCATCGGCCCCGGCGGCCGCTACACGAACCGGCAGCTGATGCAGGCGCTGATCATGGCATCGGGCAACGACGCGGCGCATGCCATCGCCGCACAGCTCGGCGGCGACGACGCGACCGTCGCGAAGATGAACGAGCTGGCGAAATCGTTGCGCGCCATGGACACTCGCGCGGCCACCCCGTCCGGGCTGGACGGCCCCGGCATGAGCACCTCGGCCTACGACCTCGCCGTGCTGTTCCGCGAAGCCATGACGATCCCGCTGTTCGCCGAGCTGATCCACACCGAGCAGGTCGACTTCCCCGGCTACCCCGCCGACCCGTCCGTCCCGGGTGACACCGACCGCCCCGGCTACCCGATCGGCAACGACAACCAGCTGCTCTACAACTACACCGGCGCCCTCGGCGGCAAGACCGGCTTCACCGACGACGCGCGCCAGACCTTCGTCGCCGCCGCCCAGCGCGACGGCCGCAGGCTCGCCGTCACCCTGCTGCAAGCCGAGGTACGGCCGCTGCGCCCGTGGGAACAAGCCGCCCGGCTGCTCGACTACGGATTCGCGCTGCCCCGCAGCGCCGCGATCGGCAACCTACCCGGTGCGGTGGTGCCCCAGCGTGACCAGAGCTCGGTCGTCCTGGCCGCGCCACCCGCGCCGGGGGCAGGTCTGGCCGCCCCGTCGGCGCCGGGAAGCGACCCGTCCGCCATGCCCATCGCCGAAGATCGTGGTAGCAGCGCCAGAACCGTGGCGATCGCCGGCGGCGTCATCCTCACCGTCGCACTGCTGCTCGCGGCACGGCGGGCCAATCGGAGACGCTGATCGCCCCGGCCCCCGAGCGAACGTGGACCGCCGGACGGGTCAACGACGGCCGGGCAACCGGCGCAATCCGGAAAGGGCAAGGGCCGCAAGCGCGCCCGCGCCGAAGTAAGCAGCTCCCACACCCACCGATATGTCGCGCGCGCTGACCCGCGGCGCGATCACAGCGGGACCGGGCGCCGGAATCTCGGCCTCCGGCTCGTTCTCCGAGGCAGTGGCGGCCCAGGCGGTGGCGAACAGGACGATCCGGTAGGTGACGTAGCTGAACACCATCAGGCCGATGATCGAGCCGAAGGTGGCCCCGGCCGGGCTGCTCAGCACCGAGCGCAGGTAGATCGAGGCGACGATCTTGAACACCTCGAACACCAGCGCGGCCAGGGCGGCCGCCTTGGCGGCGCTGGCCAGCGTCACCGGCTCCCTGGGCAACCTGGCGATGACCCACGCGAACACCGCCCAGGAGGCGAGGAACCCGAGCAAGGTCGACAACAGCCACAGCAGCACGCCCGCCCCGGGCGCGTCGCCGAGGCCGACGCTGTCGAGCAGCCGCGTACCGAGAGTGCTCGAGGCCAGCGCGGACAACCCCAGCGACACCGTGAAGGCGAGGCCGAGACCGACCAGCGCGCCCAGATCGGACACCTTTGTCATCAGCCAGTTCCCGTCCGGACTCTTCTGCTCCCACTGCTCGGTGAGCGCGGCTCGCAGGTTGGCCATCCAGCCGAGCCCGCTGTAGACGCCGGTGACCAGACCCAGCACACCGACCGTGCGCCGCGACTGGACCGCCTGATCGACCAGGTCGTTCAGCTGGGTGCCGAACGAGCCGGGAATGTTCTCCACGATCTTGGCCCGCAATTCCTCCAGCAGCTCCGGATTGCTGGACAAGACCACGCCCGCGACCGCGAAAGCGATCATCAGCAGCGGAAACAACGACAACACAGTGAAATACGTGATGCCCGCCGCGTAGTAGTCGCCCCGTTGCCGCTGATAGCGCCCCGCCGCACGGACCAGATGGTCCAGCCACGGCTGCGCCTGGATCCGGCGTTCGATCCCGGCCTTGACATTGTCGATCACCTGCACCATTCGCCCCTTCGACCAAGAGACCTCGCACGACGCCTGATGGACCGCGCGATGGCGAGGTAGCCGTTCAGCGGCTCAGCAAACCGACCCGGTCGTAAACCTGTGCGAGGGTGTTGCCGGCGATCTCTCGCGCGCGCTCGGCTCCGGCGGCCAAGATGCGGTCGAGCTCGCCTTGATCAGACATGTACTCTTGCACCTTCGCCCGCAACGGGGTGACGAATTCGACCAGCGCGTCGGCCACGTCGGCCTTCAGCTCGCCGTACCCCTTGCCCTCGAAATCCTTCTCCAAGGTGACGATCGGCGCACCGGTCAGCGAACTCAGGATCACCAGCAGGTTGCTGACGCCCGGCTTCTGCTCCGGGTCGTAACGGATCTCCCGCTCGGTGTCGGTGACCGCGGACTTCACCTTCTTCGCGGTGACCTTCGGGTCGTCGAGCAGGTTGATCAGGCCCGCGTCGGTGGAAGCCGACTTGCTCATCTTCGCGGTCGGGTCCTGCAGGTCGTAGATCTTCGCCGTGCCCTTGACGATGTGCGCCTCCGGCACCACGAACGTCTTCTTGAACCGGGTGTTGAAGCGCTGGGCCAGGTTTCGGGTCAGCTCCAGGTGCTGGCGCTGGTCTTCGCCGACCGGAACCTGATGGGCGCGGTAGAGCAGGATGTCCGCGGCCATCAGCACCGGGTAGGTGAACAGGCCCACGGTCGCGTTCTCCGCGCCCTGCTTCACCGACTTGTCCTTGAACTGGGTCATCCGGCCGGCCTCGCCGAACCCGGTGATGCAGCTGAGCACCCAGGCCAGCTCGGCGTGCTCGGGCACCTGGCTCTGCACGAACAGAGTGGACTTCTTCGGGTCGATGCCCAGCGCGAGCAGCTGGGCGGCGGCGCCCTTGGTGCGCGCCTTCAGCTCCTTCGGGTCCTGCGGCACCGTGATCGCGTGCAGGTTCGGGATGAAATACAGCGCGTCGTAGTCGTCCTGCATGGTGACCCAGTACTGCAGCGCGCCAAGGTAGTTGCCGAGATGGAACGAAGAGCTGGTCGGCTGGATCCCGGACAGGACCCGCTGTTTGCGTTCGGCGGCCGGGGTGGGCGCAGGACTGGACATGCCTCCGATTTTCGCATGTTGCTCAAGCGGAATTTCGCTGCACCCAGTTGCGCGGGTGCACGCCGGGCATGCTCGGCCGTCCGCCGCTGACCAGTTCGTGTTCGCGCTTGGACAGCAGGCGGTAGACCGGCGCGCTGGGGCCTGCGAGGGTACCGCGCAGCACCGGGGGCACCAGCGGGAACGACACGTGCGCGGTGCGGACCGCCCTGGACAACGCCTGGTAGGCGACCTCGTCGGCCACACCCCAGCGGATCCCGTACATGGTGCGGATCCGCGGCGGCAGGCTGCCCTGCACCAGCAGGTAGAACGCGGAGGTGACCTGGTGTAGCGGCACACCCTGCGGATAGGGGACGCGCTGCCCGGCCAGGTAGGAGCCGACCAGCCGCGCCTCGTCGGTGAGGAACAACTCGTCGGAGGCCAGGTAGCCGTCGAAGAACGCGCGGAACTCGCGGTAACTGCCCGGCGCCGCGTCGACCGGCATGCCGAACAGCTCGCCCCAGCGCACGTAGTCCTGGTAGAGCCCTTCCCGCTCGCCGTCGGTCATGGTGCGCACCAGCAGGTCGTACATCACCTCGGCCGAGTCGAAGGTGAAGGCCATCGTCATGAACATCAGGTGTGGGTCGTGCGCGGCGTACCCGGTGCCCGCCGGGTGATGGACTCCGGCGTCCTCGGGGAGCGCGCCACGCACCTTGACGTGCCGCTTCCTGGTGAACGCCAGCGCGCGGTCGGCCTCGGCCTTGCTGCCGAGGAACACCGCCTCGAACAGCCGCCCGGTCAGCGCGAGCCGGGTGTAAGGCGTCGTCCGGTGCTCGGTGTTCTCCGCGGTGCCGACGTACAGCAGCGGGTGCACCGCGCCGATCACCAGGGCGCGCAGACCGTAGGTGAGGCCCACCGCGCGCTTGCTCATCACCCGCCGAACCATCGAGTGGTCACTGAAATAGCCGGGCTCGGACACCGCCGCCTCCTCGTCGAGAACATCTGGCAATAGCATCCACCAGAATTACTCATTCTGGCAAGAGCCTCCGCCAGAATCGGCGTCTGTAAGAATCGAACCGTGGCGGCGCAACGGACGTATGGAGGCATCTCCGCCGAGGAGCGCCGGGCGCAGCGGCGCGCGGCACTGCTGGAGGCGGCGCTGGAGATCATCGGCACCGAGGGGCTGTCGAAGCTGACCGTGTCGGGATTGTGCGGGCGGGCCGGGCTCAACGAGCGGTACTACTACGAGAACTTCGACAGCCGGGACGCCGTGCTCACCGCCCTGCTCGACGGGATCGCCGCGGAACTCGCGGCGGCCATTCTCGCTGCCGTGCGCACCGCCCCGCCGGACACGCGCGCCACCGCGCACGCCGCGATCACCGCCGGCGTGCACCTGCTCACCGACGATCCGCGCAAGGCGAAGGCTGCCCTGATCGCGGCCATGGCGACGCCGGAGCTGCGCGCCCGCACCACCGAGACGGTGCGCGCGTTCGCGCGAATGGTGGCCGCGGAGGGCATGGACTTCTACCGGATGCCCGATGCGCCCCCGCACCCGGCGATCGACTTCCGCGCCCTGTACCTGGTGGGTGGGCTGGTGCAGACGCTCACCGCGTGGCTCCAGGGCGATCTGCACCTCACCCGGGACGAACTGATCGAGCACACGGTGGACGTATTCGTGCTGCTCGGCGAGGATCTGGCGGACAAATTGCGGTGACGGCCGCCGTCACAAGCGCAAAGACACATCCTGCAGGTCGGGCGCTTCACCCTGTAGGACCACCCGGAACAGCACGTCGCGCCGCGACCAGTAGGCCGCGCAATCCCGCATCGCCTCGGCGAACCAGTCGCGCTCGATCGGGTCCTCGGCGAGCAGTTCGGCCGAGTCGCGCACGACCGCAACGTAACCGGCCCCTTCACCGATGAAATCGTCCAGGTCGCGCAGGCACTCGTCGAAGGCGTCCTTGTTGCTCCCGAAGTAGTACGGGAACTGGAACGCCGCGGCGAACTCGTCGAACAGCCGCGCGGTGGTGCGCATCCTCGTGCCGCGCACCTCGCGCACCAGGTAGCCGGAGGGCGCCTTGTCACGCACCCCGCTGAACTCGGCCGCGTCGACCGCGAGGGCGCCGAAGGTGACCCGCGGCGGGGCGAGTTCGGCGCTGGGCGGCGCGTCATCCGCGTCGGGACGGGCAAGGAACTGCGACAGCGTGACGGACTTTGTCATCAGCGCATCCTCGTGAAGGTCTTGTAATGGTCACCGGTGTACCACGCCGAGCCGTCGCTGCCGGTGACGATGCGTTCGGCGTCGCGGGACCGACCGGGTTGCTTGGGATTGACGTCCCACTCCTGATAGGTGATCGGCTTACCGGAGCCGTCTTCGGCGGGCAGGTCGCCGCCACGATTCATCCATCGCTCACCCCCTTTGGTGCCCGGGGCGTTCGCCGAGTCCGGCCAGCGGCCCGCGTCGATCTCCCGCAACGTGGCGTACGCGCGCTCCGGAACGCCGACGGCCTGGGTGACCGGCGACGCGGAATCACCGGCGCGGGGTGCGGCGGCGGTGCTCGCCGCGACGGTAGTCGCGCGACTCGCCGGGGCGGACGTCGTGGAAGAGCCACCGTCGTACAGGGCGAGCACCGCGGCGATCAGCACCAGCGCGACCGCGCCGAGCAGGCCGAGTACACGCTTCGTCGCCAGCGACCCGTTCATCGGTACTGCACCGTGACGGGCGCGTGGTCCGACCAGCGCTGGTCATAGGTCGCCGCGCGCTCCACCACCGCCTCTTTCGCGCGGCCGGCCAGTTCGCCGCGCGCCAACTGATAGTCGATGCGCCAACCACTGTCGTTGTCGAACGCGCGACCACGGTAGGACCACCAGCTGTACGGGCCGTCGACCCCCGGGTGCAGGCCGCGCACCACATCGACGTACCCCGCGGCCAGCAACTCGTCGATCCACGCGCGCTCCCGCGGCAGGAATCCGGCCGACTTCAAGTTGCCTTTCCAGTTCTTCAGATCACGCTCGGTGTGCGCGATGTTCCAGTCTCCCGCCACCACGAAATCTCCCGTGCGCTCGGTGAGGTAGGCGCCGAGCTCGGCCATGAACCGATACTTCTCGTCCTGGCGCACGGTGCCCGCGTCACCGGAATGCACGTAGACACTCGCGACGGTGACATCGTCGAAATCGGCCTCGAGGTAGCGTCCCGCCGACGCGAACTCGACACTGCCGAAACCGATTCGCACGACATTCGGCGCTCGCCGGGACAGGATGCCGACCCCGGCGCGGCCCTTGGACTCCGGCTCGGCGTGCGACAGCTGCCATCCCGCGTCGAGCGCGGGCGCGAGCGCCGCCCTGACCTGCTCGTCGGTCGCGCGGGTCTCCTGCACGCAGACCACGTCGGCCTCGGTGACCGCGAGCCAGGCCAACAGCCCCTTGCCCGCGGCCGCGCGGACACCGTTCACGTTCACTGTCGAGATATACGGCACTCCACGACCGTACAATGCTGTTCTGATGAAGTCCCCCGGACACTGCCGTCCAGGAAGGGGTGATGACGATGTCGTCTGACGCCTCCCAGTCCTCCTCCGCCGCCGCGCGCGGCTCCACCCGGGCCGACCGGCCCCAGCCGATCAAGGCATTGCACCTGGGTTCCGGCGACCCCTTGCTGCTGCTGCACGGCTTCATGCTGTCGCCGCACTGCTGGGAACAGACCGCGGCGCGACTGTCGACACACTGCGAAGTGTTCGCGCCCGCGTTCGCGGGCCACTGGGGCGGCGCACCCACCGACGGCCGATCGGTCGACGTGTACTCCCTCGCCGACCGGATCTGCGACCAACTCGACGAACTGGGCTGGCGCACCTGCCATATCGCGGGCAACTCGCTCGGCGGCCTCGTCGGCGTCGAACTCGCCCGCCGCGGTCGTGCCCGCACCCTCACCCTGATCGCGCCCGCGGGCGGATGGCACGCGCCCTCGCTCATCCAATGGCGGGTCAACCTGAAATTCCTGTCCCTGGTGCCACTCGTCGAAATCGGCAAGCGGCTCGGCGGATTCGCGATCGGCAACCCGCTCGCCCAGCGCATCGCCCTGCTCGCGCTGAGCAAGCACGCGTCCGCGGTGTCCCGGCGCGACGCCGCCGCGGCCCTGACGGCCGCACTGAACTGCTCGGCGATGCTCCCGATGATTCTCGGCGCGCTGCGCGCCGCGGAACAGGAAGACCTGTCCACCCTGCGCACGCCGGTCCGGCTGCTGCTGTCGGAGTACGACCGAGTCATCCCCAACCGCGTCTACGCCCGCCGCTACCTGAAGGAACTGCCCGAATCCGCCGACCGCATCCTGGTCAACGGCGTCGGACACGTACCGATGCTGGAAGCGCCCGACCGCATCGCCACCCTCATCGCCGAACACGTCTACGCCAGCCGCACCCGGTTACGGGCTGTGTAGTTTGGCCGCGACTTCGTCGCGGCGTGTTCGCGGCCCCTTTGTGGCTCGCGTCCGAGCGATCGAGGCCGGCGACTTCGTCGCCGATGCGGCGGCCGCTCGGACCCGAGCCAGGCCGCGAACAGGCAATGCTCGGACTCGCTTCGC